>NZ_JBSXOH010000099.1:0-69729 GCF_056859355.1 Cyclobacterium sp. L-R
TCGTGTTTTGGTTGGTATTTTGTACCTTCATAGCTATATGTTTAAGACAACATAATTTAACTAAAGTAGGCCGGTTTTCATAAGGAAAATCGGCTTATTTTGTCTCAAGAGGCCATTTTTTCCTTAACTTAATAGCATTGGTGTCTAATGAGAACAATTACCTACTGCTTATTCTCTTGACCATTTATGTGACCATTACAACCTTATTGTTTTTTAGGTTTTCTATAAACCTTAAAACGATAATAAATAAAGCATGGGCAAATGATATCCTTTCATTTAGAAACTGCAAGCTTATCCTTTTAGACCAAAGCGAAAGACCACATAGTTTTTTAGGCTATATATTCCTCAATGCGGATGATTACTTGAGTGGAAATATTGAACAAGAAATTCTCTTTCATGAACTGGCACATGTAGAACAAAAACATTCTCGGGATATCTTATTCATAGAAATCGTCCAAATTCTATTTTGGTTTAACCCATTTATTTTTCTTTACCGGAAAACCATAATGCTGAACCATGAGTTCTTAGCTGATGAGGCAGTAATCAAGGAATATACAGATGTAAAAGCCTATCAAATTTTGCTGCTTTATAAAGTAAGCAAGCAAAACAGCTCATTTATAACAAGTCAGTTTAACCATTCTATAACCAAAAAACGATTACTTATGATGACCAAAACCAAATCATTCCGAAACACTTTCTGCAAGCAATTGGCCGTTGTTCCCCTTTTGGGTATGGCTGTGTTTTTTTTCAGCACTATAACAATTGCACAAGATAAAACCGAGGCTGTTCAGCCCAAACAAATTGTCGTTCCTGCTACGACCGACGGGGCGACCCCTGCCCAACTTGCTGAGTACAGTGAAATTGTGAACAAAGCGAAAAATGACAAAGGACGTCCTGTGGAATACAAAATCTCTAAGGATGACGAAGAAAGATTATTATCCTTGTATTTATTAATGAGTAAAGAGCAGCAAGGGCAACAAATGATAATGTTTAGGACCTTGCCTCCACCGATGCAAAAAACGACACCTACTGAACAGCAAATTGAGTCCTGGAAGGATGCTAAAATGTATGGCGTTTGGATAGACGGGAAGCGAATTAGTAATGAAGAGTTGAATAATTATAGCCCTACTGATTTTGGGCAACTACATGTAAGCAAACTTGAAAAAAATGCTAAAAATTATGGCAAACATTTTTACCAGGTAAATCTGATGACGAATGAGCATTATGAAGCTTATTATAAAAGGGTAATAGTAAGCGAAAATAAATACTATATGAATTTTCGTGTAAATAATTAGGTGTTACAAGAAAAATTACTTTTAATCTAAAAAACAAATGCCTTGAAAAGGTCCTAGAATTTCATAGTCAAGAATTATATCGGTTTTTAGTAGAAATGAAGTCAGGTATTATGATAAACACAAAAAGGGGATAGTCATCTCCTTTTTGTGTTTATTTATAGGCTGTTTGAAAAATTGTAGGATTGGGGTTGTAGTTTACTTTTTATTGTTAATTTTAATGATGTTAATTTGAGTAAACTTTGTGAAGCGGAGCTTCTATTTAGAGTTGAAAGGACATAATGATTAAGCTTGGGAGCATTGAGATTGTTTTAACATTCAAGTATTAGGGAATAGAGTAGGAGTAGCATGTCAAAGGTTTAATGATTTTCCTAGCTATCACAACTACACCTCAGCGTTCAAGAGAAAGTTTTATAATTAAACCATGATGGATTAAATGGGTACAGAAAGGCGAGACAATATTTTTTTACGAGGTGGAGGCGAAATGGGGAAGCTCATCAGAGCAAAAGATTGGAAAAACACAGCTCTAGGTGACCCAAGTACTTGGCCTCAACCATTAAAAACGATGGTAGGTGTCTTGCTTGAAAATCCCTTTGGTATGTACATTTCTTGGGGAAAAGAATATATTCAAATCTACAACGATGGCTATCGTCCGATATTAGGTGCTACCAAACATCCTCAGGCATTGGGTAATAGTACAAAGGAAACCTTTTCTGAAATTTGGCACATCATCGGGCCTCTGTTTGATGAGGTGATGGAGGGAGACGCGGTTCGGTTTTCGGATTTAATGTTGCCTTTGGACAGAAATGGATATCTAGAAAATTGTTATTTCGATTTTTCATATAGTCCAATAAGATTAGCGACTGGGGAAGTAGGAGGAGTCCTGGTTACAGTAGTAGAAACCACTTCAAAAAAAATAGCTGAAAACGACCTTATAGAAAATAAAAATGATTTGGAATTCGTAATCGAGGCGGCTCAGTTAGGAACCTATGACTATAATCCATTGACTAATACCTTTTCTGGTAATGCCAGATTGAAAGAGTGGTTTGGTTATCCTCCCGAAGAAAAGATTACATTTAATCAAGCCATGGCTGCTATTGCGGAAACGGATAGAGAACGTGTATCCCAAGCCATTAATAAAGTCTTGAAATATTCTTCTGGTGGCATTTACGATATCGAATATACAATTGTAAATGCAGTGACCAAAGAAGAAACCATCGTCCATGCCAAAGGTAAAGCCAGGTTTAATGAAGAGAAATTTGCTTACAGATTAAACGGTACTTTGGAAGACGTTACCGAACGGGTATTGGCTAGAAAAAAAATAGAAGAAAACGAAAGAAATCTTCGGCTTATGATTCTTCAGGCTCCCGTTGCCATATCAATATTTAGGGGTGCCAATTACACAGTAGAAATTGCCAATAAATATGCCTTGGAACTTTGGGGTAGAAAAGAGGAAGAAGTGCTTAACATTCCGCTATTTGAGGCTATGCCGGAAATTGCTTCTCAGGGTATAAAAGAATTACTGGATGGTGTCTTCAGTACGGGCAATCGTTTTGCCACGCCGGAAAGGCCTGTTCAACTTTTAAGAAATGGTGTATTAGAAACTGTGTACATCCATTTTTCATACGAGGCATTGTATGATACAAATGAGGAAATCAATGGCATCATGGCAATAGGTTATGATGTGACCCCTCAGGTAGAAGCAAGAAAAACCGTAGAAGAAAGCGAAAAGCGTTATCATAACCTTATAAACTCTTCCCCATCTTCTATCGCTATTTTATCTGGAAAAGATTTAGTGATAACCATAGCCAATGATATCATCATCGAATACTGGGGAAAAGGAAAAGATGTTTTAGGGAAACCTTATTTTGAACTTTTGCCAGAAATGGTGGAGCAAGGGTACGTTGAGGTCTTTGAAAAAGTATTTGAAACAGGAATTCCTTTTACAGCCATTGAAACGCCAGTACGAATCCTGCAACATGGTAAAATGACCATGAAATACTACAATTTCAATGTGTATCCCCAGCGGGATTTGGAAGGGAATATAAATGGACTTGGTATCATCGCTACAGAGGTTACTTCTCAAGCCATACTGAACAACAAAATAAAAGAAAGCGAACAAAACATTCGTGCTTTAGTAGAAAGTGCACCTTTTCCCATAGGTGTTTTTGTAGGAGAAGAAATGCGTATTTCTCTAGCTAATCAATCCATAATGGACGCCTGGGGAAAAGGGAATGATGTTGTAGGGAAACGGTATTCGGATATATTACCAGAATTTGGAAACCAGCATATTTTTGAACAGATACGTAAGGTCTTGCGTACTGGGGTTCCATTTCATGCTAAAAATCAAAAAGTAGACATAGTAAAAAATGGGGAATTAAAACCTTATTATTACAACTATAGCTTCACCCCGCTTTTGGATGCTTCTGGAAAAGTGGACGCAGTAATGAATACAGCAGCTGAGGTAACAGAGTTGCATGAAGCAAAGCAGAAGGTAGAAGAAGCCCTGTCAGAAATTAAGCTGTTTAAGTTTATGGCAGATACGGCGGCTGATCCCTTTATTCTTATGGAGGAAGATGGAAGTTTTACCTATCTCAATAATTCGGCTCTTGAAAAATGGGGCTACACTGAGCAGGAGATGAGCTTGTTGAAAGTGCCAGATGTAGATACTGTTTTCGATGATAAAAAATACAGAGAAGCTTTTCAGCGTGCGCAAAGGGAAAAAATTCCTCCTTTTGAAACAATGCATAAAAATAAACAAGGGCACATTTATCCTGTAGAGATTAATATGGGAGGGGTTCAGGTGGACCAAAAAAACTTGTTATTTGCCGTAGCACGTGACATTTCTGAAAGGAAAAAAGCTGAGCAGGATGTTATAGAAGCCTTTCAAAAAGTAGAGGAAAGTGAAAAAAGATTCCGGGATTCAGTGAAACAGGCACCGCTGGGTATAGTTATCTTCCGAGGTTCAGAAAACGTTATTGAGGTAGCCAATGAAAGCTATTTACAGATAATAGACAAGACTGAAGATCAATTTGTAGGGAAGCCTCTTTTTGAAACCTTGCCAGAAGTTAGAACAAAAATAGCCCCAATTATTGAGGGTATTTATAAAACAGGTAATGCTTTTTATGGTTATGAGTTTCCTGTGGATTTAAACCGTCATGGCAAAACGGAGAAGAGCTTCTTTAATTTTGTTTACCATCCTTTAAAAGAAAATAACACAATAACGGGTATTATGGTGGTAGCCACCGAGGTAACGGCTACTGTCAAGGCAAAACATATAATTGAGGAGAATGAGGATAAGCTCAAACTTATCATCGAGGCAAGTGAGCTCGGGATTTGGGATTTAGATCTTAAGACACAAGAAATGGTTGCCTCTGAGCGTTGCTATAATATTTTAGGTTTTGCGAATAAGAAGAGTCTAACCCAAGAGGAGCTTATTGCCCATGTGCATCCTGATGATGTAAAACTTAGAGCGGAGGCATTTGAAAAGGCTTATGTAGAGGGCTCGTTGCATTATCAGATAAGGATTGTATGGGAGGACCAATCTCTGCATTGGAAGGATGTAAAAGGCAAGGTTTATTACGATGAAAACAATAAGCCTGAACGCATGCTTGGAACCGTGAGGGATATTACGGAAGAGAGGACTTTTCACCAGCAATTATTAGAAAGGGAAGAGAAGTTTCGCTTATTGGCAGACTCGATGCCGCAATTTGTTTGGACCTCAGATCCTGAGGGAAACCTGAATTATTTCAATCAGTCCGTTTTTGATTTTTCGGGCTTAACCTTAGAACAAATTAAAAGAGACGGTTGGCAACAGATAGTTCATCCGGATGATAAGGAGGAGAATATTAAGCAATGGATGGAAGCCGTTCGTTCGGGGAAAGACTTTTTGTTGGAGCATCGATTTCGCAAACACAATGGAGAATATCGCTGGCAGCTGAGCAGAGCAATTCCACAAAAAGATGCAGATGGGACCATAAAAATGTGGGTAGGTACCAGTACAGATGTTCAAGAGCAAAAAATGTTTACTACCGAACTGGAAAAATTGGTTCAGTTGGGAACAAATGAGCTACAACAAAAGAACATGGCCCTAGAGAAAATCAATAAAGAGTTGCAATCGTTTGTATACATCTCCAGCCATGATTTGCAAGAACCCTTACGAAAGATTCAGATTTTTGCTTCCCGTATTATTGAAACAGAATACGATGTTTTATCCGAAAATGGTAAAAAGTATTTCACCAGGATGCATAAGTCGGCTAACCGAATGCAAAATTTAATTCAAGATCTTATTGCTTATTCCAGAACCAACGATCAAGAAATAAATTATGAGATTGTGGACCTTCTTGAGATTATTGAAGACACTAAGGAAACGTTAACCGAAGAATTGGAACAAAGCGATGTTACCTTTGAGTTAAATAATCTTGGCAAGGTCAAAGTGGTACTCGTTCAGTTCAGACAGGTAGTCCTTAACTTAATTAGTAATTCCATCAAATTTGCCAAAAAGGATCAGCCTGTCCATATAAAAATTAGTTGCGAATCAATAAAAGGAAAGGAAACAGGAATTGAAGCCTTAAATGTTGATCAAAATTATAACCATATACAGTATTGCGATAATGGTATTGGTTTTGACCAGCAATACAGTAAGAAAATATTTGAAGTTTTTCAACGGCTACACAATAAGGAAGCCTATACCGGAACGGGTATTGGGTTGGCTATTGTAAAGAGAATAATAGAAAATCATGAAGGGGTAATATTGGCAACTGGCAAATTAAATAAAGGAGCTACTTTTGATATTTATATTCCTGAACCATAATTCTATTTTTCCCTTTTTCGCTATAAGAAAAGGGTTTCTTTAATTGATCAGGCCATAGCCCTAAAACCAGCCAAAAAACCTATGAAATGGTGTTAGGAAGTGTTTTTATTGCATTGAGCAATCTATTAAACTTATCTAAGGCCAATTAAAATTGAAAAGATAAACCAGAATTTTTAGAAATGTCGTAAGAATGCCGTAAGGTAACCGCTATCAAAATATATTTTCTTCAATAACTTTAAAGAAAATTAACGATACAAAAATGGGTGTGATTGGTGAAATAATTTGTGAAACAAGGAAAGCTAAAGGATTAACTCAAGAGGAATTAGCTGAAATGTCTAAAGTGAATTTAAGAACAATTCAGCGAATTGAAAACAAAGAAAGTGACCCTCGGGGTAAAACTTTAAGTTTAATTTGTGAAGCCCTTGAGTTAAACATAGAAGAGGTACTGAATAGTGAGAAACATCACAATGAAAATAGGATAAAATCAGATTTGGTTTACGGGTACAAATTAGCTCCGAAAGGAATCAGACTTCTAGCCAATTTGACAGAATTTTTCATTTTTTTCGTAATTTTAATAGGGCCTAATGTGCTATATAAAATGCTTACCAAAAATATGGACCCAAATGTAGGTGCATTTGTAAAAGTTGAACACCTGGCCTTTTTTTCACTTTTGATTGGAGGCGTATTGTATCCGGTTTTTTCAGGGAATTTAGGTCATAAGATATTCAATTTAAAAGTCATATGCGCTGAATCTGGAGCGGATTATAAGAAAGCTTCTGAGGGAGCCATTCGTGAGTTTTTAAAATACGCTTCAAGCATTCTTTTAATTCCAATAATATGGTTGCTTTGGGACAATAAAAACCAAAACCTATATGATAAGTTGACCAAGACATTTGTTGTTGAAAGAGATTAAAAAATAATTATTTAATCAATTTTGATCTAAAATTGGGGGCATAAATGCCTAATATTAATTGCTAAGAACTAATATTAGGCCTAGGGGCATTTTATAATACCTGGTCTTATTTAGCCAATTTCGTGATTGTTTCCGTGTCTTAGTATTTATTTAATAGGTTACCGAAAAGGTTTGGCCTATTGCTAATTGGATTAATTCACAAATGAATCCGGCCAGGTACAGGGATATACTTTTCTTCCGTTTACTTCACGGATCCAGGAATCAAATTTTCTTTCTCCTTCCGTTAAAACGATGATTCTTGCGCCTTCAACGGGCGCTTTTCTATAGGTTTTTGTTTTGGTAACCCTTCCATAGGCCAAGGCCACATTGTGATGTACGCCTATATAATCGTTGTTGTGATCGTGACCGACAAAGGTTCCCATGATGTCTTTAGATTCTAACATGGCGGCAAACATGCCGGTATTGATTTCCGGTCCGCATTCATCTTCTTTTCTTTTACCTATGGCTTTCACTTCTTTATTGCTCCATGCCTGGTAATATTCCGGCAATGGAATATGGAAAAAAGCAATGGCAGGTAAAGGTTCGTCATTGTTTGCCTTGGTGTATTGCTGACTCTTTTCTTTGTACCAATTGACTTGAGAATGATCGAACCAGCCCCATCCGTCTACTTCAGGTTTTAAAGTGCTATAAGCATTGGAGTCCATGATGTAAATAAGTGCTTCGGCTTTATTTTCTTTACTCTTGACGGGAAACACAAAATTGGAGTTTCCATAAGTTTCTCCCTTATCGTTATTCAAACAGTAACTTAACCCCTGTAGGAAGTCGGAGACCTCTTTTCTGGAGAGATCGGCTTGAGAATCATGATTTCCAAGGGTTACTATCCATGGCATTTTGGCCTCCTCAAATACTTTTTCAAAGGCTTGATAGGTCTTTTGGGGGTTGCCGTCGGTAGCTACATCTCCTGTCAAAACGACCAAATCAGGCTTTTCTATATCAAGTATTTTTTTAATTGTCGTAAATACCTCCATATTCTTACCTGCTTCTACGTTGACATGGGTGTCTGTAAACTGGACAACCTTAAATTCCTTGTCATTGTTAAACTGCAAATTGGGCAGTTGTTGAGATTGTGCCATTGTTGCTGAGAGGAGGGTAACCAAAAAGATAAAAAGCGATTTCATAAGCAATTGTAAGGAGGATTAATAGGTGTTAAAATTAGTAAATAATGATTCTTTAAAAGGGGGTGTTTAAATGATTTAACCCGGATTAAGTAATAGAATGTCTATTGCATATTTCGGGTTTAATAGACTTTCAATAAGCAATTGTTTTAAATATAGGGAATGTCCCAGCTTTCGGATGTCTAATTTAGCCTAATCACAATGTCTTGTTTTATTACTTTATAGCTAAGGAGATGGCCTATTCAATTTTGCTTTTTATGACAAAAGGTTGAAAATTTATTGGGCTTCGGTAAACATCCGTTCGCCTCAATTGCATAACAGAATCCTCATTGGAAGGCGTGGAGATCTCTTATGCGTTGAGAAAATGCTGAGCCTCAGCAGTAGAGGTCTGCCACATTATTGAAAGCATTAAGAGCAGACTATAAAAGGTTTTGCAAAGTAGCTTTAAAGTCAGGTGGGGTCGTTTTGTGCAATTTAATTTCTGTACAGTTGTTAAATTGCTTGAAAGCTTCAAGTTCTTTACAAAAAGCATGCGTAAAACCATCTTTGTCTTGCAGCCTTTCCTCCAATGCCAAATGATTGATATGTAAAATGGAAGTCTTTCTATCCGCCTTGCAATCCATTCGGGCCACTAAATTTGCATTCCACAATATGGGCAAAGAAAAGTAGCCGTATTTACGTTTTGATTCCGGGATATAACATTCAATCTGATAGTCAAAATCAAATAAGTTTAGCATGCGCTTGCGTTGAATGAGCAAGTTGTCAAAAGGGGAGAGGATTTTTAGTTGGTTTCGGTTCAGGGAATTGTTCAATAAGGATAAGACATCCGGAAGTGCATAGTAAATATTTCCATTAACGTTTGTTTGTACCAACTCCCCACTGGAATGCATTTCCTGCAATGCTGCGGTGACTAGGGCTTTTGTGTTTTTAAGCAAATAAGAGATTTCAGCAGCCTGCCCAATTCCGTTAGCTTTGAGATAGTTTTTAATCAAATACCTAATGTATTCCATTTGTGAAGGTTCCCTACAGTCTATGTCATTCGGTAGTACACGTTCGGTTAGGTCATATACCTTATGAAAGTTTTTTCGAGAAGAAATCATCAATTCACCTTGCATAAACAAATTTTCAAGCGCTTGCTTGGCAGGTTTACTTCCCCATTCTTTTAATTTCCCTTGGTGCATAAAGTCTTTGGCCATTAATGGCCCTTCTTCTTTGATGCGATTCAATACCGATTTCATAAGACCAATATCCTTAGAAAACCAATGTTTTTGCTCACCCCTTAAAATGGCATTTTTTCGATAAAGGCTATATTTATAGTCTTTCATTGGTAGGTAAGCGGCAGCGTGAGACCAATATTCAAAGACTTTTTTCTTCGCTACCAATTCATCAAGGTGCGCGTTTTGGTACCGCGGATTTCTGCTCCATAAGGTGTGATGGTGTGCACGTTGAACAGTAGAGATGGTATCGATTTGAACATAGCCAAGATTTTCTATGCTTGATAGGGTGTGGTCTATAGCGTTTCCTTTTTTATGAGAAGGCGGAAGATTGTGTGATATCAATACCAGTTTTTGGGCTTCTTGAATGGAAAGGGTTTCACTCATTTTAAAATATTTCTATTAAAAGCATTGTCTTCTTACTGGGCCTATAACAGGGTAAAATCTTTCTGTTAAGTGCTACAATCCAGTAAAAACTGGCAGCTTTTGAAGTCGCCTCGGAGCACCTGCTGTGGATTTAGTACTGCCATTGGCTCGTTTTAAGTCGTTTTTACCAAGAATTACAAGGTCTCTCTTGAATTCAGGGTTAACGTTTATCCCAATATGGGCGATCAAATATAAGCTTTACTAAGTATTGAAATCTTACTCGAATTAATAAATATAGTAATTAGCCTTGACAAAAGAATCGGATGAAATTTTGAGTTAAAAGTTTTTTCTATTTTAACGGTTTGTTTCATTTACACCACTTATGTTTGTTTAGCTCCGGATGAAAAAATAAGGATAGTCACATCCGGTGGAAACGAGGTATTAATAAATGTTTTTAGCTTTCCTAATCGGGAATTTTTAATTCGTTATTGGAAAGCCAAAGAACACTTGAGATTTAGGGGGGTATCCTCCAGTGAAAGTAAAAAAGGACAACTAATCCATTAAAAACAATAACCAACCGATGAAGATAAATTTTCAAATGCTAAAGGGCACCGGATCAGCATTATTTGTAATGCTGTTTCTCTTGCATTTTCAAACCTTAATTGCCCAAACAAATGGTGTAAATCCATCAAATTATCAGCAGGTTCAAAATGCGGAGCATGTTGTGGTTTATCAGGAAGAGGGTAAATTCCTCGGTTGGCCTGCAAATAATGGCGCATGGTCTGCAGATGGAGTGAACATGCTCGTAGGGTTTACTCGTGGAGATTATGAACTTATTAAAGACAACCACAACATAGGAGGAAATCAGGAAAGTTGGCTGGCCCGGAGTACTGATATGGGTAAAACCTGGGAAGGTTATGATCCGAAAAATTATGTCGGTGACTTTGGCAAAGAACCTGAACTCTTAACCTTAGACAATCCCATAAATTTTTCTCATCCTCAATTTGCCATGCGTATCGTGGGGACTTCCTATCATGGTGCGGAAGATCAGAGAGGACACTTTTTCTACTCCTATAATGCTGGTAAGTCATGGAGTGGGCCTTATCGACTTGGTGCTGATGATATTCGGGAATGGCCTGAATTGAAAAATACCACTCTTCCTGCCCAGACAGAGTTAACTCCAAGAACAGATTATTTAGTGAAAGGAAAAGATGAATGTCTTGTATTCATGTCTGTACGTGAAAAAGACCAATTCGGAACAGACAGGCTTTTTAGCATGCGTACAATGGATGGCGGAAGAACTTTTTCTTTCCTGAACTGGATAGTGCCTCCTTTTGATGAAAAGAAAGTTGACCTTTCAATAAAGGTAAAACTAGAAGAAGATGATGCCTTAAATCCTCATCCAGACCAATGCCGCGCAGTTATGTCCCAGACAGTCATACTAGAAAACGGGAAGTTGATCAGTGCCATGCGCAGAAGGTATGAAGGACATAATTGGGTTGATGCCTATGTCTCCGAGGATGACGGTAAGTCGTGGAACTTTCTATCAGAAGTAGGAGATGCAGGGGCAGGGAATGGCAATCCTCCCGCACTCAATATTACTGATGATGGAAGACTTGTTGCGATTTTCGGGAATAGGAAAGAGCCTGGAACCATGATGGTAGTGTACAGTGACAATGAAGGTGTCTCCTGGAGCAATCCGAAGATTCTGAGAGATGGATATGGCTCAGAGGATATGGAAACCATTGATCTTGGATACCCACTTTTATTAAAGCGTGAAGATGGTAAAATGGTAGCACTCTATTATTGGTCTACCAAAGAAGACCTTCACCATATTGCTGCCACCATTTGGGATGCAGACATGTAGCTAGAAATTCTTTTTTTATGATTTAATCCGAGATGCAATAGAAAATTTATTGCATGCTGAAATTCGCATATTCAGACATGAGTGGGGAGGCTATGGTGGTTCTAAAAAAAGATGGGCCGCCACAGCCTTTTCTTGCTCAACACTTTCCGATAGGGTTTGCATTGAATCAAGGCCTTTTTAGCATAGATGTGGAGGATATGCTAATACTCAATACCCAAATCATTGGCACGCACTTCAGCTAATTTATCCTTTAAGAGGCCCTGCATTTCTGAGACCACCTCTGTGTATTTTGGATACAAAGCCAGGTTGTTGTATTGTCCCTTATCATAATTCATGTCGTACAATTCCATGCCTCCTTCAGCCTGCTCTCCATATTGAATATAAGCCCATTCAGATGAGCGAATTAGATAGCCCATTCTACCATTCCGCTGAGAAACGGAAAAAGCAAAGTCCCTTACTTCTAACTTGGGATTATCGATCAGCGGGGCCAGACTTTTGCCTTGGATAGCTTCTGGAACTTGTAAGCCTGCTAATTCCGAAATGGTTGGATAGAGGTCAATTAGTTCTGCAAAAGAATAACACACTGCTGGGGCTTGTCCAGGTACTTTGATGATCAACGGAACCCTGACGGATTCTTCCATCAATCCGACTTTCATCCAAAACCGATGTTCTCCCAAAAAGTAGCCGTGGTCAGAGGTAAAGATAACAATAGTGTTTTTTTCGAGTCCTTCTTCTTTTAAGGTTTGCAATACTTTGCCGACTTGGTCATCCAAAAAGGAGGTAGAAGCATAATAAGCAGCCACAGCTTTTTTCTCTTGTTCGACTGTCATTTCCCCATTTACACTGTTCACATAATTAATCCCTTGCTCAGGAATGTCATCCCAGTCGCCATCAACCTTGGGAGGCATCACAATTTGCTCATGTGGATAGCTATCAAAGGAAGATTTAGGAGCTACAAAAGGTACATGAGGGCGGAAAAAGCCGGCCGCGATAAAAAACGGCTCGTTTTTATGCGCTCTCAGGAGTTTCGATACCTTATTGGCTGTTTCGGCATCTGTCTGAATCTCATATTCTTCCGTCTTGACAATGTGAATTTGATTGCCACCATTCCAAAGGCTATCCTTAGGTAAGGTAAGCAAACCAAAAGGATTGTTTTGAACCAATTCATGCTCTCCTTTAGCAAAAACCTCAGGGGCTGGGCTGTTAAATCTTTCTGTCCAAGATACAGGATCATCCTTTCCATTTCTTCCTTTCAGGATATCGACAGAGCCCATATGGAATATCTTACCAACGCGAGCAGTATAGTAACCATTGTCTTTGAACAATTGGGCCCATGACTGGCGGTTTGGGCCTACCTTTTCTCGTCCACTAACGTAGCCATAGGTGGTTGTCGCATTTGGGTAATAGCCAAACATCATGGATGCCCTGGATGGACCACAGACAGGATATTGGCAGTAGGCTTTTGTAAACCGCGTCCCTTCAGAAGCCAATTTGTCTATGTTTGGGGTATGGCTAGCGCCATTTTCATAACTAGACAATGCTGTAGCTGTAAGATCATCTGAGATCATAAACAAAACATTCAGTTCTTTTTTGCCTTGCGCCTGAATGAGAAGGGGTAATAAGGTGAAAAGTGTAAGGAAGAGGGATATTCCTATATTTTTACCTCTGCTAAAGCCAAAGATTTTAGAGTAGCCATTGCATATAAAGTGTGCCATCAGTGTTGGTATTTGTTTTTGGAATTGAAGGATGGTTTTAATCTATAATATAACCATTAACAGAGAAAACTAAGGTACATAGCATGGCTTTAATGAACTATGAAAACATTGAAATTTTCTCTTGAGTTGATAATCTTCGTGTGTATTCGTGAATCAATAAGAGGTATTTGTTTGGCTTATGTAGCCTGAAAGTAAATGAAATACTATCAATAATGAAAAGCTGAAAAGGAATGCCCTAACATTTTTAAGGCTAAATTCAATAAAGAATAAGTGCTGAAAGGAGCCTCTCAAGATTTGAAGCGCCTGAGGTGCTAGTCGTTTATTTTTTCACTATTTTAGAGCAGTTAAAGAAATTAAGTTGTCAGGCATTATTCTACATTAAAATAGAAAAATTATGCGAATAGCTTTAATAATAGTAATTGGGATACATGGTGTTATCCATCTGTTTGGATTTTTAAAGGCCTTTGACCTTTCCGAATTTAATGCCATTACCCAACCCATCTCCAAAGCGTTTGGATTATTATGGTTGTTGACCTTTGTATTATTTGCTGTAACTGTATTTTTATTGTCCATTCAGTCCAATTATTGGTGGGCAATTGGAATTGTGGGTGTAATCCTTTCACAGTTATTAATTCTAAACTATTGGAGTGATGCCAAGTTCGGGACAATTATAAATTTGGTCGTACTGGTTTTAATTTTTCTTCTTTATTCATCGGGAAGCTTTAAGAAAATGGTGGGTGATGAAACAGCGAAAATGTTTGAGGATTCAAATACCTTAGAAAACACCATTTTATCGGAGCAAATGATAGTGGACTTGCCTGCAACAATTCAAAAATGGTTACTTAATAGTGGGGCAATTGCAAAACCATTGGTTTACAATGTTTATTTGGAACAAGACTTGCAAATGTTGATGAAACCTGAGCAAAAAGAATGGAACAAGGCAAAAGCCCGACAATATTTCACCATTGCACCTCCAGCTTTTATTTGGTCAGTCAAGCTAAAAATGAATCCATTATTAGCTGTGGTTGGGAGAGATAAATTTGAAAATGGTCAAGGAGAAATGACGATTAAGTTGCTTTCCTTCTTTTCTGTTGTAGATGCAAAAAACAATGATAAGGTAAATCAAGCCACCTTACAGCGGTATTTGGCCGAAATGGTTTGGTTCCCATCTTTTGCCTTGAACCCATATATAAGTTGGGAGGCAATGGATGACTATTCGGCGAAAGCCACAATGGAATATAATGGGACCGAAGGTTCAGGCATATTTCACTTTGAAGAAAATGGGGATTTTAAAAAATTTGTGGCCATGCGGTATAAGGATGCAGATGATGTTTTGCCTACTGAATGGACAGTTACCGCTACCAAAACCGAAGAACGAAATGGGATAAAAATCCCAGTTGAATCGAAGGCGGAGTGGAAATTGGCACAGGGATACTGGACTTGGTTAAAACTTAATATTACAGACATTAGGTACAACATTGGAGAAATGCCGATGGGTCTGAACTAAGTTTATTTCAGATTTCATAATGTATGGCCATACTATTAAGGGCCTGTTCCGATCTTTTTTCGAAAAGTGATTTCATAACCGAAAGATTTTTGAATCTTTCGGTTTTATTCAGGGGCAATGATTTTTCTCTTCATTTGAGGGGTCCAATTTACCTGCACCCAATTTTTTTTCACAAATATTTTCAATTAGGTGTAATAATATTTAATTCTCGCCACTAACCAAGAAAAAAACAGTGAGCAGCGACTTTTATAGATCTTCAATTTTACCCTATGCAGCAATCATCATTAAGATATGCCGCGCATATACCAATACGCAAGAAGATTTTGAAGATTACTATCAAGAAGTATGTTTACAAATTTGGAAAAGCAGAGACAATTTCCGCAGGCAGTCTGAGTGGTCTACCTGGGTTTACAGATTGTCTTTGAATGTTTGCTTGACCTTGTTGAAGAAAAAGAAAAACAGTTCTCAGTATTTCGCTTCTGATGCCTTGCCTGAAGAGGTGGTTGAAGATAGCCATGCATTTTCAGATGAGGCACTAAATCATTTGTATGATGCCATTAGGCAACTGTCGGAAGTTGACAGGGGAGTGATTTTACTTTATCTGGAAGAAAAGTCTTATCAGGAAATAGCAGACATTATTGGTACTAACCCAAATAACATCGGGGTGCGCATTAAAAGAATTAAAGAACGGTTAAAAAAACGATTAGATGGAAAAGTCAATTGAAGCAATTTGGAAAGAAGGATTTATGAAAAATGAGGCATTGGTAGGTCCAAAAGTAACCAACCTATACAACCAAAAATCGATTCATTTTATCGATAAATATAAGAGGATGTTTAAAACTAATTTGAATGCCATTGCGATTGGATCCATAATGGTTTTGGGAGCTTCCTTTTTATTAGGGATTCCCATTATGGGAATAGGTCTTTTTCTGGTTTCGAGTTTGGTGTTTATAGTGAATATAAGACTTTCAAAAGGTTTGGAGAGGATTGATGAAAATGTTAATAGCTATGAATACATTAAATCATTCAGAAGCTGGTTGGATGATCAAATATCAGTCAATATGAAATTGGCGAGGTTTTATTACCCCATAATTTTTCTATCTGTTATAATGGGGTTTTGGTTTTCGAGCAAAAATGGACAGCAACTAAACGAAACGGTAATGAGTGAGCTTATGGTGAAATACCCTGACCTTAATGTGGTTTTTGGAATACCTTTGATCGGACTTTTAGCCTTAATATTAATTCTTGCTGTTTTAGCACTTTTGGGAGGTAAGATTTACTATTGGGATTTAAATATTATTTATGGAAGAGTAATTAGAAAGCTTGACGAGTTGATTTCAGACATGGAAGAATTAAGAGCTGAATAAAATAAGGTATCTCAACCCAATATTTTGGATACAAACAAAAAATACAAAGAACATGAGCATTACAGAGGCAATTGAAGTTTTTAATGAATTATTGAAAACAACCCACAACAAAGGGGAAATAAAGATTTACAAGGGCTTTATTCAAATTCTGAATAGTTTAAAAAGCAAGGGTTTAACTGAAAGCCAATCACCAAAAATCCAGAAAGAACTTGATTCACTACAGCTAGAAGCTTCAACGGACAACTTGAAAAAATACTATAAACAAAAACTGTCTGAATTTAAAGCTTTTCTTAAAGAGGAGTTTTATTTCACTACGGAAAAACATTATACAGAAATAGGGATGGTTTACGGTATGATTTTCGGAACGGCATTAGGGATATTTTATGGAACTTCTATTGAATCCCTTTTAGGGTCAAGTATGAGTTTGTCGATGGGGACAAGTTTGGGAATGTTTTTAGGGATACTTTACGGGGCCAGAAAAGATGCTGAAGCCAAGAAGCTAGGAAGGGTTGTTTGATCTTTAAACTTCCCACAGGTATTGATGCAAACAAAGGTGTCAGTTATTCATACCAACCTAAATAAAATAGTTTGTTAAACCCGGATTATAGGATTCGTAATAGCCTGTCCCGTGTTTACGGGAAGTGTTGCAATCGCAAAAAAAATCAGGCTGTTTGGAGATTTTAGCATAGCACCGCTATGGTGAAATTGAAAACAGCAACGAAGTGGCTGATTTTAAAGCGATTTCAGCACTTAATAGAATGTCTATTGCATATTTCGGGTTTAACTACCTTATTCCAGATGGGGCTATAATCGCTCACCTTGTATTAAGTCTTCCACCAGTTTACTAGGAGGCCACCACATTTGCATGGGGTCAGGCCCTAAACCGGTTTCAATTACCTTTACAACCTCCAGTTTGTGGAGGTCTACCACATGCACACCATCAGACTTGGCTTTTAGTTTTTCAAGATTTTCTTCACCATCTTTGCCAATGCTTGTTTTTCCAGCATCTTCACAACCTACAAATGCATATTTGCCATCGGAGGAGATTTCAACTCCTATGGCATAGCTGCCAACTGGTATTCTTTTAATTTCTTTCTTGGATGCTACATCAATAACCGTCAATGTTCCATTCTTTTCCCAGCCTGCTACATAAGCCCGGCTACCATCCTTAGAAAACTTGATACGAACAGGCATTCCCGAGCATTCAAATTCGGTTACAACTGTTTTGGAAAGCCAATTTATGACTGTTATACTTCCGCCTGTTTGGTTTAAAGCCCATAAATATTTACCATCTGGGGTGAAAGCCATTCCTTCCACTCCTTTCCCAGCAGGAATTAAAGTTTCTAATTCTCCAGATTCTCTGTTTATAACAGAGATATTTTCAGAAGAAATATTGGCCGTCAAAAGGTGTTTTCCATCAGGTGAAAGATATACCATATGAGAAATCTCACCTCCGGTAGGAATGGCACGGGATACAGTATTGGTGGCAGTTTCTACTTCTACCACATGCCCAGTTTGGCCAGCTGTAAAGTAGGCATGTGTCCCTTCAGGTGAAAAAGCAGCTCCATGTATACGTGTATACTCTCCGGTGTGGATTGTGTCTACCTGTTGCCTTTTCATCAAATCGACTACAAAAATTTTATCCCCAGGGGCTTCATAGCTACTGAGGTAAGCAAATCGCTGATTCGGTGATATCGTAATTTCATGGGGATTGTTGCCTATGTTGATGGTTTCCAAAACTTCCATTTTGACTGGGTCCAGATACGACAAAGTATTGGAATGTTTATTGGCGACGATCAAAACAGGGTCTGGATTATCGAAATCGTATATTTCTTTTAGAGACATCCGTCTGATGCGAAGGTCATAGCCCGGTTTGTCATCATGCTTCACATAATAAGCGAAGAGAATATGATCATCCACTTCGTGAATCGCAGTATAGGCATATGAAGCATGACTGCTTCCTTCAATGTTCTGAATATTCACCCAGGATTGACCCTCGTCCTTGGAAATAGCCACCGTGAGAGGTGTCCTTTTGGATTTGAAATAACCAGGTCCTGATTTACCATTGTTGTTCCAGGCCAGAATTAGGTCTCCAGTTCCGTTTAATCTTTTCAGAGATGCGGGAGAGATAGGGGATGGTATAATGGTCTTGTTTGCAAGGCTCCAGGTGATGCCTTCATCAAGTGAAAAAGAACTGTATTGCGCGCCTTGATTTGTTCGGATATTCATCATGATACGTCCGTCATTCATTTCTACAACACCGGGTTCTTGGCTGATTGCATTTATGGTAACCGGCAATACCTGTCCCATTTTCCAGGAGTTACCCATATCATCGGAATAAAAACACCTGATTTCCCCTCTGTTGCGCCATTCAGAATTTGGCGTTTTGTGCAGAGAAACGGGAGCCAAGATCCTTCCACTCTTTAGTTGGATAACCCTGTCATTATTCAATACAAAATAACCATTTTGATTCGTGATGATTGGTGTTGGCTCACTCCAGGTCTGTGTTTCATCCTTTGAAATACGCACCATAGGTATGCAATCCTCAAGTGAGTTTTTTCGTGCATAAAACAATGCAATATCGCCATTCTGCAATCTTAAAAAAGAGACAGACATCACATTCTGATCGCCTTCTCTTTCAACGATCAGTTTGTCTTTAACAGACCAGGTCTTGCCACCATCTTCACTGTACCTTCCCATAATCTGAGCAGGGGCATGGTCACTTGTGGAATTCATAAAGCGGGTATAGGCAAATAGGATTCTACCATCTTTAAGTGTGATAAAATCACCTTCACTATTGCGGGGGTTTTCTGAGGAGGAGAGTATGTCAGTAAAGGTACCGGGTGATTTATGGGCCTGAGCCTGTGCCACCTTTGAAATGTTGATAAATAGAAGGGAAAGACCAATTAAAAATATGAGTATTGTCCTTCTCTTTGGTATTTTCTGAATAGTATTTTTCCTCATTTTACAAATGTTGATTTTGGAGAAGTGCATGGCTGTAAACATTAGTGGTAGGCATAGCGAATCTTCCAAATTGTTAATAAAATTTTAAACCCGGATTATGTAATAGGATTCGTTATGAGTGGTGTAATCACAATAAAACCAGGCTATTTGGAGACTGAGTCATAGCACCGCTATGGTGAAGTCGAAAATAGCAACGAAGTGACTGATTTTAAAGTGATTACATCACGTAATAGAAGGGCTATTGCATATTTCGGGTTAAAGCCAAATACAATAGATTTTGGGTACGAATCATCTGAGGAAGTATTCATAGACAGTTCCTGATTATTTACTCTTTTCAAAACACTAATAATAAATTGGCTACCCTATAAAGATAAGGTGCTTTTGTTGCAAAGAATAGAATTTGAATGAGAATCCTAGATTTTACCGAAGGTACTTTGTGTTTTTTGATCTTCCAGACCTGCTTCTGTTTCTTTGCCATAGTCTTTTTTGTATATTTTGGTTTATTTATTGTAAATCGGTTTTTATTTGTACTTTTATTGCTTTTAATACAATAATATATTGAAGAAAATTCTTTGACAGCAATCTTTTGTGTGATTTGTTGCTGGCGAGAATGGTGAAGTAGAGGGGCCCTAAACTGAGATTTAAAAAGTACCTTATAAAAGCTACAAATGAAGAATACACTGAAGATTACAATACTGATGCTATGCCTTAGTCTAAGCGCCTTGACCATTAAAGATGGAAAACCCTCGTCTTCAGGAAGTACAGAAGAGGCACCCAATCTACTTTTGAATTCATCTTTTGAGTTCCATTCTTTTATGAGTCACAGAACAGGAAAGGCTTCAGATTTTCAATCTCATAATGTAGCTTTCTGGAACACTGAGGCATGGGGTGATATTGAAGTTATGCGCGAATCACATGTCTCCAAACCCATAAGACCTGATTTTTCAACCCATAATCTGGTAGCGATAAGCCCTGGTAAAAAGATATGGCAATTTTTCACACTTCCCGAGGCAGGTCTGGCCTATGGGGATGAATTGAGTTTATCCGTCCATGGATATCAAAAAGAGGCAAATCAGCTTAAATCTGCGATTAAAGTGATGAAAGCAGATAGTGAAGATGGTGAGTGGAGTCCTAAGGACTTTGGAATGAGAGACAGCCGTAGTTTCCCGAAACATGCAAGGGGTGAGCTGGTTGTGGCCAAAGAATATAGCGCCTCAATGGAGAAGTCCGGAACCATTAAGGTCTTGGTAGAGAATGCCACGATCATTGGAAAAGCAAGCGTTGGCAATATATCAGGTTCAAAAGACATCAATACATTTGGAATTCAGGTTGAATTTGAGAATTTAAGCTCCTCCGATACGGTCTGGATTTATGCTCCAAAGCTCAGCGTTAAAGAGGCTTATAGAAATAGCCTCCATCCTTCAAGGGAGATGACGCCAAACTACAGGCACATTCCAAGAACAATTCAAAAGTTATGGAAAGGAGAAGCCATTCATGTTATTGTAATGGGCTCAAGTATTGACCGGGGAAGTGCCAATCCACCCATGTACATGTACGACGAAGACCCGAGCTCTGCTACCTACAAACAGCCTCTTTCAGAAGGTCTTTTTGATCCAGAAAAAGCTGGTCGAGAGGATCTTGATGGCTATTATGGAGAGTGGAGGCATTATTACAGTTATGCTGGAAGGCTAAAGCTTGAGCTAATGAGAAAATTCAACCTTAGTGCCGATAAAATATGCCTTAATTTTATGGCTGCTGATGGATCAAGTATCGGTGAATCACACTCAGGATTACAGCAGTATTTTTCATTGTCAATACCTCCCAATCCTAATTTAAATGGCCATAAGGAAGGGGAAAGCTGGGAAGATTTATATCCCGGTCTTTTTAACCGCAGCGAAGGTGCAAGACCTGATCTTGTGATATTTGGCAGTGGTGCCAATGAGAAAACGGATACACCAGATGAAGTAGCTGTTTTTGAGGGGGCAATACGATGGATTCAACAAAATTATCCCAATACGGAATTCTTGTTTAGCCCTTATCAGAATCAGGGTAAATATACGCCAAATACAGTAGACCTTCAGGCGCTATCTCTAAGATACCAGATCCCATATATGGATTATCCAAAAATAGCTGATGATCTTACAGGCTTGGGAAACAAGTATTCCCTGGTACCATCGGATGGACATCCACAAGCAGCAGCTCATTATCTCTGGTTCAAACAAGTGGAGAAAGCTTTTGAGTGCTGGAATCCGATTTTCGCAGGACAAGCTCAGCTTCAATTGCCTGAAAGGCTTCATACGAATACTTACGGTTGGGAAGGAAATATGGTAACGTTTGATTCCACTAGCTCAAGAATAAAGACCAATAGATTCATATTTGAAGACAATGCAATCAATAGCTGGGGCAAAACCGACAGTGAGCCTCCAGTACCTTATGTTGATGGGGTAAAGTTTGAATCAAGAAGGTCAAGTCCATCATACAACCTACGCAATTCAATGTTCCGACACGGGCGAACCAGTTTAGGGGACAGGCATATTCTTGAAATAGCAGGAGAGAATGCCAAATTAACTTACGTAGATTCCAAAGTAAACCCAAATAGACGCTTTTTTCCTGTATCAAATCCAAACTGGAACTTATCGGGCCAAACAATAGAGCCGTTTCATTCAGAATGGGGAGCGCCATACGGCACAGAGAAAATCACGCTTAAGCCTGGGGAATACATTGAAATTGAAGTTGTTTGTACTGATCTTTCAGTAGCTTGGGTAGATGATCCTGATGCAGGGACGCTTGACATCTTCGTTGATGACCAGCTTATGAAGTCTCAATCTTGTAATATAGGTTTCATCGATACCGACAAAAAGGTTAATTACCTGGAAAACCGCAAGGGCATATTGAATTTGGGTTTTGGCCTGCATAAGGTCCGGTTACAGGCAAAAGATGCGGATGTAGCTGTTTTAAGTGTTTTTACCTATGATTCCCGTTCAAATCTCAATTCAGAGCGAAGGCTTACAGGATTGGCTGTTGGTGGAGAAACACTGGAATTTACGCGACCTTTTAAAACCAGACCATTGGTAATATGTTCTGGGGATTTATCTGTGGATACTAAGGACATTTCAAATACGGGAGTCAAGTTTTCTGGTACAAATGGAAGTTATATTATAATCGGGGAATAACAAATATAGCTTCGCCATTTGTAATTGATTGTGCTGAGTAAGGTTTAATCAAAAAGAGTGCAATAGACAATCTATTGCACTCTTTTTGGGTAAAGCGACTGATAATTGGTCTCAGCTATAGACTACATGCAACCAATTTATCCAGGGCTAATCTATTTCTCCCAGGCAGACCAGCCTTCATCATGGGCCAAATAGGCACGTCTACCGAATTCCAGAGGGGCAGCTCCTACCTCAAAAGCACCCAAGTCTGGAGCATCCCCTTTGAAATCGTCATTGAATCCCGGGATTTCGATGCCACCATCAATCAATGGGTTACGAATTTGCACAACAGGATCTGTAATGTTTCTTTGGACATCGCCGAACTGATAGGGCTTCCTTCCCCAGACTATAGAATTGATCCTGGATCGAGGGAAATATTCCAGGGAATACGAAGTCCTGTAGAGTCTGGTGGCAGATGGTGTGGTACCGAATTTTATGCCATTTTTCTCCTTGGCCACACCCGATGATAGACCTGAAAAATAATCGTAGTCGTAATCGCTATTGTCAACTGTTTCACGATCAGCTGCCAGTCTTCCTGGAACATCAAAGATATTGTTCCTTGTGACTGTATTGGAAATACCATGACCAGAGAAAGCATGGGAAGCACCCATCGGTTGCACTATCGTATTGTGAAATACATATCTCCTACCTCCGGCAAACGGTTCTCGCTCTCCAGTTTTGATAAAGGATCCTCCACTGGGGTTACGATGGCCTATCCTGCTTTCTCCTACTATATTTTTATAAATATATATCGGGCCTTTCGTAGTAGAAGCGGTAGCTATACCATTGAAGAACTTATGGGCATAATTGCCAAATACCCGAACGTTCATATTGGCTCCTTCGACTTCGATGGCATCATCCCAAACACTACGGATCAGATTGCCATAAATATCCGAGTCCCGGTTCATATTGCCCACATTGGAATAATTTGCGCCACCACCGATAGCATCATTGAACCCATGATCTTCAGTGGAAAGAATATCGTTATACCGTATTACATTCCCTCCTAAGCTTTGGCTAATAGTGATACCTTGAGGTCCTGATGGATGACCTGTTTCCCAATCATTTGATGCACCTCTGGGGTCTTCAATCAAGTTTCTTTGGATGGTCAAATTCCATGTGCCACTTTCTGCTTTAATACCACTATCCGTGCTTCCTTCTAGATTTCCGTAAGTGATGGGGCCGCCTATTCTTCCCCAAAAAGTGATGTAACATTGTTCGATGACAATGTCATGTCTGTTTTCCTTTATACGAATACCATCTACTCTCGCATTACGTATTTCTATTCCCCGGACGATTACATAGTCAGCATCAATTTTTATTCCCTCATTGCCAACATTGCCCATATTGATCACTGAACTGGTATTTTCAGGTACTGTGATTAGATGGTAGCCATCTGCCGTTCCCGATTCTGTGATAATGATGGGGTCAGTTGATTCGCCCTCCGGCAGGTAGGTTGTCTTTCCAATTAGAAATTGATCGTTTCGAGTTGTGAAATTCATGACTGTTTTGTCCTGATCACTCGATAGTTCTACTTGATACTCAGTATTAGGCTCAAGACCGACAATACTTCCCCGATATTGGCCGTCTCTATCATCATACACCAGGTTAAGTCCCTGCGTCCAATCTGAATCCGATGCTTTTTTATATTTTACAGTGCAAATTCCAGACTCAGGTGTTGTCCAATACAGGCCAGTACATTCATAGGTAGATACTGCATAAGGATTGGTAGTATTCTCATCTGGAATTTGGCTATAGCCATCATGCCAAAATAATAGGGCAGAGAATACAAGGATCAAGTTTAAAGGTCTCATGAAAATTTTCAAGTAAATATAAATCAATTATGTATAGTTTTTAATCCATTCTTCCGAATCCGCCTTATAAGCTATGCGATTGATTAAAATTTAGTATTGTTCATAAACCCCAAGGTCCGGAGCAGTTCCATTGAATGGGAATCCAATATCAGATCCAACATTCACAAGTCCTGACCCAGCTTTCAATCGCAGGAAATCCGGTGAGCTAGGATCCAAACTTACAAAATCACTGGCAGAAACCGTATAATCTGACAAATCCCAACTGTTATGGTGATGTAATCCACTCCGATAACTCGGGACTTTATTGCTAAATTCAATATTATTAACCGTAGTCGTCGTTTTGCCAAGGGTATAACCCGAGTTGTTGTTGTAAGAGACGTTGTTATAAAACAAAACATCTACAATTCATGCTCTTATAACTCTTTATAGTCTATTATCCTGTTATGAAAACAGGTGTAAATTTGGTTATGAACATTTTAATCCACTTTTTATCAAATAAAAAAGCACTTTTTTCTCCACTTTTTTAAGGGGTTATTCCGTTCTCTGAATAGAATTGGTTTTACTGTAAAAGCAGAACCAGTTGAACGCTTGACATTGCGTCTCCCTCAAGCCTAGATTGTTCAAAATGCCCTGTCCCGGCTTTTTGATGTTCAGGGTAAAACCATCCCCGTTCCACCTCAAAGTCCAGACTTGGTTGGACCGCTTGCCTATGAACATGAAGACGTCCTTATTCATCGGATCGGAGCCAGGTTCATTCTGAAATAGCTCTGAAAGTGTATTGATACCAAAACGTATGTCGGTTTGCTAGGCATAATTAAAGTAGTGGCAGTAAGTAAAAAGAATCAATATTCCACTACCTGAGCAGAACTCCAAGGTATTCAGTGGAACAGTTTTTATAAAGTTCTAGGCTTACACCTAGAGAATAAAGAATATACCCCAATATGCGGCCACGTCCAAAAGAGGACCCGGTTTCAACAACGGAAAACCGTTTCCTGCTGAAGGTGCTTCTATTCAGGTGCTGGATTTTTTTGCCGATAGTAAAACATGGTAGAAACTAGGCCCATGGAAGCCGTAAATTCATACTTGCTCTTACCCTATTCGGACCTTTCCTGACATATCTTTTCATTTCTTTCTAGCAATGTCTTTTCATAACACAAGTTTAACCCTATTTGAAATTTCTGGAAGATGTGGTTTATCGGACGGATACAATGTTTTACCCAAAGATGAGAATTAAGTAAGGCAAAACATTAACATTTACTTTTACCTGTTTAATGCTTTCGTTGTCTGCCCACTATTATAAAGCCCTCCGTTTTTTTATGTATTTTGCTGGAGATTGTAATAGCTTGTTGAGAAATAATATTTCAACCGTTGACTTTCAACTAAAGAATGGAGAAGGAAGTACTTGTGATCTTTTTGCATCAGTTGCACACGTTTCACTACATATTATAAAATCATGAAACCAAGAAAATATTTATTACTTCTTTTGTTTATAGCGACCACCATTACCGCCTTTTCACAGACCAATCCGATAGGTGTTCGCTTTGATTCTACTACCCTTGTTCGCAAGGGAAATTTTGGTGACAACTGGTGCCAAACCTGGGCCATTGATGACAATGTATATACAATTTTGGACGATGGAAATGGATGGTGGGGGAGTTCAGAGAAATTGAACAGCTTAGCAGATTGGGAAGGATCTATGTTCTTACAAATTTCGGGGGATCAAAATTTTACCGAAAAGAACGTAAAAAAAATGCCTGGATGGCCGGTTAGTTTAGTTGATTCACCATTGTATGGGTACGGCACCTTAGCCGTAGATAGTACTATCTATATGTGGCTATGGAGAAGTGAAACAGATACCTGGTACCGAAGGGCCACCGCCAATAGGCTTTTGTATACGAAAGATTTTGGCAAAACGGTTTACCGTTGGGATGGAACCTTAGAGAACTATAAGTCCTTTCAAGAATTAGACTCAACCGCATTTTTCTTCCATAAGGAAAACCCACGCCCTAAAGAGGGGAAAGAGGCCTATGCCTTTAACTGGATTGCCTTTTTGCAAAATGGGAAAGCCAACTCAGCGGCCAAGGATGAGTTTATTTATATGTACTCTCCCGAACAGCATAATCCTCGTAATCTGGCTTTGGCTAGGGTTCATAAGAATAAAATTTTAGAAAAATCAGCTTATGAATATTTTCAGGGGATCAATAACAATCAAGCTATATGGACCTCAGACATGCGTCGGAGAGGTGCTACAATACAGTATCCTGAGGCAGGTGAAGGTGAGCAATGGATGTGGGCCAGTTGGTTCCCAAGCGTCGTATACAATGCTGGCCTGGATTTATATATTATGACCAGTTATGGGATAAAGGATCCAAGTAAGGATTTCTGGGATGGTTGGTGCAGGGACTGTCCACTACCAGGTAGCATTGGATTTTGGTATTCTGAAAACCCCTGGGGGCCCTGGAAGCAGTTTTATTATAAAGATGCCTTTTATCCCGACAACAAGGAAAACCGTACTTATGGCATGAAGTTAAGTCCAAAATGGATCAGTAAAGATGGTAAAAAGATGGTTTTGATCTGGTCTGATGCCGGAAATAACCACAGTACCTATTACAAATGGAATCAAATGGAAATCGAAATAGTAACTGACTGATAGAAATAAATGAAATCAATAAAAGGTTAGTAATTATCGGTTGTTTGAAAAAGGTTTAAGTAGTTCAAGAATGGAAGTTTGGGAATTGTTTGCAATTTACTCGTGTTCTAATAACCACTAAATTAAATTTTCTTATCTTGAAGAGAATATTTTCCCAAATCATGTTCTTGGATGTTTTTTTTTCTAAGGAATCATTGAGGAATAGAATTATAGAAAATAACCACAGTAAAAATAAATCATGGTAAAATTAGTTGTAATGTATGGACACCCAGAAGATCCTGCAGCCTTTGAGACTTACTATTCTGAAACTCACCTTCCCATCGCCGCTAAAATTAAGGGTTTAAGTCGTGTTGAGTTTACTAAATTCATTGGAACACCAGATGGAGGAAAACCTTCTCAGTATAGAATGGCAGAATTGTATTTCGACTCTATAGAAGAATTAAAAAAGCAAATGGCTACCGCTGAAGGGCAAGCTGCTGTAAATGATATTCCTAATTTCGCCACAGGTGGTGTGGATGTGATGATAGGAGAGGTTTCAAGTTAATAGCAATTATAACCTCCAGTTGCTGTCGATGAGATAATTTGCATTAACCGCGATCAACAAAGGTTTAATAAGCTGATTCGCAATTGGAATTTCAATCCATATTCAATTGTTTAACCTTTGAATATGGGTTTGAATTTACTGTAAATATCCATTTGTCGGTTAAAAATTATAAATTAGTTAAGAGGTGGAGATTACCTTTTCTATCTTTTATACAGGTCATTAACCTTTTTAAAACAAAGCATGTCGATTACAAAAGAATCCGATTTAGAGGGGATGAAAAGTGTCAGTGAGGTTGTAGGTACAACCCTGAAATTGATGAGAGAATACGCCAAAATTGGTATGTCAACCAAGGAACTGGATGAATATGGAGGTGAAATTCTAAAAGGCTTTGGGGCAAAATCAGCTCCTTATGAAACATATGGTTTTCCTGGGTATACTTGCATTAGTGTAAATGAAGTAGCTGCGCATGGCATTCCATCCAAGTATAAAATTCTTAATGAGGGAGATTTAATTAATATAGATGTTTCGGCCGAATTGAATGGGTTTTGGTCTGATAATGGAGGCTCATTTATTATTGGAAAGGACATTAATAAGCTCCAACCACTTGTAGATGCTTCAAAAAATATTTTACGCAAAGCCATTGGTAATATTAAAGGAGGTGTGAAAATAGCAGATATTGGGGGCTTGATTGAAACAGAAGCAAAAAAACATGGGTTCAAGGTAATCAAGAATTTAGCAGGACATGGTGTTGGAAGGAGCTTACATGAAAAACCTGAGGATATTTTAAACTATCGGGTCAGAAGCAATAGAGAAAGGTTCAAGAAAAACACTACTGTGGCGATTGAAACTTTTATTTCAACCAGCTCAAATATTGCTGTGGAGTTGCAGGATGGGTGGACTTTGGTGGGGAACAAAGGTGGATATGTTACCCAACACGAACAAACAATTTTAGTCACAGATGATGCGCCTGTTATTTTAACAAAATCAAACCAGCTTTGGAGCTAAATTCATTGGCAATTGGCCAATGGATGGGAGGTTTTGAGCCCAATTCACTTGGAACATACTTTCCATAGTTTCAAATACAAGAGTTGTTAAACCCGGATTATGTAATAGAATGTCTATTGCATATTTCGGGTTAAAGTTCCTGATGTGTGGTGCTCAACATTTCAATTTGGGTTGATGTCTTTTTCAATTACCCTTTACACTGAGGTCAAAAGACAGAAATGTTTTTGTTAAACATAGTCATTAAAGGATTTGTCAATTGTTTAGTACTAATAGTATTGTGGTGAGTAGGTTACTGGGTTTTTTAATGTTGAAAAATTAAGCTACTCAGAATTAAAGGGTTAAAAGTAAAACATTTTGTAAGGAATTGAAAATTTAGAAATATGAAGAAGAAAACAGCTTTGGTGATAATGTTTGGCCTTCTTGGAGTGATTTTGGTATTTCACTTTTTGGTATTTTTTCAATTTATTCCCTACGATATCGTTTGGGCTGGAAAACTCAACTCTGTGGAGGAGATGAAAACTTTTGAAACCTTCTCAATCCTGTTGAATATATTTCTAATGACCATACTATTTATAAAATACAAACTGATTGAAAGGGAAAAAGAGAATAAAATAATAAATGCACTCATTTGGGTTTTTGCGGCTTTTTTTGGCCTTAATACCATTGGGAATCTTTTTTCGGAAAGCCTATTAGAGTTAATTCTTGGAACGCTTTTGACTTTGGTATCAACAATTCTATGCATTATCATTGTTAAAAAGGATCGCTAAATGGCTATTTGAATTGAGTGCTATTGTCGTTTGTATTGAAGTGAAAAGCGCATAACAATCCTTCTATTGGAAGTCATAAACTCAGGAATTAATGAATAAGTACCTACAAATTCTAATCTTATTAGTAGTCGTTTATGCCTGTGGAAATCCTCCAACCAAGAAATCTAAAGTTCCGGTTGAAGAAGTAGAAACATTGACTGAAGCGCAGTATGAATTGATTTTTGACAAGGTAAAGGCATTGCCAAATCAAGCAGAGGTTGCCATAGCCATTATTGAAAATGGGAAGGTTAATTTTGTCGGGGTTAAACGGGTACAGGATTCAACGGTGCTTATTCAAAATCAAGACCGGGTTTTCGAAATAGGGTCCATAACAAAGGTCTTTACAGGCACCTTGTTAGCCAATTATCTGGTGGAGGAAGAGGTCAATTTGGAGGATCAAATTGACGACTATTTAAATTATTCATTGAAGGATAATGTTAAAATTACCCTTAAGCAATTGGCGACCCATACCTCGGGGCTGCCCAGGGTTCCAGCAAGTTTAGAGGCGTTGAGTTTAGAAAACCCGTACCAGGATTTTGGGGAAAAGGAGCTTAAAACCTATCTGACCCAAGAATTGATCATGATGCATAAACCTGGGGAGGTTTCTGACTACTCAAATCTTGGCGTTGGAATGCTTGGTTATTTGCTAAGCAATAAAGCGCAGATGACTTACGAAGAGATGCTTCAAAAGGAAATTTTTTCTAAATATGGGATGAATACGTCAACTACACTAAGGAGCCAGGTGGAGGATAAATTGGTTAAGGGGCTTAATGATGAAGGGGAAGAGGTGTCCAATTGGGACATGGCTGTGCTGATGGGGGCCGGTGGAATTTTATCCTCGGTAAATGATTTGTCAAAGTTTGCCTTGGCACAATTTGACAGTTCAAACCAAGCTTTGGTTCTTTCGCGAACGGCATTTTTTAAAGTAAGCGAAAGTTATGCTATGGCTTTAGGTTGGAGTGTCATTCAAACAGAATCGGGAGAAGAATGGAATTGGCACAATGGGGGAACGGGAGGCTATACCTCTTCTATGATTATAGATGTGAAAGCAAAAAATGGGGTGGTCATCCTTTCTAATGTTTCGGGCGTTGAGGAATTGACCAATAATATCACAAGCTTGTCCCCAGAACTAATGAATACCATTGGCAAAGAAGAGCTTTCTGGGTTAAATAAAGGGAAATAGGTTGGTTACCCTTTTTAGCTGTTTTTTGTTTTACAACAACTCCTCTGGGATAGTATAAACCGCAATGCCAGGATCTTCGTCAGTAGTCAATCCATAAATTTCATTTGTATCTTCATTAATATCAAAATTGATGAGTGACCTATCCAACTTTAAATTCCAGAGGGGCTTTCCTTTGTGATCAAAAACCCATATTTGCTCAGCCATAACCGATGTTTTGTTGAATTCAGATAGGCTTACTCCCCCATACAATGCGAAAATATAGCTTTTAGTAACAACAGCATCTCTATAGCGAAAGTGAGGATTTGTTCCCAGGTATAAATCATTTCCAATTAGTTCAAATGCTGGCAATGCTAGATCTGGCCCATCTATGATGATAAAGGATTTGTCTCGGTTGTTAAAAACCTCAAGCCTATCCCTGTATAGTCCCACTCTAATAAAAAGTCCTTCATCAGCATTTCCTTTAAAAAAACTACCGTTTAATTCTGCCAGTTGATGAGCATTCAGGTCAGGTCTACCCTTTACCTTTTCCCAAGCTCCATATCCTCCGATTTTATTACCTTCTTTATCAAATTCCAGAATTCGATTTTCACTCACTCTTGATATTCCCAGGAAACTACTGTCAGTAGCCTGAGTGAAAAACCGAAGACCCATCATTGGCTCAGTCATTTTCCATTCACTTTTCCCAAGAAGTGTAGCGTCTGACATCGAATATTCGACTATTTTCCTCCTATTCATCGAATAGGTCCAGAAAGTATCAGCATTTTCTCCTTTATAAAACAAGCTAGCATCAATCAATTCTAAAGGACCTTCACCATGTTTCCCCTTTGGTTTATCATAAGTCCAATCTTTGGAATTGATAATATGGATTCGGGGATTTTCCTCAGGAACTCTCCATGCTTCAGAGATCAGAATTTTGTCATCAACTAATCCGATTTTAGAAGGATTGATGATTTCCTCGAAATAATACTTTTGTGAAGTAATGGGAATTACTTTGAAATCCTTCACTTGGATAATTCTGTAGGAAAGGTCCTCTGATGCTGTCTCACAAGAACTTAATACAAATAGAAATAGGATTATTATATTTCTGTTCATTCCTAAATATACAGTTTTTAATTTTATTTCAATAAAATGATCGGGTGATTTAAATAAAAACGGGTAAGCAATTTGGAACATTCATTCCAAATTGCTTACATTTGTACAGTGAATAAAAAAGAGGTCATATTGTCATCGGCGTTAAAGCTACTTACTGAAAAAGGGGTTCACAATACACCAATGTCGGCAATTGCCAAAGCGGCAGGGACTGGGATGGGCACGATTTATAACTATTTCCCTAACAAAGAAATTTTAATAAATGAGATATATGTGAAGATCAAAGGGGAGGAGAAGTCAGTATTTGCTCCCTTTGTATCAGGTCAGCCAATTAAAACACAATTTGAAAATTACCTAACGGCGATCATTCATTTTTTTGTGGAACACCCTATTTATTTTAAATTTATGGAACAACTTCATGCTTCTCCTATCATAAGTTTGGAGAGTAAAGTGAAGGGAGAGAATTCCTATGAAGAAGTTTATAAATTGGTGGTTAAAGGGCAAAAAGAAAGGATCATAAAGCCTATTGAAATTGATGAGATCTTTATTTTTATAGGCGGGACAATTATGTCTTATCTAAGATGGTATTTTTCTCAATCTGGTATAAAAACTACTTCACTTAAAAATCAAATGGACATGGTCTGGGACGCCATAAAAGAATAAAAATTTTTTATCAAAAAAATGGAATGAATATTCATTCCAGTTAAACAATTGTAACAATGAAAAAGAACGTATTAATTACAGGAACTTCAACAGGAGTAGGATTAGATACTGCCATCTTATTCGCAGAACATGGTTTTAAGGTATATGCTACAATGAGAAATCTGGCGAAAGCAGATGCGCTAAAGGAAAGAGTGGAAAAAGGCAATTTGGATGTTGAGTTACTGCAGCTTGATGTTTCAGATTTGGATTCTATAGACCAAGCTGTAAAGTTTATCGTAAAAAAAGACGAGAAAATAGATGTGTTAATTAACAATGCAGGAGCAGGATTTGCCAAAACTTTGGAAGAGACTACCCAAGAAGAAATTGACTGGGTAACAGATGTTAATTACACAGGAGTGGTCAGAGTGACCAAAGCTGTGTTGCCTTATATGCGTGAGAAAAAGGCTGGTCATATCATTAACATAACCTCAGTGGGTGGTCTTGTGGGACAACCTTTTAATGAGCTGTATTGCGGGGCCAAGTTTGCGGTAGAAGGGTTTACGGAGGCGCTTGCTTCTTATGTTAGCGACCCTTTTAATATCAATTTTTCTCTAGTTGAGCCTGGAGGAATAGCAACCGAATTCATGAACAATGCAGTAGCCAAAACAGTCAATGAAAAAGGAGAAATGGCATCAGGTGTCTATGCGCCAATTTTTCAAAAATACATAGAGGGTGCGCAGAACAGAGCGATTAAAAAGGAAGGACCTTCTCTCTACCAGACAAGCGTAGAAGTGGCAGCTGTAATATTGAAGGTAGCTATTTCTGAAAATCCGCCTTTGCGCGTACGGACTTCTGAATGGGCAGAAAATTTGTGCCAATTAAAAACGCAAGCAGATCCTGATGGAGGTAAATTATTGCAACATGTAAAAGAATACTTTTTATAATATAATGACGTCATACAAGGACCACTCATGAAAAATTCTTTAAAAAAATCGTTGTCGTTGTGCTTTTGATATTTTTGCATCAGGTACAATTGTTTTTTTCTTTTCTCCAGAAAGTTATGCCAAAGCAGCCAACCTGGAAAAGAAAACAGTTGATGTAAATGGCTATCCTGTAAACTATTACGAGAACGAGGCTGGCAATAAATCGGATTTGGATTCATGGAATGGGAGGTGACCTAAGTAGTTTCTGCAAACTGCAAAGTTCTTATCCGAGGACTATCATTTGATTTTACCTGACTTAGCGGGGCATGAATAAAATGAAAGACTACAAGGGCTTGACTATTCAATAGATGGTCAAGCCTTTTTCTTAAAGTCCTTATTAGATGGAATTGGGGTTTAGCACTTCAACTTTATAGAGATATACTCATAGGGATTAAATAGACCAATAGAATATTCTTTAATAAATTGAATCAAAGCATACTTGAAATGGCCTAATTTTAATAAAATAATAAGAACTTAGCATGTAACTAAAATCATGGAATAAATTGAATTTGAAATACTTATTCTTACCCGGGTTTTTAATGATTTGTCAGTTGGCGAATTGTCAAAAAATGGTATCTATCACCATTGATGATGTTCCCAACACCCGCAGGTTCGAAAAAGATGGCTTCCAATCTGTTCTCATGCAGAAATTGGATTCCTTAGAAATACCCATTGCCATTTTCATTAACGAGGCACGTGTTTATAGTACAGAGTCCATAACCAGAAACTTTGGACTTCTAAACGATTGGGCCCAAAAGGAATACATAACCTTAGGCAATCATTCATTTAGCCATGCTCGGTATTCCATCACAGGAGTAGATGCCTATGCAAGTGAAATTATAAATGGGGAAGCCATCACTCGACAACTTGCTAAGAAATACAATAAAAGCCTTCAATACTTTAGGTTTCCATTCAATGATTTAGGCGAAGATTCTGTCCAACATGTGCAAGTAAGAAACTTCTTAAAAGATAATGGGTATACTATTACGCCCTATACAGTGGAGAGTGTGGACTGGATGTTCAATTTTGTCTATGAGGATTTCCTAGATAAAGGGGAGGTTGAAAAAGCGAAAGAGATCGGAGAGGAATATTTGAGGACAACTTTGGCTTATTTTGAATTTTTTGAAGACCTGGCTTTTAAGGACTATCAGCGTACTGTCAATCAAATATATTTATGCCACGACACTAAACTGAATGCAGATTATCTTCCTCAATTAATAAATGAGTTAAAAAAGAGAGGGTATGAATTCATAAGTCTGGGAGAGGCTTTGACAGATAAGGTTTACCAGCAAAAGGAAAATTATTATAAAAAATGGGGTGCTTCTTGGTTGTACAGGTGGCAGGCTACTCACGAAGTACAGGGAGGCAATATGAGAAAAGAACCTTCCACCGAAAGCATTACAACCCTTTATAATGAAATATTGGAGAGGAAAGACAAGTAATAGTTAAATTCGAAACCTTGTAGGGAGATTTAAATTAAAAAATCATGCATTCAATAGGCGCATTAGTGCTATTTGCTATTTTTACAGTTCTTGGGATTATTCATTTTTCCTGGGCTTTTGGAGGAACTTGGGGTTTAGAAAAAACCTTACCCACCAATGAAAGTGGTGAAAGGGTATTGAATCCAAAAAAAATTGACAGTGCAATTGTTGGGTTTGGTTTAACTTTTTTCGGCCTCTTTTATTTATTGAAATCAGGTTTTTTACTGCTCCCAATCCCTGTTTGGGTAATGACTTATGGGGGATGGATTATCCCTAGTATATTTATTTTCAGAGCCATTGGTGATTTTAAGTATGTGGGGTTTTTCAAAAAAATTAAAAACACCCCATTTGGAAAAGCAGATCTGAATTTTTTCTCTCCCCTCTGTTTATTTATTGGGCTATTAGGGATTCTGCTACAATTGATAAATCAATAATTATTTTAAAAGTATTCCGATCTCGCACAAAGTGATTGTGGCCTACAGGCAATACCGAGGTTAAGGCCTTTTGACAATCTCCTCTCTGAATTTGGATAGGGATGCTAATTAGATGCCGGAGTAGCCGGTTTAGGCTATTTTTTAACCATGTATCCACAAATCATTTTGTACCCTTCAAAAAATCAGTAGATTAGTAATGAAGATTTTAGGATGAATGTAGAGATGCATTTATTCTTAGGTTTGACTATTTAATGCAGGAAGCCTAAAATTGAATATAACCTTAACCCAAATAATTTTGAAAAGGAGTGGACTTATTGTTTGTTCGGACCATGTCTCTTGTAGTATTTGGCTCCTAAGGGTTTTTAATTGGAATGGATATTTTTTTAAAAGTCTTCCAGATATTACTCGAACCCTTCTAGGGTTATCATCAAAAAATAAAATAATCGCAATTAATTTCATTAGTGAAATCAGCCATTCAAACAGGTTTCATTTACCTAGTAATAACCTATTCTTAGCATTGTATAATGATGGAGAATAGGTTTTTTCTTTTAAGTAGGTTTCATAGGAAAGCTACTATAATCTTCAATAGTAAGTAGAATAATTAATAATATAAAAACCCAAAATATTAAAGAATGGAAGGCTTAATGATGAATTACCCACTCACGACAAATACTATTCTTGAGTATGGAAACAGTGTTTATCATCATAAAAAGATTATCAGTTATTTGCCTGATGGAACCCGTGAAGAGTACCTTTTTGGTGACATGTACAAGCGATGTAAAAAGCTAGCCAATGCCTTGACCAAGAAATTAGGCGTCACAAAAGGGGATATGGTAGGCACTTTTGCATGGAATCATGGTGTGCATGTAGAATTGTACTATGGGATATCTGGTGTAGGAGCGATATGCCATCCAATAAATATTCGCTTGTCAGACAATCAAACCGAGTATATAATCAATAATTCTGAAGACAAGGTAATATTCGTTGACGCTACGTTGGTCCATCTTTTAGAGAAGATAGCTCCTTTACTTGAAACGGTAGAATGCTATGTTCTATTAAATGCCCCTAAAGATTTCAAAACCACATTGCCTAATACCCTGCATTATGAAGATTTGTTAGCAGAACAATTCCATGATTTTGCATGGCCTGAAATCAATGAAAATGACGCTTGCTGTATTTGTTATACAAGTGGAACCACAGGTTTGCCAAAAGGAGTCTTGTATTCCCATAGATCCACCTACCTACATGCATCTGCCATTACGGCTCCAAACGCTTTTAACTTCAATAACCGAGACATTGTTTTACTGATTATTCCCCAATTTCATGTGATGGCCTGGGGTTTGCCCTATAGCTGTTTGTTGTCGGGCTCAGATATGGTTTTGCCCTCTTCAAATTTAAAGCCTGAGGGAATTATTCAAATACTCATAGATGAGAAAGTGAATAAAGCCAATGGTGTCCCGACCATTTGGTTGGGCGTGTACCATGCTTTGAAGATGAATCCGCCGAAAGAAAAGTTAGCGCTTGAAGAGTACCTGGTTGGTGGTTCTGCATTGACAAAAAGCCTTATTGAAGCCTTTGATAAAGACTTTGGGATAAAAGGGGTACAAGTCTGGGGGATGACCGAGACCTCTCCTTTGGCAACTGTCAGCCGACTTCAGCCAAAACATGACACTTTTTCCTACCAAGAAAAAGTTGCCGTTCGGGCCAATCAGGGTATTCCGCTTCCTGGGATTGAGTTAAGGGTTGTTGAAGAGGATGGCAAGGTTGCTCCTAATGATGGTAAATCCATAGGGGAGCTGCAAACTAGAGGAGCTTGGATCGTTAGCGCTTATTTTAAAACCAATAATCACGAAAACTTCACAAAAGATGGCTGGTTTAAAACTGGCGATGTAAGTACAATTGATGAAGATGGGTATATGGAGATTAAAGATAGGATCAAAGACCTTATTAAAAGTGGAGGGGAATGGATCTCCAGCGTGGCCCTGGAATCTGCAATAATGGCCCATCCTAAAATTAGAGAAGCAGCAGTTATAGGGATTCCAGACGATAAATGGGTAGAGGTGCCATTGGCTGCTATGGTTTTAATGGACAAGGAAGATGAGGTTTCGGAGGAAGAATTAATTGCGTTTTTATCAAGAGACTTTGTGAAATACCAGGTTCCTAAAAGGTTTGTTTTTATCAATGAAGTGCCAAAAACCAGCACTGGAAAGTTTGACAAAAAAGAAATCAGAAGGCTTTTTTCTGAAGGGAAACTTAGCTAAACCAGTAGTACAATTTTATCCTTGATGAAATTTCCTCGGGTTTATATAGAACCATTGTCCCCTTATCATCCTAGGTCAATTGATATTAAGGCAACTGCTTATTTGCTTAGCAATGATGGGTAGGTGTATTCTGTATAAGTTTGTTTATTAATGTTTTATGGGTCGTTTTTTCTGTGGTTGACTTAATTTTTACACTTGAATTTAGTACCTTTTAAAAATGGCATATGATGAACATTTAGGCGATCGAATTCGACAATTCCTACAAACAAAAAACATCTTTTTTATTGACAAGAAAATGATGGGAGGATTGGTTTTTATGGTCAAAGGTAAAATGTGTTGCGGCATCCATATTGATAAAAAATATGGAGACAGTCTTCTAATGGCGAAGATTGGACCAGAAGCTTACGAATCAGAGATAAAAAAAGAGGTTTGCCTACCAATGGATTTTACCGGTAGACCAATGAAAGGCTATATTTTCATAATTCCAGAAGGATTTGATAGGGATGCAGATTTAGAATATTGGATTGATAAAGCTTTGTCATTCAATAGTTCGATTAAATGATACCAAAATGGGAGAACATTGAAATGTTTGCTTTTCCCTATTTAAAATTAAGCTGTAAATAAACGCAGCCAAATATCCTTCTATTATTCATATACATTTAGATTTAAAAATGATGCGAAATATTATAATTGTGACAATACTGATTTTCGCAACCTTTCAAGTTAGAGGGCAAGGCGTAGCTTTTAACTTTCCCTCTTTTAGTCCCAAAGGGAGTATTTCTCAGATTGTGGGAAATACCTTGATTGCAATGGAATACGAAAGGCCTTCAGCCAGAAAGAGAGAAATTTTTGGAGGATTAGTCCCTTGGGGTAAAGTCTGGCGCACAGGAGCAGGAAATTGTACCAAAATACGATTTGACCATGAGGTTATGGTTGGAGGTCAAAAAGTGGCTGCTGGCAGTTACTCCATTTTTACCATTCCCAATCCAAAAGAATGGGTAGTAATAATCAATTCTGACACTACCCTTTATGGGACTTATGACTATGATTACCATAAAGATGCAGCCCGATTTGTAGTGGTTCCTTCCGTAACAAGTCGTTTTTATGAGACTTTAAATTTCGATATTGAATTGCAACAGCACGATGCCCGGGTTTACTTATCTTGGGCCAATACTGAGGTCAATTTTCCTATTGAAACAACGACAAATGGGATTATTCAACAATTTATAGAAGAGGAATTACTGACCGGTAAAAATACTGTGGCGGATAATTATGCTGGTGCAGCGGCTTATTTGGCTTTTAGGGAGGTTGATTTGAAAACAGCACTGAAATTGGCAGATATAGCAAAAGAGCTGGATAGGGACAGTGAATGGACTAGTGGCATAAAGATAGGTATCTATGAAAAGTTAATGCTTTATGAAGATGCACTTGAAGAGATAAAGTATGCACTCGATGTTCTGAAAACTAAGCAAAATAGGCTCAATGAAATAAGTAAAATGAAAAGTGAGTATTTAAGGATAGAGAAATTAAGAGACAAATAGTCACAACAAACTTGAGTATCATGGAGTGACTAATTTTTGTATTAGTATACAAAAAGCAAAATATTCAGCTTCTGCATAAGATTGGTGCCAGCACTATTTTTACCCTAACAATCTTGTTTGTAACTTTATCCCAATTGATTTGATAGAATAGCTTTATTTGCACTGAATTCAGTACAGAGATTAATGGCAGCTATTTTGTGGTCAAGTACTGAATACAATTAAATCTATATATGGATACTAACGAAAAATTTCTTTACAAATACCTTAACAATGCCTCACCAACAGGCTTTGAAGCTTCAGGTCAACAGATCTGGTTGGATTATATAAAACCTTTTGTGGATGATTATTTTACAGATCCTTACGGAACAGCAGTAGGTGTAATCAATCCCGATGCAGAATACAAGGTAGTTATTGAAGCCCATGCTGATGAGATTAGCTGGTTTGTCAATTATATCACTCCAGAGGGTTATATCTATGTGATCAGAAATGGTGGTTCAGACCATATGATCGCTCCCTCTATGCGTGTCAATATACATACCGACAAAGGAATTGTACCTGGTGTTTTTGGCTGGCCAGCCATTCATGTCAGAGACAAAGCAAAAGAGGAGACACCTAAAATGGAAAATATTTTCATTGATATTGGAGCAAGGTCAAAAGATGAAGTCTTGGAAATGGGGGTTCATGTGGGTTGTGTCATTACTTTTAAGGATGAGTTGACCGAATTGAATAAAAAGTTTTATACTGGACGTGCCCTGGATAATCGCATCGGTGGTTTTATGATTGCGGAAGTGGCCAGGTTATTGAAGCAGGACAATATTAAATTGCCTTTTGGTTTGTATATCGTCAATGCTGTTCAAGAAGAAATAGGCTTGCGAGGAGCTGAGATGATTGCTGCTCGAATTAAGCCTGATGTGGCGATTATCACTGATGTTTGTCACGATACTACGGCTCCAATGTACAGCAAAATTGCCAGTGGGGATTATACTGCTGGAAAAGGCCCGGTGCTAACCTGTGGTGCTGCAGTACATAAAAAATTATTGGATTTAATCATTGATACCGCTAAGAAAGAGGATATCCCTTTTCAAAGATCAGCTTCTTCAAGAAGTACAGGTACTGATACAGATGCATTTGCCTACTCCAATGGAGGTGTACCAGCGGCTTTGATCTCTTTGCCTTTAAAATACATGCATACTACTGTAGAAACGGCTAGTAAGGAAGATATCGAAAATGTGATTGGCTTAATGCTTGCCTTTTTAAAGAGTTTTGATCAAAAATTTGATTTTAGGTACGTTAAATAATGACCAATAATGGCGGGAATAATCCCGTCATTATTTTTTTACACTAACACCATTAGGTGGAAAAATGAAATTTTATGAAAGTTTTTATAAATAAAATTATCCCAGAAATAGGTTTTAAACTGCTTGATGAGGCAGGTATTGCCTATACCGTATGGAAGGAAAAACCAATACTGGATAGGGGCCAAGCCATTCAGTTTTGCAAAGGACATGATGCTTTTATTAGCGTTGGCCAAGCGGGTCTGGATGCTGATTTTTTCAAAGAATGCAATCACCTTAAAGTTGTTGCGCTTCACTCAGTAGGGTTTGATGGAGTGGACATAAAAGCGGCTACAGAGAATGGTGTACCTGTGGGAAATACGCCCAATGTTTTAAATAAAGCTACTGCTGAAACTGCCTTATTGCTGATGTTGACAGTTGCTCGTAAAGCGCTTTATCTACATAATAAAATAAAAAAAGGAGAATGGGGAGCCTCGCAGCCTACCCAGGACCTTGGCTTTGATTTAGCTGGGAAAACCCTCGGGATTGTTGGTTTAGGGAGAATAGGTACAGAGCTTGCGAAAATTGTTACCCAATCCTGGGGAATGAAAATTCTCTACCACAACCGAAGCACCAATGCCGAAGCAGAGAAAGAACTTGGAGCTAAGAAGGTAAGTATGGATGAGCTTTTGGCTCAAAGTGATGTGGTCTCCGTACATACCGCACTTACCCCAGAAACAAAAGGCATGTTTGGGATGGAGCAATTCAAGAAAATGAAACCTACAGCAATATTTATCAATACTGCACGTGGAGGCGTACATAAGGAAGATGAGCTTACTGAAGCCTTGCGAGAGCGGATCATATGGGGAGCTGGCCTTGATGTAACCAACCCTGAACCCATGTCTAAGGACAATCCGCTATTGGAAATGGAGAATGCGGTTGTATTTCCACATATAGGTTCAGCGACAAAAGAAACCAGAGATGAAATGTCCAGATGTGCTGTAGAGAATGTCATAGCGGGTCTGAAAGGAGATCCTTTGCCATATCCCGTAAATCCAGAAGTGCATCAAGGGAAATAAGCCTGCCTTAACCGAGGGCTACATCTAAAACCATCATGATGATAAAACCGCCAATAAAACCCATTGTGGCCATGTCGGTATTGCCATCCTGCTGGGATTCAGGTACTACTTCTTCTATTACAACAAATATCATGGCTCCTGCAGCAAATGCCAAAGCATAAGGCAGAATGGGAGTGAAAAGTGAAACAGCTACGGCGCCCAATACACCTGCAACTGGTTCTACCAGGGCAGAGGCCTGTCCCATCAAAAAGCTCTTTCTTCTGCTCATTCCCATTCTTCTCAGTGGAACAGCCACTGCGACTCCTTCAGGGAGGTTTTGTAAGCCTATGCCTATTGCTAAAATAACAGCTCCTGTAATGCTTGCTTCAGGAACACCAGAGGCTGCTCCTCCAAACAAAACACCTACCGCTAATCCTTCAGGAATATTGTGCATTGTAATGGCAAGAACCAATAGGGTTGTCCTCTGCCAAGGGGTTTTGATACCTTCTGTTTTCTTGAAATTGATATGGACATGTGGAAGGATTTTATCCAAAACAAAAATAAACAATGCGCCTCCTAAAAAACCTATGGCTGCAGGCATAACTTTAACAAAGCTCTCTCCTTCACTCATATTGATGGCTGGTGCCAAAAGACTCCAGAAGCTGGCAGCTATCATTACTCCACCGGTAAATCCCATCATTGTGTCTAGGAAAGGCCTGTTCATTTTCTTAAAGAAAAACACGAAAGCAGCCCCAACGGCGGTGACAAACCAAGTAAATGTGGTTGCAATCAAAGCAGCGTATGCCGGAGAAATACTACTTAGGTAGTCAACAATAATGTCAAACATTTTATATTATCTTTTAAAATTTATTTTTTTGAGTAATCATGTGATTAATAATCCTTCATCAATTCTTAAATGAATGGGTATCACTTATAAAAACTTGTGTTTAGTTAGCTTCATCTTTAATTTAGCCGAGACAAATTTAAATAGTTAGATTTGACTAACAAATATATTTCAATATTTTTTTATCTTTGTTTTGAAATAATTAAAGAATGACCAATAGCCAATCCATAGAGAATTACCTTAAAGTAATTTTTAATCAAGCCATAGCGACTGATGACGTTAACACTACTAGTATAGCCCAGGCTTTAGAAGTCAGTCTGCCTTCCGTAAACAGCATGGTTAAAAAATTAGCCGGAATGGGTTTGCTGGAGTATGAAAAATACAAGCCGCTTAAAATTACAGCCAAAGGCAGAAAAATGGCTGCCATGATTATTAGGAAGCACAGGCTAACAGAAATGTATTTGGTTGAGAAAATGGGCTTTGGATGGGAAGAGGTACATGAGATAGCCGAACAACTAGAGCATATTCAGTCCAATGCCTTCTTTGACAGAATGGATGAAATTCTAGGCTACCCTGAACGGGATCCACACGGCTCGCCTATACCTACAAGTAATGGAGAAATTGCCACACAAAAATTTAGGTTGCTTTCAGATTGCCAACCCAATGAACAGGTGACTTTAAAGGCTTTAAGCAAAACTTCTGATGAGTTTTTAAAGTACCTCAATAGCAAAGGCCTAGCTTTAGGTGTAGAGGTAGAGATTTTGGAAGTAGAGGCTTATGACAAGAACATGAAAGTAGCTTATGGTGGTCAAGAAGAAGTGTTGTCCGCATTGGTATGTTCTAAACTTCTGGTAAGTTGATAGAAGCTATGCTAAAGGATCAAGAAAAATATGCCATTGTAGTTGCAGGAGGAGCAGGAGTAAGGATGGGAGGAGATATACCCAAGCAATTTTTGCCCATAGGTGGTTTACCTGTATTGATGCACACCTTGAAAAAATTCAAGGCTTATGATGAAGCGCTTCATCTAGTTTTGGTATTGCCTGAGAGTCAATTTGAATATTGGAAGGGTTTATGCGTGAAATCTGGTTTTAATGTCCCACATAAACTAGTAAAAGGAGGGGCTAGTAGGTTTAGATCTGTTCAGAATGGATTGGATAGCATAGCGGAGAAGGAAGGCTTGGTGGCTATTCATGATGGGGTACGCCCGTTTGTGTCTAAGGAGGTGATTCATGAGAGTTTTAAAGCGGCCGCCAAATATGGAAGTGCCATCGCTGTGGTGCCTTTAAAAGATTCCATAAGAAGTATTGACTCAAATGGATCTTCCCAATTCAAAAATAGAGACAACTACCGATTAGTACAGACCCCACAAACATTCCAATTGAATAAAATAAAGGAAGCATTCTGCACTGAAGAAGAATTCTATTTTACTGACGATGCTACTGTATATGAAAACATGGGGTGGGAAGTACATTTGATTGCAGGGAATCCAGAAAATATTAAATTAACCACACCTGAAGATTTGAGTTATGCTGATTATTTAATTGGCTTAAATGGTAAAGCCAATTAACAGTTAAATCAGGTCGTTCATCGGTATTTTTTTTTCGTTAGGCGAAGCAGTCTATTTATTGGTATCTGATTGACCTACCTTTCAATCATCAAATAAATAATAAGACCATGAATGATAAAAGAAATGGAAATTTCGTATTAGGGGTATTGATTTTAGTAATAGGGTCATTACTATTGTTAAAGCAGTTGGGCTTTTTTATCCCATATTGGATTTTTTCTTGGCCTATGATATTAATTGCAATTGGGATTTATACAGGCTATAAAAGTAGATTTCAGAATACAGGTTCTATAATCATGATTTTAATAGGTGGTTTTTTCCTATTGAAAAACACGTTTTTTCTTCCCTACCACATAGGTGCATTGTTATTTCCTATAGGATTGATTGTATTGGGGTTATACATTATTGTTAAGAAAAACAGATCCAAGCCCTTTAATATGGCTGGATGGGAAAAGGGCTTTGACCGAAGTACTTCCGAGGATTTAGGTACCTTAGGTCAAGACAGTTCTAATTACATAAAAGTAGATGCCTTTCTTACCGGGATAAAGCGAAAGGTTATGTCCAAGAACTTTAAAGGGGGAGAAGTAACCAGTGTTTTTGGTGGGTCAAATATAGACTTAATGCATGCTGATATTCAAGATCAGGCGGTATTGAAGGTTTCGGTCGCATTTGGTGGATTAAAATTAATTGTGCCTCCGCACTGGGATGTGCAGTTAGGCGTAAGTAACCTGGCAGCAGGTATAGATGATAAAAGGTATGGACAGCAGGCAAATACCCAATCCCCTGAAAAGAGATTAATCCTTACAGGAACAGTCCTTTTTGGAGGGATAGAAATTACTTCCTACTAAAATATAACCCGCTATGGAAAAATCACATGAATCCTATTTGATCAATGATAATTATGGAGACCATGTGATTTTTCTTTTGACGGTTTTTGCTGGGGTCTTTGGCAGTACCTACTATTGGCAAGGTAACTTGGAGTGGAGTACTGTTGATGCCTTGCTTAGCACCATCACTCTTGGAATAGGTGTTTTTCTTATAAGGTTAATGTTAAATTATTATCCTGTTGGAAAGATAAAAAGTTGGCCGACAATTTTATTTTCCCTCACTATAGCGGGTATACTTACCTTTTTGAATCGATTGTTATGGGAGTCCGGTTGGTTGGAATATACCGATGCTCTTGCACTGTTTGACACTACTATTTTTCTTAGGGGCACAGTTACTACTTTACTACTGCATCTTATAGGGTTAATTGTCTTGTCGGACAAGTCCAGTACCAAAGATTTAAATATGCTTCAACAAGAGGAGATTCGGCAGAAACTGTCCACTGATGCTGAACTTCATTACCTGCGTCAGCAAATGCAGCCTCATTTCCTTTTTAACAGTTTAAATTCCATCAATGCCTTATTGCTAAGAGATCCAGAGAGGGCTAGAGAGATGGTTCAGGGGCTCGCTGATTTTTATAGAGGAAATCTGAAGATGGATCCAAAAAAGTGGGAGCAGGTGGATAATGAAATGAAAATCATTGGTCAATACCTTAAATTGGAAAAAATTCGGTTTGGCCATAGGTTGAAGTATGAAATAAATTTACCTGAAGATGCATCCACTTTAAAATTACCTTCCCTAATGGTGCAAGGGCTTGTCGAGAATGCAGTAAAGCATGGGCTTTATGGTGTTACTGGTGATGTTTTGATCCAAATTGATGTTAGTCAGAAGGACAATGATCTCCTGATTTCCGTACAAAATCCCTGTGATGGTGATTTAGGTCAGGCCTCTGGAACTGGTTTTGGGTTGGAAAGTCTACAGAGAAGATTGTTTCTTGTTTTTGGCCGTAAAGATTTGCTTGAATATCAGGAAGTCGACGGTCAGTTTACCGCTACCTTAAAAATACCTCAATTAAGATGATACGATGTTTGATTGTTGATGATGAGCCCTTGGCCCAGGATTTACTTCAGGATTATTTGGCCGATTTTCCTGATATCGAAGTACTGGGAAAATGTAACGATGGATTTGAGGCCTTCAAAGCGATAGGAGAACTTAAACCTGATTTGCTGTTTTTGGATATAGAAATGCCTAAAATAACCGGCTTTGAACTATTGGAGCTTTTAGAGAATCCTCCCAAAGTGATTTTTACCACTGCCTATGATAGCTATGCGATCAAAGCTTTTGAATTGCAAGCCATTGATTACCTTTTAAAGCCATTCTCTAAAGACAGGTTGGCCCAAGCTATAGGAAGAAGCATTGAGGAGACGGGGCTTTCTACTCAGGCTAAAATGGGTAAGGTTAGGGAGGATTTGCCTGAAGATGGGTTTTTAAAGAGAGTTGTTGTAAAGACAGGCAATAGGATAGAAGTAATCAACGCAAATAATATTGCATCATTTAGTTCTGATGGGGATTACGTAAGGATCAATTCGGAAGGGAAAGTTTACCTGAAATTAGGAACGATGGCTTATTACGAAAAAATGCTTGATCCACATGCTTTCATCCGCATTCACCGTTCTCATCTGGTGAATATCTCGGCAATAAGCAAAATTGAGCCCTACCAAAAAGAAAACTACCTGATCTTTCTTAAAGATGGCACGCAGTTACCTGTTAGTAAAAATGGAATGGTGAAACTAAAAAAGGCTTTACGGATATAAGGAGTAAAAAAGCCTTCACTTAAAAAAAGAGAAGGCTTGGTACTTAATATTCGTCTTCATTAAAGAAGAAATCGTCTTTTGTTGGATAGTCAGGCCATATTTCCTCAATGTTTTCATAAGGTTCACCATCGTCTTCGAGCTCTTGGAGGTTTTCGACAACCTCTAAAGGTGCTCCAGAGCGAATAGCAAAATCAATTAACTCATCCTTGGTGGCTGGCCACGGAGCGTCTTCCAAATAGGAGGCAAGTTCTAAAGTCCAATACATAATCTACACAAGTTTAAAGATCCCCTTAAAGGGGTGCAAAAATAGAAATACTTTCTTAAACTAAAACATTTACGCATTAATTGTTTGTAAGTTCTTTTAAAATACTTTTCTTGACATCAACCTTTCGTTTATGGGCAGCGATTTTTTTCCGCATCATTTGGTCAAATTCGCCTTCCTGGCTTCGGAAGTTTTCCGCATTTTCTTTTACTGTAATTAGTTCTCGCTCATCCCGTGCAATTAGGTCCTTCAGTAAGTTTACCTTAAGGGTGTTTTGCTCAGCATCGGGCATGTCAGCAAATCCTTCATATTTGGAATGGCAAAGATTTTCAAGGAATGATTTTTCAAAAATGATTTCTGAAAAGAATACGAAAGTACCAATACTTTGTTGTGCATTCCTTGGTTTTTTTGGAGGAAGTTTTTTCCACTCAGCCTGCAGCTTCTTTGCGTGGTTGACTTTGCTCTCATCAACAGGTCCTTTAGACATTAGTCTCATTTCCTCAGACCATCTTTCGATCTTTTTAATGATAAGTCCGGGGCTGAGTTTTGGCATATTCTGACTCATTCGTTTGAACTTGCTGAATATGCGGTTGTTTAATTTGGAAAATTCATCCCAAATAGGCTGTCTTTTTGAAGCAGGAACACGACCTGAGGTCTTCCATTCCTTTTGAATCTTCTTACTGATTTCAAAGGCAGTTTTTACATCTGCCATGTCATGCGCTTCTCTGGCTTGTTCCAACAGGTTTTCGTAAACCTTGATGTTTTGTTCTGCTTGTAATGCCAGTCCGTCAAAAAAGTTTTTACGGTTGCCGTAAAAAACGTCTAAAATGTCCTGAAACTGTTCATTGATCTCTTCTTCGAATTCTTTCTCTACAGGGCCGGTTTTAAGCCATTTTAGCTTCAATTCCTTAAAGACCTCTGAAGTTTCTTTCCAGTCAGTGCTTTCCTTGTACTTTTCAGCCTCTTGGATAAGCTCTTTCTTTATCTCCAGGTTTTTTTGTCTGTTGGATTGAATGATTTCTTCAAGAAAAGCCTCTTGTTCTTCCAATTCTTTTATCAGGGCAGGGAAATCTCCCAATCCATCAAATGTCATTAGGGAGGATTTAAGGTGGATCAGTTTCATCAGAAAAGAACCTTTATTTTGATTCTCCTGAATATCACTTTTTAATTTTTCTACCTTTTGTTTTACAGCTTCAAATCTATCTTCGAAATACCGGAAGGTAGAGGCTTCGTCTTCTTTAACCTCTCCTATTACACGATCTTCCTGGCCTAAAAAGCCTTTCAGATAGATTTTTTCTCCTATAATATATCCAAATGGATGCTCAGTCATGTTTTAAAGATTGGTTGTAAATATTTAGTGGTGGTACGGATTTCTGCAAATTAATTAAATATGCTCCATTTATCCTAAGAAAGCCGATTTTTTACCATCTTTGCTATTTAATTAAAACGGAAATTAACCATGAGTAATGAAAAAATAATTTTTTCTATGGCGGGTGTTTCAAAAGTATACCCTCCGCAGAAAAAAGTACTTAAAGATATCTATCTTTCGTTTTTTTATGGTGCTAAAATCGGTGTACTTGGACTCAATGGTTCAGGAAAAAGTTCCTTGCTTAGAATTATTGCTGGAGTAGAAACTGAATTTCAAGGTGAGGTAGTATTTTCCCCAGGCTATTCGGTGGGCATGTTGGAGCAAGAACCAGTATTGGATCCTACCAAAACGGTAAAAGAGGTAGTTGAAGAGGCTGTTAGTGAGACTGTTAATTTGCTAAAAGAATTTGAAGCGATCAACGAAAAGTTCATGGATCCTGCGATTATGGAAGATCCGGATGCCATGCAGAAGTTGATCGATCAGCAAGGAGATGTTCAGGAAAAACTTGATGCAGCCAACGCTTGGGAATTGGAAACAATGCTAGAAAAAGCCATGGATGCATTGCGTCTTCCTCCGGCTGAAGCAATGGTGGGAAATTTGTCAGGTGGTGAGAAAAGAAGGGTAGCTCTTTGCCGCTTACTTCTCCAAGAACCAGATGTATTGTTGCTTGATGAGCCTACCAATCACTTGGATGCAGAATCAGTACTTTGGTTGGAGCAACATTTGAAAAATTATAAGGGAACTGTTATAGCGGTTACCCACGATAGGTATTTTCTTGATAATGTTGCCGGCTGGATACTTGAACTGGATAGGGGTGAAGGAATTCCTTGGAAAGGGAATTATTCTAGCTGGTTGGAACAAAAGCAAGAAAGGTTAAAAAAGGAAGAGAAGACAGAATCAAAGCGACAGAAGACGCTCGAAAGAGAATTAGAGTGGATTCGAATGTCGCCTAAAGCCAAGCAATCTAAAGGCAAGGCAAGGCTTAATGCCTACGATAAATTGGTCGGAGAAGATGCCAAAGAAAAGGAATCCAAGCTTGAATTGTATATCCCTCCAGGTCCTAGATTAGGTAGTAAGGTTATTGAAGTAAAAGGGGTTTCTAAAGCTTTTGGAGACAAGTTGCTATTTGATGACCTAACCTTTTCTTTGCCTCAAGGTGGAATTGTAGGTGTGATTGGTCCAAATGGTGCTGGTAAATCTACCCTCTTCAATCTTATTACTGGTGATGAAAAACCTGATGCCGGACATTTTGAAATTGGAGAAACAGTAGAAATCGCCTATGTCGATCAAGAGCATGACACTCTGGGTCCTGATAAAACGGTTTATGAAACCATTTCCGAAGGCAATGAATTTGTGCAGTTGGGAAATAAGGAAGTGAATTCCAGAGCTTATGTGAGCAGATTTAATTTTGGAGGATCTGATCAGGGGAAAAAAGTTGGAGTGCTTTCGGGTGGTGAAAGAAACCGTGTTCACCTTGCGATGACTTTAAAAAAAGGCGGTAACCTGTTATTGCTTGATGAGCCTACCAATGATCTAGATGTAAATACACTTAGGGCTTTGGAAGAAGCACTTGAGAATTTTGCTGGTTGTGCCGTGGTTATTTCCCACGATAGGTGGTTTTTGGATAGGATCTGTACACATATTCTGGCCTTCGAAGGTGACAGTAGTGTTTATTGGTTTGAAGGGAATTTCTCAGATTACGAAGAAAATAAGAAAAAACGTTTGGGTGATTTGATGCCTAAAAGGATTAAATACAAAAAACTTAAATAAGTACCCATTACTTGATAGGTCCCCTTTGTTTCGCTTTGCCGTAGCAAAGGGGATTTTTTTTAGCACTTTTTTATTATAGGGCTTGCTAGCTATTACAGAACAGAGCGTAAATGAACAGAGATAAATAAAAGTTTTGAGCTATAGCCCTTCCTTTTTTATAATTTTCGCTCAGTTTATTTTCGTTTTTTGTTTATTTGTGTTTTAAAGCTAGGAGCACGTTTGATTATGATGAGACAATTGCTATTGCGTCCAGGCGCTGAAGAATTGAATTATGAGATTAGGGGGATTGTCAAAAAGGCACGTCTGATCGAAGACCTCGGGTATAGTATTACTTGGGAGAATATAGGGGACCCTATACAGAAGAACAATACCATACCGGACTGGATGAAGGCCATTGTTTCTGAACTCGTTCAGGATGACCATAGCTATGGCTATGCGGATAGTAAAGGCATGCTCGAGACAAGGAAGTTTCTTGCTGATTTGAACAACGAAAAAGGGGGCGTTAAAATTGGTTCTGAAGATATTCTCTTTTTTAATGGGTTAGGAGATGGAATTGCCAAGTTGTACCAGTTTCTTACTCCTACAGCCAGGATAATCGGCCCATCTCCTGCTTATTCAACGCACAGTTCTGCCGAGGCTGCGCATGCCAATTCGGCACCATTGACTTATAAATTGGATCCTGACAATAATTGGTATCCTGATATGGAGGATTTGTACAATAAAGTCAAGTACAATACATCTGTTGTAGGTATACTTATCATCAATCCGGACAATCCTACTGGAATGGTTTATCCAAGAGAAGTACTGGATCGGTTCGTGGAGATTGCCAGAGAATTCAACTTGCTTTTGATTGCAGATGAAATATATCAGAATATAACCTATAATGGCTATGAGGCCATTGGTCTAGCTGAGATTTTAGGAGATGACTTGCCTGGAATATCTTTAAAAGGCATTTCAAAAGAGTTTCCTTGGCCTGGATCCAGATGCGGTTGGATGGAGTTTTACAACAAGCATACTTCCGAAGAGTTTACCAAACTCTGTATAACGCTGGAAAATGCCAAAATGATAGAAGTGTGCTCTACCACTTTGCCTCAGTTGGCCATACCAAAGATCATGAGCCACCCTGCCTATAAAGAATACCGAGTTACTGCAAATGCAGCTATAGGGACAAGAAGTAGGATAATGGAAGAGGTGCTGGGGAATGTGAAAGGGATTAAGTTTAATAAAACGAAAGGAGCATTCTACAATACAGTTATTTTTGACGAAGGAGTATTGGAGGAAGATCAATTTCTCCCTGTAGAGGACGATGCTATTAAAGTACACCTAGAAAAATGGTTACAAGAAAAGGACATGCCAAACGATAAAAGGTTTGTTTATAACTTGCTTGCTTCCGAAAAAATCTGTGTGGTTCCGGTAAGTTCCTTTTGTTCTGATTTAAGAGGTTTTAGAGTTACCCTACTGGAAGAAAACGAGGACGTCTTTCGCAATACTTTTGAAAGGCTTGCCAAAAGTATAAATACTTACCTGAATTCTTCCAAAAAAGTACTTCTGGATCAATAATATAAGCTCGATGCTCTCTGATGTGCTTTAATGAATCTCGGGGAGTATAGCTACTGTCATTTTCATACGGGACCTGCATCTTATCAGGATTCAGGTCCCCAAGATCCGGTTGCCCTGCCAGGATCCATGCGCTGTACCAGAAGTCAGCAATTAATTTTATGGTGCGTCTCATTTGTCGTTCTACCTGACCGCTTAGCATTTGATGATAGACATTGCTAAATTCTCTTGAGTAAACCCTGGTGGTAATATTGCCTCTGTCCTCATAACTGTACTTTTTGTCATCAGGAAATTCCTGAGTCAATACTTTTTCAAACCCAAAAACAGAATCTAAAGCATGGTGGGCAATTTCTATCGCTTTCCAGATTTCTAGTTGAGGGGAAGGAACGTAATTGGCCTTGCCTACAAAGAAATCATATTCTGTAGCGTACAATTCCGGAAGCCTACTTTCCCAGAAACCATGAATACCATATTGGCCGGTGTTCTGTCCATTGTAGTTTTGTGTACTGTGTAGAGGGACATTGATGTCTCCCAAATAATGACCTAAGTCGGCTGCTAGTCTAAGAATTGCTTGTACATCTTTTCGTTCAAAGGCATAGCTTAGGTTTTTAAATGTTTCGTAAGTGCTCCAAGGTGAGATTCCGTATTTTCTTAAACTGTCTTCTCCATATAAAGCTTTGGCATCTTTCCAGAATCTTGGAAGCTTGTAAACAGCACTGTCTCCATATATATCGAGATCTATATAATGTTTTTCGGCTTCACCTTTGGCGGCATACCTTCGCCTGTCAGGGTTGACGGCCTTGTCGGTGATATAGGACAGGTGTGGCTTGAAAAACACCATTAGTTCTGGCGGAAGTGAATATACAGCCTGTCTGTTGATCAGCCGGTGTGCATAAAAACCCCAAGCCAAAAGCCCTTGAAAACTACAGGCCATTAAAAGGGAAAAACACAGTATCCATCTCCTATTTAAATTTGAATGTAATATCACAAAGTCAAAATAGTGAAAAAATTGTAGATTTTGAAATCTTCTATTTGGGCATATTTACTTAATTGTTTTGCAATTAAAAATAAAACAGCTAAATTTGCGATCCAATATTAAGCAAAAAAGGAAAAGTTAATTATATATAATATGGCAAATCACAAGTCGGCTTTAAAGAGAATTCGTGCAAATGAAGCCAAAAGGTTAAGAAACAGGTACCAGGCCAAAACCACCAGGACTTTCATCAAAAGATTGAAAAATACTGAAGACAAGGCGGAAGCTCAGGCACTTTTAAACCAGGTTACTTCCATGTTGGACAGGCTGGCTAAGAAGAACGTTCTTCATAAAAACAATGCTGCAAACAAAAAGTCAAAATTGACTAGGTTTGTGAACGCACTTTAAGAGTTCGTTTTACAAGAAATTTAAACCTTGCTTTTTAGCAAGGTTTTTTTTATGCCTATTTTTTTATATTTTTAGAGGGTATACCCTAAGTAATCAGGTATTTATATTTTTGTGTGTGCCAACAAAACCGATTAAATAGGGCTTTTTCATTAAATGAATCTATTCGTTTTTTGCCTATGGAGGATTACAGGTCAATCAGGATATCTGCCCTTGCTGAAGAGGATCGGCCTCGAGAGAAGCTTTTGTTGAGAGGTAAGTCTCAGCTTACGGATGCAGAACTAATCGCCATTCTTATAGGGTCGGGGTCCCGTAATCTTAGCGCCGTGGACCTTTCCAAGTACATATTACATAGTGTCAATAATGATTTGGCCCAACTTGCGAGGTTGTCGGTAAATGATTTGAAGAAATTCAAAGGTATAGGGGAGGCCAAAGCAATAAGTATAGTAAGTGCGCTGGAGCTGGGAAGAAGAAGGAAGGGTTCAGAGCCTCAGAAGAAAGTAAAAATAACCTCCTCGGCAGATGTTTATGCCCTAATGCGTCCGGAGTTGTTAGACGAGGCAATTGAGTATTTTTATGTTTTGTTTTTAAATCGTAGCAATGTGGTTATCAAAAAGCAATTGATCAGCCAAGGGGGGACCTCTGCGACTATCGCCGATCCTAAATTGATTTTTAAATACGGCATGGAAAATTTAGCAAGTGCCATTATTTTGGTTCATAACCATCCTTCAGGGAACCTAAAACCATCTTCAGCAGATATTAGTCTCACTAAAAGACTCTGCATGGTGGGTAAAAATTTAGAGCTTCCGGTGTTGGATCATGTAATTTTCACAGATGTTGGCTATTTTAGCTTTGCAGATGAAAGCATGATCTAAATTACTATGAATAAAAATTATTTATTACTGGCTTTAGTGGGTACGGTAGTCCTTGGTTCACTGATCTATACCTTTACAGGTACAACGGATCCCGAGCTTTATAAAGAAAATATTGCGGCAGAAAGAGAGCGGCAATTTAAGTTTCTGAAGTTCAATATTGATTCGCCATTAGAGGAAGAACAAAAAAAAGAACTTGATTCACTGGATTTTTTTCCAATTGACCCGGCTTATAAAGTAAGAGGGAGGCTTGTACCTGTTCAAAACAAAAGAATTGTGGAAATACCTATGACTGATGGGACCTTAGAAAGGTATATCAGGCATTCTTTTGTAGAATTTGAATTAAAAGGCGAAACAATCAGACTTCTTTTGCTACAGGCAGAGGATGAAAATGATTTGAGGAACTTCTTCCTGGCTTTTGCCGACGGAACAAGTGCCGATGAAACTTACGGAGGAGGACGTTATATCAACCTACGACAAGATGGATCTTCCTCTATTACCATTGATTTTAACCTTGCTTATAACCCGTATTGCGCTTATAATCCTGATTTTGCGTGCCCAATTCCACCCCGTGAGAATATTTTAGAAATCCCCATTAGGGCAGGGGAGAAAAATTACGATAAATAACCTTTTAGGAGAGGTCATTTATTGTAAATTTGTATCTTAGTCAAAACCGTAATAATGAAAATTTCGATCAATCGACTCAAAGATTATATACCGTTCGATCTGTCTACCAAAGAAATTGCTGATCTGCTTACTGCAGGTGGTTTGGAAGTAGAAGGGGTAACGACCTATGAATCAGTTAAAGGAAGCCTTAATGGCGTAGTAGTAGGGGAAGTGCTAAGCTGTGAGCCTCACCCTAATGCAGATAAACTTAGCCTAACAAAAGTAGATTTAGGCAATGAAATTGTACCTATAGTTTGTGGTGCGCCGAATGTGGCCAAAGGCCAGAAAGTACCCGTGGCCACCGTTGGTGCCATATTGTATCCTTCGTCCGGAGAATCATTTGAAATTAAAAAAGCTAAAATTCGCGGAGAAGTTTCTTTGGGTATGATCTGTGCAGAGGATGAACTAGGTCTTGGTGCAGGGCATGACGGAATTTTGGTGTTAGATACTGATCTTCCAAATGGTAGTCCTGTAGGGCCACTGTTTGATATAAAACAAACGGAAGTGCTAGAGATTGGTTTAACACCAAATCGTGCAGATGCCGCTTCCCATTTGGGGGTAGCCAGAGATTTGAAAGCACTTTTAAAAAAGGACTTGGTGCTGACAGATGTTGATGCATTTACCATTGACAATTCAGACCGAATCATAGAAGTTAGTGTAGCTGATAACGAGGATTGTCCACGGTATTCAGGCCTGACGCTTAGTAATGTTAAGGTTGCGCCCTCTCCAAAATGGCTTCAAGATTACCTTAAAGCGATTGGTCTTGAACCTATCAACAATGTTGTAGATATTACCAATTTCATCCTTCATGACTTGGGTCAGCCCTTGCATGCATTTGATGCGGATAAAATACAGGGAAACAAGATTGAGGTGAAAAGAATGCCTTCGGGAACGAAATTCGTCACTTTGGATGGGAAAGAAAGAGAGTTGTCTGGAGAAGAATTGATGATTTGTGATGAATCGGAAGGACTTTGTATTGCAGGAACATTAGGAGGACTTGATTCTGGAGTAAGTGAGCAAACTTCTACAATTTTTCTTGAAAGTGCATGCTTCGGAACGGATGTAGTTAGAAAAGGGGCTCAGTTCCATGGTATCAAAACAGATGCTTCATTCCGTTTTGAAAGAGGTACTGATCCCAATATGCCTGTATTTGCCTTGAAAATGGCAGCTTTGCTTATCAAGGAGCTAACCGGGGCCGTAGTAAGTTCTCCAATCACTGATATCTACCCAGATCCAGTTGCAGATTTCGAAATTCCAGTCAGTTACCGACATGTCGATAGATTGATAGGACAAGAAATAGGTAAAGAAAGGATTAAAGAAATTCTTGAATCTCTGGAGATTAAGGTAAGTAATGAAACCGAATCAGGTTTTGTTGCGGTGGTAAAACCGTATAGAGTGGATGTGACCAGAGAGGCCGACATCATTGAGGAAGTGCTAAGAATATATGGGTTCGAATCCATACCTTTAAAAGAGGATTACCAAGCTGATTTCCTTGCTGAGCACCCAGAAAAGGACACAAACAAATTACAATACAGGGTTTCTGAAATGTTGGCAGGTATAGGTTATAGTGAAATAATGACCAATTCCCTTACCAAATCAAGTTATGCCACCCAAGCATCCTTCCTTGATCAGGAAAAGGACGTAGTTATTTTAAATAAACTAAGTGAGGATTTGGGAGTGCTTCGCCAAAGCTTATTGTTTACTGGCTTGGAAGTGTTGGCTCACAATATTAACAGAAGGCAGAAGGACCTGAAATTGTTTGAGTTTGGAACTGTTTACGCAAAAGGCTCTGAGGGTTATGACGAAGGGCAAAGGCTTTCTCTTTTTCTAACCGGAAATGCTACGCGTGAAAATTGGATGCAAGCAGTGAAAGCTGTCACTTTTACAGATTTGTATGCTGTAGTGGAAGGTTTGTTAACAAAGCTAAATATCTCCAATCAAGAGGTGAATGTTATTGAAACCAGCCCCCATTTATTTGGCTTGGAATTAGTAGTGAATAAAAAACCTGTAGGGCATATAGGTCTTTTATCTCCAGAGGTTGGTAAGTTGGCGGATGTCAAGCAGGAAGTTTATTTTGCAGAGCTTGACTGGACTAGGCTTACCAAATTGGCTAAATCTCAGGGGAAATTTCAGGAAATATCAAAGTTCCCTGAAGTTAGAAGGGATTTGTCCCTAGTAATCGATCAAGAGATCACCTTTGATCAAATTAAACAATTGGCTACCAAGGCTGGAGGCAAATTGTTGAAAAGAATAAATGTCTTTGACATGTATAAAGGGGATAAATTGGAGGAAGGAAAGAAGGCATATGCCTTAAGTTTCTACCTTCAGGACAATCAGCAAACCCTTACAGATAAGGTTATTGACAAAACCATGGGGAAATTAATGCAAACCTTCGAAAAAAATGCTGGTGCTTTGATTAGAAAATAATATGAAGGTATATGAGGAGCTTCAAAGATTAGAGAGCCTGTCTGAACAGGTTGAAAAAAAGGTAAAGTTCCTTGAACAGGAAAATACTGCCCTCAAAAATCAACTTTTGGCCTACCAAAAGAAACTGTTAGAGCAGGAAGAAGCACTCGAAGATTTTAAAAATCAAATTAAAATTAGTAAAATTGTAAGAAACATACCGGTAGAAAATAAAGCGTCTGCTGAATTGAAGGGGAGAATTGATGACTATATAAAAGAAATCGATAAAATTATTACTTACCTGTCTGAATAATATGGATACACTTTCGATAAGAATTAAAATTGGGGATAGAGAATATCCAATGAAAGTGAAGACCGATGAGGAAGCCAGAATCAGAAGGGTAGGTAAATTAATTAACGATAAAATAAAAAAGTACAGAGAGGAATTTGGACTGGAGGATCGTCAGGACTTGTTGGCAATGGTGGCTTTCGATTGCATGGTTGAATTCCTTGAAATTAAGGATGACCAAACGGAAGGTACTGAGCAAGTCAAGCATGCACTTCAACAGGTGAACCAAAATCTTGAATCATTGCTCTGATCTATTATAGTCGCATTCGGCCTAACAACGAAGTTACCCATTCTGTCCGGTAGATAAACTCAAATATATCTATGGGAATTTCAATATACATAATACTATCCGGCGCAATTGGCGTTTTGATCGGGGCTTTCCTGGCAGGATTAATTATTAAAAATAACAGTAAGAAAATTGAAGACGAGGCTCGCGAAAAAGCCCGCAGCCTTGTTCGTGAGGCAGAAATAACTGCAGAAGGTATAAGAAAAGACAAGATCCTAGAAGCCAAGGAAAAATACCTTAAGCTAAAATCAGATTTTGAAGAGGAAGTAGGTAAAAAGAAGAATATTCTCATCACCAATGAGAATAAACTTAAACAACGTGAGCAGATCCTATCTAAGGAGATGGAGCAAATCAAAAGGAAGGAAGCTGAGCTCGATAGTAAAAAAGAAAACCTCAATGCCCAGTTGCATGCTGTTCAGGTACGAAAAGATGAACTGGATAAAGTAACTCACCAACGCATTACCGATCTTGAAAAAGTAGCCTTACTTACTAGGGAAGAAGCAAGAGAACAATTGATAGAAATGCTTAAAGATGAAGCAGCTACTAAAGCCTCTTCTCATATCAAAGACATCTTGGATCAAGCCAAGTTAAGTGCTACCAAACAAGCCAAAAAGATTGTTTTGGATACCATTCAGCGGACAGCAACAGAGCATGCAATAGAAAACTGTGTGTCCGTGTTTAATATTGAGAGTGATGATGTTAAAGGTAAAATAATTGGTAGAGAAGGTAGAAATATCAGAGCACTAGAAGCTGCCACAGGAGTGGAAATTGTAGTTGATGATACCCCTGAAGCCATTATTATTTCAGGATTCGACCCTGTTAGAAGAGAAATTGCCAGGTTATCACTGCACCGACTTGTTCAGGATGGAAGGATACACCCTGCACGAATAGAGGAAGTGGTTGCCAAAACGGAAAAAAATATTGATGAAGAAATCATCGAAATTGGTGAAAGAACTTGTATAGATCTTGGTATTCATGGATTACATCCTGAATTAATCAAGATGGTAGGAAGGATGCGTTTCCGATCTTCCTATGGTCAAAACCTCCTTCAACACTCTAGGGAAGTGGCTAAGTTATGTGCTACCATGGCTGCTGAAATGGGCTTTAATGCCAAGTTGGCCAAGAGAGCAGGATTACTTCATGATATTGGTAAGGTGTATCCTGAAGAGGCCGAATTGCCTCATGCTATTTTAGGTATGGAGTTGGCTAAAAAGCACAAAGAACACCCTGAAGTCATTAACGCTATAGGAGCTCACCACGATGAGATAGAAATGACATCCATGTTGTCCCCAATTGTTCAGGCCTGTGATGCCATCTCTGGGTCACGTCCTGGTGCACGTAGGGAGATTATGGACAGCTATATCAAAAGACTAAAGGATTTGGAAGAATTGGCTTTAAGCTTTGAGGGAGTAAACAAATGTTTCGCCATGCAGGCAGGTCGGGAGCTACGCGTACTTGTAGATGCTGACAATGTGAGTGATACTACTGCCGGAAATCTGTCTTTTGAGATCTCTCAAAAAATTGAAAAAGAAATGCAGTACCCAGGTCAGATAAAGATTACTGTAATAAGGGAAATGAGGTCAGTGAATTATGCCAAATAAAGGCTAAAAGTAAATCTTTTCCTGATTGTTGTAAAGGCAATTGTTCAATTCGAACAATTGCCTTTATTTTTTTGCTCCAAATTTCGAGGAGTATTGTTTTTTATTTTGAAATTATTTTTTTAGTTTTAGTAGAATTGCTTTAACCAGTTTTTGGTTTGGGAGCTATGTTGGACCAAATTCTTGTCGGTTCTACCCTATATGGTTTGGATTATAGTCGCCTTTGTGCGTCACCTTATATTTGATCAAGCTTAATGATTTGATTTTATTGTTTTAGGCAATTTATACCTATGCAATCAAGTACCATGAGACATCTTACACTTTATAGTTTGTCCCTTCTTCTACTGATTTATACCCAATTCTCTTGCTCTTCTGGCAGTGATAGGTTTGAATCTATTGAAGAAGTGCCACAATTTATTTTAACAGACAGCTTGGTTGTAGACTATTTGGGCGCCCTGACCATTCTAGATATCAAAGCAGATAGATCAGAATACTTGATGTATGATCCCCAAAGAAAAGAATTTTTACGTGTTAATGAACATGGTGATATCATTCTAAGCAAAAATCTATCAGCAGACGGAAAAGATAGCTTTGGGGCCTATTTTTATTCTGCCCATTACAATGATGATGACAAGCTTTTGATTTTCCCTTACTCAGGTGGGGTTTGCACCTATGATTTCCAATTTAATCTGTTAAGCAAAGAAACTCCATTCAACATTTTTACCAATGCTTTAGGAAGTGGGATAGCGACCCTCCTTGTTGATAATAAATTATTTGCTAATAAGTACCCGGAGAAAGCTTCTGTAGATCTTTATGCACATGAAGATTACCTTGCTCGTCACCCTTTTCTTACAACCTATGATCTCGACAAGAAAAAAGTAATAGCAGAGCAATACCTACCTAAGGAATCACAAATCATTCAACATCCAGGCAAATACAGTGAGCCGGCACCTCATTCCATTATGATGGAGGATGAGTTGTATTTGTTGTTTTCCAATTCTCCAGAAATTTACAGATATTCTTTCCCCGAATTAAAATTGCTCGGCAAGGTAGCATTAAACCCCTCTGATAAATACGTTCAGGTTAAGCCGTTTCCGGTGGAAGCTTTAGGAAATGGTGTTTTCAATAAGTTGGCAGGATCTGAATATTTTCACTTTTCATCATCCAACGGTTATTTGCTTACGGGGTACCTGGGGGCGGCACCTCAGGACAAAGTAGATGCATTGCCTCAAGATTTATTGGGTGGTGAGGATTTTATGGCATTGGTTAAAGAATACAAAATCCCTTATTATCAAATTAGAAAAGGGGGTAAAATACTATGGGAAGAGCAAAATGACATCCGCTTTAAATTTAAAGGAGGTCATCTTTTTGCTGATAGAAATATTATCCAACCTAAAGTGGAAGAAGAAAAGGATCATGTGGTATATTACTTCTATGAAATTGGGTAATAGCATTCATGATCAAATGGCGCATATTTATTTAATAGGTACTTTACATAAAGGATTTAAATGACACCTTTTCGATTAGTTATCCTCTTTTTTGTGGCCTCAATTATAGGAATTGCATTGATCCCCAAGCTGTCTGTGGATCTCAATCCTCCAGAAAAGGAGCCAATATTAAATATAGGTTATAGTGTTCGTGGTGCTTCCCCTGAACTGGTGGAAAAACTTGCGACCTCACCATTGGAAGGAGCCTTTACCCAACTGTCAGAATTGAAGAAAACCACTTCAGAATCCAATTATAATTCAGGGAATATTCAATTGCGCTTTGACAAACGCACGGACATGGACTACAAAAAATTTGAAGTCGCAGCATTGATCCGGCAGGTTTTTCCCTCAATGGATAGTAAGGTCAGTTACCCGAATGTGACTCAATCCTCACAGAAGAGCATTCAGGAAAAAAAACCAATCCTAACTTACAGCATCAATGGTCCATTTGCCTCTTTTGAGATTAGGAAAATTGCCGAAGATGTCCTGATAAGCGAATTAAATCGAGTAGAAGAAATTGAAACCATAGAGATTAGAGGTGCAAATGCGCTCTACCTTTATGTTATTTATGACATCCAAAAACTACAATCATTAAAATTTTCCAGGTCTACCTTGGAGAATAAAATAAGGAATTCTTTTGGTAGAAATTTCCCTGGCTTAGTGAAAAATGTGTCTGGGGAATCCATGTTTTTGGAAATTGATCGCTCCATAGTGGATAAAAGTGCTTTGGAGAACCTATTGTTAGGCAGTGTGGATGGCAAAGCGATTTACCTCAAAGATGTTGCGACCCTTACCCTTGAGGAATCAACGCCTCAGCAATATTATAGGATCAATGGCAACAATTCAGTAAACCTTACCATCACCAATAGGGATGGGGTAAATAAGGTTTTGCTGGCGCAGAAGATTAAAGAGATAATTAATGCATCAAAAGTGAACCTTCCGGAGGGCTTTGATGTAAGGTTGGAATTTGACGACACTTCTTTCCTGGATAAGGAGCTAAAGAAAATATACAAACGATCCGGTTTGTCCATATTGATTTTGGTGGTGTTTATATTTTTAATCAATCGTAACTTCAAATATTTACTGACCTTATTTTTAGGCATTATAGTCAATGTTAGTTTAACAGTGATTATTCTTTACTTGTTAAAAGTGAACATTCACATGTATTCCTTGGCGGGTTTGACCATTTCTTTTGGGCTGATTGTCGACAATGCCATCATTATGATTGATCATTTGCACAAGCATAAAAACAGAAAAGTGTTTTTGGCCCTTCTTGCAGCCTCACTTACCACCATAGTGGCATTGCTTATGGTTTTTTTACTGCCTGAAGATGACAGGCGAAACCTTGGGGAATTCTCTGTGGTAGTAGCTGTAATGCTAGCCGTTTCCTTGTTGGTGGCATTGTTATTTACGCCTGCCATGTATGATTTGCTCTTCGGAGAGAAGCAAAAATCCATCAAAAGACTAACACTAACTCAGCTTAGAAAGCGAGTGGTAGCCTTTACTAAATTCCATCAGTTTATAGGCTTTGTCGCGAGATTTAGGAAATCATTTGTAATTATACTGATCTTATTGTTTGGGCTTCCTATATTTTATCTACCAGCTAATTGGGAAGGACAGGAGTGGTACAATAAAACAGTGGGAAATAGTTACTATCAAGAAGAAATCAGACCCTATGTAGACAAAACTTTTGGAGGTTCTTTCAGGATGTTTGTTCGTGGTGTGTTTGAAAAGTCTTCTTACCGAGAGGCGGAGAGAACCAGACTTTATGTCAATGCGACCTTGCCATTTGGGAATACTTTAGAGCAAATGAACTTTATAATGGGAGAGTTTGAAACTTTCCTCAAAGGTGTGGAAGGTGTGGATAAATTTGTGACCACTGTTCGTTCCGGACAGAGCGCACGTATAGAAATCACCTTTACTGAAGAGCATGAAACCTCAGCTTTGCCTTATAGGCTTAAGGGAAAGTTGGCAATGAAGTCAACTGATTGGAGTGGTGTTCGATGGAGTATTTATGGTGTTGGACAGGGCTTTTCGGTAGGGCCAGGTGGTGAAGGGATTCCCAGCTTCAGAGCTGAACTGAGAGGGTATAATTATTCGGAACTTGAAAGGCAGTCTGAGGTTTTGGCGGAAAAGTTATTGGCTCATAGAAGAATTCAGGAAGTAAATACCAATGAACGTCGTGGCTGGTCAGAGAAAAAAACAGAGGAATATGTTTTGCGTTTTGACCAACGTAGGTTGGCAATGGCTGGAGCCAATCAATTCGAGGTGGTGAATGCCCTTAATGATTTGTCCCAACATGCTCAGCCTTCCATGTATTTGGAGGTGGACAATGATAAGTATGGGGTTGTAGTAAAAGAGAAAAAATCAGACCGGTTTTCAAAGTTTGACCTGGAAAACACCAGTTTGATATCGAGTGAAGATAGGATTTTTAAAGTCTCGGGTTTTGGTTCTCTGAAAAAAGAAAGTACGACCAATGCGCTTCATAAGGAGGACCGGCAATACATCCGACTGGTATCCTTTGATTATATGGGTTCTGCAAAATTTGGAGGGGAATACCTGGACGAAGTCATTGAAGAAATGAAAGTTAGTATGCCAATAGGTTACTCTATAAGTAAACAATCCTATAGCTGGAATTATGACAAAGCCAAAAGGCAATATAGCCTGTTGTTGGTGTTAATCGTGGGGATATTCTTCATTTGTTCCATTCTATTTGAAAATTTCAAGCAGCCCTTGTATATAATCTTCATTATCCCCATTTCTTTTATTGGCTTGTTCCTGATATTTTCATTGTTCGATTTCTATTTTGACCAAGGAGGTTATGCTGCTTTTGTGATGCTTGGTGGATTAGCAGTGAATGCCGCTATATTTATTGTCAATGATCTTAATAACCGAACCAAAGGCAACTACAATCGAAACGTGCTAAAAGCGGTAGGAGGCAAGGCCACCCCTATTTTATTGACTGTCCTTTCTACTTGCTTTGGATTGATACCATTTGTCATGGAAGGACAGGGTGAGATTTTTTGGTTCTCATTGGCTATAGGTACTATTGGTGGTTTGGTGTTTAGTATGGTGGGTGTATTTTTGGCTCTTCCAGTATTCCTGTGGAAGAAAAATGGGTAGATCCTTGAGATTGGTTTAGTTTTTCTTAATTGTAAGTATTCCACTGGAATTAAAATGATTTACTTTTTACTGTTATGACATAGCTAATTTGTCGTTATGTAATTACCGGCAGATTATTGCCTGAATTATAAAAATGGTGATTTCATTTCATGTACATTTGTTCCTTATTGTTTCATAACTTGGTTGACATTAAGCCAGCTGTTGAGGTCTGCCTGGGAATAATGAATAAGTTGTGAACTCGGTGAGAATAAATTAGTAACCTGCCTATTTTCTCTAATTTAAACCAGATTAGAGAAAAAACATTAAGAATACCTTTATTCAATGTTTTGGTAAAAAATAAAATTCATAAAATCACAAATGGTCAATTTCCGTAATTGTTTAGTTTCTGTTTTAATCCTATTTGGCTGTTCCTCAAAAAATATAGAAGAAGAGCAAGGGCCAGCGCATAAAATGGAATTTCTATTAGTCGACAGTGTCATGGTTGATATCCTTGAGCCACTTGTAATTGATGATCAGCAATTGTCCGGAGAATCTTTTTTAATGAGAGGGAGAAAAAGTAGAAAGCCTTATCTGATCAGTAATAATGGAAAAGTAATTAAAGTTTATGAAGTGTTGAATGAAGGACCTAATGGGATAGGCGTAAATGGTGCTTTTGGTTATAACTTTTTGGGAGAAGACAAATGGGTGGCTAAAGATATTTTGTACAGGTACCAAATCTATGATTTCGAAGGGGAAAAAACCAAAGTGTTGGAATCTATTAATTTAGGTCTTTTTGGTGTGACGATAAGTTCTTACCAAACTTTTTTTAGAGGTTTTAAAAAGGAGGATGAGGAGATGCTCCTCGGAATTGAAAACAATCTATTTGATCCGGGTTTTTTGTCTAAAGTAGAGTTAGCGCAATCTGTTTACTATGATTCCGTCAAAACAATATTTACCTATAAGGCCAAAGATCAAGTTCTGAAGCAATTTGAAGCTTATCCGAAAACATGGGGACCAAGGATGGAGAAAAAGTTTGTGGGGAAATCAGAGCCACTCTTTGCGTACCATAGAAGCAACCATCAATTGGCCTTACTCCCTAAGGTGGGAAACCAGTTGTTTATTTATGATTTCTCAAGTGATGAGCCCAAATTACTTTATGAGGTGGCGCTTTCTCATAGATTTAGGCCTGATGTTGTCCCTGAAATTTCGAAAGAAGCTGAATTTACTTCTTCTTACCCTAGGTTTACAGACCTTAAATTTGTCGGAGAAAGGGTGCTTGTAGAGTTCAAAACTAGAATTCCCGAAGATATTTTGCTCCGTTTAAAGGCCCAATCTTCAAGGGTGGAAGAGTTGCCAGAGTTCCAAGAAGCCCAAAAGACCTTTGTGAAGACCTTTTACCTGGTAATTGAGGACGGCAAACAAATAGGCGTGGTGGAAGGCTTGCCTGTTCCTGGTGCACTGGATTTTGCCACAGAAAGTGGTGATATTTTTATCAATGATAACCTGGAACCACTGTTTGAAAGGGAGTATAATGTTTTTTATCGGTTGAAATTGGTTAGGTAGGTTTATTTTTTAGTCTATTTAGTTAAAAAAAATGTTAAAATGATTTTTTATGGTGTTAAAAATAACCTAAAAAAATTAAATTCTGATTTTTTGTTAAAACCAGGTTGAAATTATACCTATGTTTCTTTAAGATGAATTGCTTGTTAGCTAAATATTAATTTAGGAATACATAATAATTAATCGAATTGTTGTGTAAAAAATAATTTTCATATATTTTTATTGAATTATTTGTAATTCATGTATTGCTCAATTACATTTGTGTCATGCTTACGTAAGTCATAAAAATAGAAGGAGCCAAAAGGGTTCTGCGAAGTATTGAAATTTCCGAACAATCAGTTTATAAACAAGCTAAAAGCGAATACTGCCAGCCTAGGGTTGATGCAGTATCAACAGACAGATTGAAGGAAAGTGGAAATATATCAAAGAACAGCGATTGCTAATTCTAGCTCAATTACCTGCCCAAAGTAATTAGCCTCAATAAAGAAATGTCAGGAAGTTCCTGGCAGAGGTTTTTAAAGTTAACATACCTTTAAAAATTTACGATCATGAGATTAATTATTGCAACAATTCTCGCTTTTACATTAACAACAACAGTTTTTGCCACTGCACCTGTTGAGAATCCAATCGTCACTCTGGAAAAAGTAGGTGATAACAAGTTTCAATTGAAATACTTAGAAATACCTGAGGGTAAGGTGACTGTTGCTATCAAAGACAAGACAAATAGAATTATTTTTAGAGATGTAATTGAAGCTGAAAAGGTGTTTTACAAAAATTACAACTTGAACAAATTGGATATTGGAAGCTATCAATTAGAAGTCTTCAATGGTAAAGACGGAAAGCTTTCTGATTTTGATATTGTTCTTGATTCTCATAAAGTTGAGAAAACTTTTTTTGCTAGAATGATAGCTGTAGATGACAAGACTTTGGCACTTTCAATGAGCAACCTAAATGGAGTAGATAAAACGTTAGAAATCTATGACAATGGAAACTTGATTCATGAAGAAGTCATAACTGGTTTGACTTTTGGGAAAAAATTCAAATTCAAAAATCTTGAATCAATGAAGAGCATAGATGTGAAAATCGTAGAAGCAAATGGTGAAGGTAAATTTATCTTCGTTAATTAATAAGAAACAACACATACCACTAACTACTATAAGGGGCTGATTATCAGTCCCTTTTATTTTTTTTTGTTTAAGTTTTTTTATTTTTTGATTTAACCCGGATTATGCAGTTTGTTTAGTTATAACCTGTCCTAGCTTTACTCAGGAAGTTGGGTAATCAGGTAATAGAAGGTCTATTGCCTATTGGTGTTTATTTCAGGGTCCGTGCAATGGTTCGAAATAATCCAGCCTAATTTCTTTTTGAGGAAGTGGTTTCAACACATTATGGTTATTCTATTTATTTCTGGCCCACCTTTTTTAAAGGTTTTGACATTGACTAGAACTTGTTAAATTCTAGGCTAATGGTAAAATCCGAAAGGATGATGTAGATGAAATTTATTTATTAAAACCATTGTTGTATTCAGATGCCAATAATTTCTATTACAAATATGGTTTGTCCTCGATGCGTAATGGCAGTGGAGAGGGTTTTAAAGGATATGGATGTTCCATATGAACAGGTAGAACTTGGGACAGTATTTTTTAAACAAGAACTTCAGCCCTTACAACTCCAGCAATTTGAAGAACAATTGCGGAACCTTGGTTTTTCTATAGCGAAAAGCAGGGAAGAGGTATGGATTGAATCCGTAAAAAGGATATTGATTGAGCTTTTGGATAAAGATCCTTCTCACCTTAATTCCCCCATTTCAAATTTGTTAGTTGAAAAAGTTGGGATGGACTACAGTCGCCTTAGTCAATTGTTTAGCCATTCTCAGGGAAAGACAATTGCACAATATTTTATTGAATTAAAAATTGAAAAAGCTAAGGAATGGTTAAGTGTTGAAGAATACAATATAAGTCAGATCGCTTGGAAACTCGGATATGGGAGTGTGCAATATTTTTCTACACAGTTTAAGAAAACCACAGGTTTAACTCCCAGTGAGTTTAAAAATTCTTCAGAGAAATCACGCAAATACCTGGATAGTTTAGATAGCGTGAAATAATGCTTAACTATTCAAAAAAGTCGGATGCCAAGAGAGAGGATTATTTGATTTTGTCTCTGATCTGTTGGTAGGCCCACATAGGATTTGGCGATTTTGCCCAAAGGCCCTTCGTATTTCAAATCCAAGATAAAATTGGCAATGTCCAAACCTATTCCAGCCTGATAGGCTATTGTCGCTTTGTTGTAGTCTGGCTTTATAGGTAGGGAAGCATTTGATGACAAGTCGCTGTCTAAGATAAAAGCTATTGTAGGTCCAGCCTGTAATCTAAAGAACTCTGCAATTTTAAATCCCGCCATTATTGGCACATCGACTTTATCAAATTTGGCAGTATAACTTACTGTGTGGTTTCCCTGCGTTCTGATAAATTCTCCTCCTGAATTGGTATAAAGTATTTCCGGTTGGATGAAAATATGATTGCCTCCAAGTCTTGCGAAAAGGCCGGCGTGATATCCCATTTTTTCATTACCACTACTAAAAGAGGTGCCGTTTACTGTGATGTTTCCTTGAGAAATCCCGATCTTTGGGCCGATGGAAAACTCTTGTGCTAGTAGGGGTGAATAGGAGCAAAATTGGATGAGGAAGAAGGCGATTATGGGTATCCGTCTCATAGTATTTATGATTTGGTTCTATGACAAAACTAATAAAAATCAAATTGGAAACGTGAATTTCCGCTTTTAGCAAGTTGAAAAAATGAAACTTTGCAATAAAATCTTTTATTTTTAACCTTTTACAAAAAAATGAACATAAACTTAAGGAACAAGCTTGTTATTTCGCTAAGGTTCCTTTAATTTGTCTTTAAACACAAGATTAAGTCTTTAAGCCCTGACATCTGATAGCGTATAAAAAGTTATACAATATATAATTGAAAGGACGTTCAGTAATAAGTTGATTTTTGAGATTGTTTTAATAAAAAAAAAATAAGGATAACCGTTTTAAAAAAGGATAAAAATAATTTCCATGATAGAAGTAATAAAGTACCCAAGTGTATTGGAAAGTAGTAATCTCGAACTTAGGAATGTAGCAAGAGATTTAGTTTCAGGGCTTAAGATATATCACGACAACATAGGATATTTAGTTGGGGATTTGGCTTTATCCGAAGGTACATCTCCTCATAGAAATATCAACAGTTCTCCTGAAGAAAATGACTATAGAATTTTTTTAAAAGCGGGCTTATTATTAGCTTCTCAAAAATTGGGTAGCCCGATTACTGTTACAACAGGATTTCCTTTTTCTACCTTTCAGGTGTTTAAGGAGAATGCCTACAGATTATTAGAAAATGAGCATATTATAGAGTATGATACCCAGACCTTTGGTGGAGGCGGTAAGAAAAAAATGGCTGTAGAGGTAGATAGAGTAGCTGTTATTCCAGAGGTAGTAGGATGTAGTATGGCTGTAAGGCAACTGTACAATGATGCTCCGAAAAACTTTTTCATGATCAGTTTGGGATATGGTACTATGGAGGCCATTTTAAGTACAGAAGGAGGATTGGTTCAGAGATCCAGTGTTTCTACTTTTGGCCTTAGGTATGCGATAAACCTAATTACTAGGGAACTTCAAAAAGACAATTATCTGGATCTGAAAACTGAACATCAAATTGATCAATATTTCAGTGAAGGAACGATCATACTAAACAGAAAACGTTTAGATCTAAAAGAACTTAGAAAGCAGGTAATTACTCAGTATTATAATGATGTGATTTCACCTTCTTTGAGAAAGGCATTTTCTGATAGCGATTTTGCTAAGTCAGGAGACATTTATTTAGCTGGGGGTGGAGCAAACTACAGTGAACTTGTTAATTTGTTTAAGGATGAATTTGATGGGTTATTGAATGTTCACGTTCCTGAATCTCCTGAGCAAATGGCATCCATAGGTTATTGCTTCAATAGCCTTGCTATCAATGGGGGAGCAAAAGATAAAGCAGTAGGGCTTGATTTAGGTAACAGTTCTACTATACTTACTACTTTTAAACAAGAAAAAGGAGATTGATAATATGAAATTCGGATCCAGCAAGCAACAGAATAAAGAAGCCAATGTAGGTAAAGTGACCGTTTTATCATTGGGTTTCGAACTTACAGGTGATATTATTTCCAAAAGTGATATCAGAGCAGATGGTATACTCGTAGGCAGTATTCGAACAGATAAAAAGGTGGTAGTTGGAGAAAAAGCTTCCATTACAGGAGATATAATCGCAGAAGAAATCAGCATCAATGGTGAAGTTGTTGGTGATTTATATATTAAAGGTGACACAACTGTTTATTCCAATGCAAAGGTATCTGGTAATATTATTACGAGCGCTATTCACATTCACAAAGGAGCTCAAATCAATAGTGGGGTACAGGTAGTGGAACCTAAAGCTGTAGATGAAGCGTCTAAGTCCAGCAAGATCAACTCAGTGAGTAGAGAAGAACTTTACTCTATGTTGGATGAAAAAACGGCTGAGAAAAAAGAAGCCCCTGTGAAACCAATCGCAAAACCACAGGTAAGAACTTACACCACTGATACTTCTTCTGGAATGGATGATGGCAATAAGGATCTTCCCAGAACTTGGTAGAAGTTATTTTAACCCGAAATATGCAATAGACAATCTATTACGTGCTGAAATCGCTTCAAAATCAGCCACTTCGTTGCTGTTTTCAATTTCACCATAGCGGTGCTATGCTAAAATTTCCAAACAGCCTGATTTTCTTGCGATTGCAACACTTCCCGTAAACACGGGACAGGCTTCACCCCTGACTATTGTCAGGACGGA
>NZ_JBSXOH010000100.1:0-117939 GCF_056859355.1 Cyclobacterium sp. L-R
TCGGAAAATTCTGATCTGCTAACCCCTGAGGATAACCATTCTTGATAAAGTTTACGCATATTGCTTTCTGTCTGTCTTTTCATGACACAAGTTTAGCAACAGATTAGCTTTTGCAAAAGATGTAGTTTGTCGGATGGATACCATTACTTGGCTAAATTTTACCTTGGACTAGGTTTTGAGAGCTACGATGGCTCTTCTTATGATTAGGCCATAAAGTACGACTCTAATGTATTAAATGGGAAATATGTAATAGAAAATCTCGAAAAAGCCAGATTTTCTTAAAATTTCAAGATTTCCTGTAAATACATGACAACCTTTACCTCTGACTATTGTCAGGGCGAAGAAATCTTATTACATAGTCTGGATTTAAAATATAATAAAGAGGAAGAAATCTTTTTATATTTAAAAATTATATATTTAATATTACGGATAAGGATTAAGGAGTTAATATTATTTGTCTTAGGTTATTTAATGGTATTGAGAAATTTTAGTTGTAGGTTTGTTTTTATAGAATATTAGCGAAATAGACAATCCTTATAAATAATTTACTCCTTTTTTTGAAAATGATCGTCTATTATTTTTTCTAGTACCTCAGTAGTAAGAGGTTTATTTAGAAATCCGTTTATAAATTTGGTATTTTTGGCTTTCTCTTCATCATCTGGATTAATGGAGGTAGTTAACATCATTATCATTATCTCTCCCTTAAGATTGTCATCTAACTTTTCATATTCTTCCAAAAATTCCCATCCATTCATTCCAGGCATATTTATGTCAAGAAAAATGAGATCAGGCTTTGGGTAGACGCCTTCCTTTTTTCTTTCTAAATAATCTAGTGCTTCTTGGCCGCTTTGAACAGCCTCAACTTTTTCGGAAACACCTGTTTCTTCGATGATAATTTTATGTAAAAAATTCGTTGATTTATCATCGTCAATTAACAATATGCAATTGATTATTTTTCTCATGTTCATTTGATTTTATTGTAAAGTTAAAAGTGCTACCGCTACCTAATTTTGAATCAACCCATATTCTTCCACCATGTAAGTCTACGATTTTCCGGCAATGTGAAAGGCCGATCCCTGAACCCTCATATTCATCTCTACTATGAAGCCTTTTGAAGATTTCAAAAATTTTATCTTGTTGGTGTTCAGGAATGCCAATACCGTTGTCCTTTACCGTAAATAAATATTCATCATGATTTGATCTTGCAGTTATTTCGATGTAAGGATTTTGTTCTAATTTCCTAAATTTGATGCTGTTACTTATTAAATTTTGAAAGAGCAGTCTTAAAGGAGTTTCATAACCGTAAATTTTTGGTAATTGATTTACAATAATGGTAGCTTTTACCTCAAGTATGTTTTTACTAAGGTCCTTTTTTATTTCATTAATTAGTTGATTGCAATCTACAAGTGAAATTTTGTTATTCTTATCAATTCGATTATAGTCCAATAGACTCTTTACAAGCTGACTCATTCGGACTGTAGCCTCTTGGATAAAATGTAAACTTGTTAATCCTATTTCATCAAAATGTTCTCTTTGTTTTCTTTCTAGAAGATCTGTAAAATTTATTACGGTTCTTAATGGTTCTTGCAGGTCATGGCTGGCCACATAGGCAAATTGTTCTAATTCTTTATTTTTATATTCTAATTTTTTCACATAATCAGACTTCAATTCTTCTGCTTTTTTTCGCTCAGTTATATCCTGCCTTAGGGCCATGTACTCCGTAATTTCGTCTTTCTCGTTTTTAAAAGGAACGATGGCTGTTAAAACCCAATATAGTGATCCATCTTTTGCTTTGTTTTGTATTTCGTCAACCCAGATATTACCTGAACCGATGGTCTTCCACATATTTATGAAAAACTCTTTATCATGGTATCCAGAATTTACGATTGAATGCGTATTGCCTATGAGTTCATCTTTTGTGTATTGAGATATTTTACAAAAAGATTCATTAACTTCAGTTATTACTCCCCGCTTGTCTGTGATTGCAACTATAGAAGCTTGGTCTAGGCCATCCTTAAATTGTTTAAGGTATCGATTACTTTGTCGAATTGAATTTTCAACTTCAGCTTTCTTTATGTCTGACCTATTCAGTCTTAAAGAAATGTAAGTGATGTAAATGATACTAATTGGGATAAAAAAAGTAGAGAAAATTACTAGCCCAAATTCCAAAGAGACAATTTGCTTGTTAATTCCTAATATTAGAAAATAATTGAAAATAATTGGAAAAACAATTGCAAGGGGAAGGACTTTACGAATAAGTTTGCTACCAGTGTAATTTCCTAAGATTAGTCTAAAAAATTCAGTATTGGTATTTTTTAATAAATTTAGAACTGCAATCAATAAAAATAAAACTGAAGTGTGTATGGCCATGGATTTAAAAAAGATTGCCTTACTTTCAATTGGGATCAATAATACATAAGCAATTATTGCAACCATTGCCATTACTGCTGTTATAATTAAGGCGTAAAATCCTATTTTTTTAAAAATACTGTTGGTCAACTTTTCTGCTAGGAAACCAATACCAATTAGGGTTGAACATATTGCACTTGCTGGAGACATTCTTCCCGGATTACTTGTAGATATATTGTCTTCTATAAAAAAGTTATCAATAGGTAGGTAAAGCCATCCAATATGTTCGGCTAAAGTCATTAGGCCAATAGTGATAATTGCTATTGATAGAATTTTATATAGAAAAATTGAATTTTTACTATAAAATTTATCTGTAATTAAAATAATTCCTGATAATAAGAACACAATAGCAGTGTTGATCTTCATTGTTGCACTCTTAGGAACAATACTTAAGACCTCATTTATTCCAGTATACCACCCAATAATCACCACTAATCCTGTGAGAATACAAATAGAAACTATTGCTTTTTCAAGATGAATAATTTTACTTTTCTCAAAATGTTTTTCCAACCTAGAACTTGTTAAAATTTTTACCAAATAGTAAGAAACATAATAGGAATAATTAAAATTTTGTTGATATAGGTAAAAATAGCTATTATTTTTGTTTTTCAAATTTAATCTATAAAATTTTCAACTAATTCTATTTTCTCAATGATTGAAATATTTAAATAAATTTTTTCTCAGGATTTTGAATATTAATGACTTTTATGCTTGCTGGATTACCCAAGTATTTATCGAAACCTTGATAAAGGAGGATGTTTTTTTAAAAAGTTAAGACAATTTCAAAGTGTTTAAGTTTAAAAGAGATTGTACTCAATAAAAGTAATTTCTTGTTTGGTTTTAAATTCTACAAGCTGTTTTATTTTAATTAATACTCATGCCTAAAAGGTAGTCTTACTGCCAAATTTGGCTAAAAGTAAGTATATTGAATGGTTAAATTCTATACCAATTGATTCGATAGCTAATAAAATGCGTAGACTTTTAATATTCTTTTTTGTGTTGGGAATCTTTGCCAGTTCTTGTAAAACCCCTGTAAAAAAACCAAATATTATCTTAATCATGACAGATGATCAAGGCTGGTATGATGTTGGATTTAATGGGAATACAGAGATAAAAACGCCTTTTTTAGATGACCTAGCTTCAAAAGGCGTGGTTTTCAATCGATTCTATTCTGCTTCTGCGGTTTGTTCACCTACTCGGGCCAGTTTGATCACAGGCAGAAACCCACTTAGGATGGATATTCCTTATGCCAATAATGGACATATGAAGGCGGAGGAAATTACCATTTCAGAACTGTTGCAAAAAGAAGGCTTTGCTACCGGACACTTTGGAAAGTGGCATCTAGGTACCTTCTCCAAAACTATTCCAGATGCCAATAGGGGAGGTAAAGAAATATACCTTAAGGATTATTCCATTCCATCGAAGCATGGTTACGATACATTTTTTAGCACAGAGTCAAAAGTCCCTACTTATGACCCCATGGTATATCCAGCATCATTTAAAGAGGGAGAAAGTCTGAGATATGGCTGGAGGGCTGTAGAAGGAAAGAATTCAATAATAAATTATGGCACGGTTTATTGGGATGGTGAAAATCAAATGGATACTAGCAATATGAAGGGAGATGATTCTCGTGTTATAATGGATCGTGTTATTCCATTTATAGATAATGCCATTAATAATGAACAAGCCTTTTTCTCCACCATTTGGTTTCATACCCCTCATTTACCGGTAGTAAGTGATAGCTTAGACAGGAGTTTATATGCTGACATGGATTTGCCTGAGCAATTGTATTATGGATCTATTACAGCAATGGATAGGCAAATTGGTCGATTATGGCAAACGTTGGAGAATGCAGGAATTGAAGAGGAAACAATTATTTTCTTTTGCAGTGACAATGGGCCTGAAGACCGAACTCCGGGAAGCGCTGGGGATTTTCGTGGAAGAAAGAGGAGTTTGTATGAGGGAGGCGTAAGGGTGCCGGCTTTTGTGATCTGGAAGAATAATTTCGAAGGAGGCAGGAAAATTGATTTTCCAGCTTTTACCAGTGATTATTTACCTACTCTACTCGCTATTATGGGAATAGAATATCCTGATGAGCGGCCATTGGATGGTACTAATATATTAGATGCAATCGAAGGAAGGATAGAAGAAAGAGCAAAGCCAATGGGGTTTATTTGTACTCCAAATGTGTCATGGGTAACCAATCAGTATAAACTAATAACTGATGAAAAGCTGGAAAGTTTTGAACTTTATGATTTGCTGAACGATAAGTCAGAAATTAACAATATTATTGATGAGTACCCTGAGGTAGCCAAGCAGTTGGAGGCTGAATTGAGGGATTGGTTGGCTTCTGTTGAGAATAGTAAAATTGAATTGGATTACCATAAGTAAAATAATTTTTTACAACATTATTTAGTTCAATGCAGTAATTCACTTATTTTTAGAATAAAAAAGATGAATTACTGTGCAATAAGTTAGAGGTAGCAGACATAAGGGTCTCTAAGCTACTAAATAGACTTATTTAAGTTCATCGTCAATTATTTTTTCAAGCATTTCCGTTGTAAGGGGCTTGCTTAAAAAGCCTTTTACAAAGCCTTTTCCCATGGCTTTCTTTTTGTCATCAGGGTTGATGGATGTAGTTAACATTACAACCAATATTTTTCCTTTTAAACCCTCGTCAAGCTGTTTGTATCTTTCCAAAAACTCCCAACCATTCATTGCGGGCATATTGATGTCAAGAAAAATAATGTCAGGCTGAGGGTATTTACCCTCCTCTTTTTTTTCTAAATACTCTAATGCTTCATATCCGCTTTGAACAGCCACTACTTTTTCTGCTAAATTACTGTCTTCAATAATAATTTTGTGCAAGAAGTTCGTCGGTTCATCGTCATCAATCAGCAGTATACAGTTTACTTTTTTTCTCATGATCTTTGGTTCTTATGGTAAAATTAAATGTGCTCCCTTCATTTAGCTTTGATTCAACCCAAATCTTTCCTCCATGTAAATCTACAATTTTCCTACAGTGGGCCAGTCCAATTCCGGAGCCTTCATACTTGTTTTTATTGTGTAATCTTTGAAATATTTCAAAAATCTTCTCTTGGTGTTCATCAGAAATGCCTATGCCATTGTCCTTAACGGAAAACAACCATTCATATTCGTTTTGAGAAGCTGTTATTGTTATTTGGGGTTTCGTGTCTTTGTTTCGAAATTTAATAGCATTGTTGATTAGGTTCTGAAAAACCATCCTAAGTGGTGTTTTATAACCATTTATCAAAGGTAATTTATCTACTTTGATTGAGGTATTGGTTTCTTTTAAATTTTTACCAAGATCGTTTACTACTCCTTTAATTAAATCATTACAATCCACGAGGCTAAGCTCATTGCCTTTGTCAATTTGATTGTAATCCAATAAACTCTTGATAAGTTGGCTCATTCTTAGCGTTGCTTCCTGAATATATTTAATACTTCTTAAACCCAATTCATCGAAAGAGTCAGACCGTTTCTTTGCAAGAAGATCAGTAAAGCTCATTACTGTACGTAATGGCTCTTGAAGGTCATGGCTGGCCACGTAAGCAAATTGTTCCAGCTCTTTGTTTTTATACTCAAGTTTTTTAACATAAGACATCCTCAATGCCTCAGCTTCTTTTCTCTCGGTTATGTCTTGACTTAAAACCATGTACTCGGTAATTTGTTCTTTATCGTTCTTAAAGGGTATAAATGCCGTTAAGGTCCAATAAAAAGAACCATCTTTTGCCTTGTTTTTAATTTCATTTACCCAGATTTCACCAGAGCTAATTGTTTCCCACATATCATCGAAAAATTCTTTACTGTGGTGTCCAGAATGTAAAATGGAATGAGGACTCCCTATAAGTTCCTTTCTTGAATATTGGGAAATTTTACGAAATGAATCGTTGACATAGGTAATCAGCCTATTTGGATCCATTAGTGAGACAATTGAAACCTGATCTACCCCTTCCTTAAAACGCCTTAAATAGTAGCGGTTATTCTCATTCAATTCCTCTGCCAATTGTTGTTTTTCAGCATCCGTTTTATTTAAGCCTATGGCAATATAAGCCACGTAAATTATGCTTATAGGAATAAATATCGCCGCATAAGCGACCATTCCAAATTCTGTCGTAATAATGTTTTCATCGATTCCAATAATTAAAAGGTAGCTGAAAATGATAGGGAATAAGACAACCGTTGGCAGTATTCTACGGGTTAATTTACTTCCTTCAAAATTTCCTGTGACTATTTTATAAATTGGAGAATTAGGGCTTTTAAATAATTGTAAGATAGAAATAATTAAAAATAAGCCAGAGGTATTAATGGCCATTGTTTGGAACAAGGAGGCTTTACTGGATAAGGGGATGGATAATATAAAAGAAATTATGGATACAAGAGACAGAAGAGCAGTTAATTTAAATGCAAACAAGCCTATTTTCCCAAAAAAATACTTTGGCGACAAGTTCCCTAAAAAGCCTATTCCTACCAAAATTGAACATATGACTGTTGCAGGAGACATCCTGCCAGGACTGTTTGTTGAATAAATATCTGTTACAATAATATTGTCAATTGAAAAAGCAACCCAACCAAGTTGCTCTACCAAAGTTAATCCACCGAATAGAATTAAACTGGAGGCTAAAATCTTGATTAAGGTTAAGTATTTTTTCCTTTTTTTTCGCTGGATAATCATGATGATTCCAGATATGAAAAATACCAAGGCGGTGTTGAACTTCATTGTTGCATCTCCCGGAGGAATTCCTAAAACCTCGTAAATTTTAATAAACCAACCAATCATAACCAAGAGACTAAATGAAATCGAAATTGAAATTACAGCTTTCTCAAAGGTTTTTAGGGTAACTTTTTTAAGAAGAACATTTAACATAAGGTTTAAAAATAGAATTATAATTGTAACAACGGAAGTTTTAAAATGTTTTGATTATAATGGTTTTACTTTTAAGAAATTTTGATTTGAATCAAATATCACTTATCTACCCAATTTTTTAAAATCTATTTGACAGGACTAAAAAATAAAATCTACATTTTCAATAAATAATTCCTGATCATCATAGTGATGTTTAGCTAGAGCCTTCAAATAGTCAGATTTTTTTCGATTACAGTACTTCTCGTAATCAGGGGACAGGCTTTACTCTTAACTATTATTAGGGCGTAGAATTTCTATTGCATAATCTGGGTTTAATGCTACTATTTACTGTCAAAAATGACTTTTCCTTTGTTAATTTAGGTTTTGAGAACTATAAGCTAATTGGTGAAACAAATTATTTTTTAGAGCTTGGTTCTTCCTCCTGAATTCTAAGCGATTTGTATACTTCCTTGATGTTTTCCAGTTTATCAGTCAATACAATCAATTTGTCATTCACCTCCAAAGTGGTTGAGCCGTTGGGCATCAAATAATTCTCATCTCTTTCTATCATCGCAATGATGGCGTTTTTCGGGAAATCTAAATTTACTATTTGTTTGCCGATCGCATCAGTGTCTTTTTTAAGGGTAATTTCTCTTAAGATGGTTTTAGGATGCTCCTCAAGAAATTCTTCACTAGGGGTAGGTTTTTTTACATTATCTGGCAAACCCACTTTAAGCCATTTGGCAACCAAGGAGATGGTTGTTCCCTGAATCAATACGGAACTGATGGCAACAAAAAAGACGATATTAAAGATAATATTGGCCTTGTCTATGCCTGCTAATAAAGGGTAGGTAGCAAAAACAATGGGAACAGCACCTCTCAAACCAACCCATGAGATATAAAATCTCCGCCTTAGTTTCATTTTAAAAGGTATGAGGGAAATGAATACCGCCAAGGGCCTGGCTACAAGGATTAAGAAAAGCGAAATAATTAAGCCTAGACCTATATACGGAATTATTTGCGATGGGAATACCAACAACCCCAAGGTCAAAAACAAAACAATTTGCATCAACCAGGCCAACCCATCAAACATTCTTAAAATAGTGTTTTTATGAATAATGTTTTGGTTTCCAAGATAGACCGAGCATATATAAATGGCGAGGAAGCCATTGCCATATAGGGAGTTGGTAGCTGAAAAGGTGATAAACATAAGGGCAATGGTAAGTACTGGGTAAAGCCCCTCAAAATCAAGCTTAATTTTATTGATTATCCACTTGCTAAGTTTGCCAAATAGGAGACCTGAAATTGCTCCAATTATCATTTGTAGTAAAAACAAAGGAATTATTGACAAAGCACCTTTATCAGGTTCTTGTACCAATGATAAAAAAGCAATGGTTAGCACATAGGCCATGGGATCATTACTTCCACTTTCTAATTCCAGAGTGGGGCGTAGGTTTTTCTTTAAGGCAAGGTTTTTACCTCTAAGAATGGAAAAAACAGCAGCAGCATCTGTAGATGAAACGATTGCACCTAGAAGTAGACTCTCAAATAAGGTAAAATCTGTAATCAAATGGACAAAATAGCCCAAACCTAAAGCTGTTAGTAAAACACCCATTGTAGACAAGGCGATGCCTTCCTTCAAAACTGGTTTTACCGAAGGCCACCTGGTATCTAAGCCACCTGAAAAAAGTATAAAGTTAAGGGATACAATACCTATAAACTGTGCGATTTCAGGATTGTCAAAATAGATGCCACCTATGCCTTCTGAACCCGCTAACATACCTATCGTAAGGAAGAGCAATAAGGTAGGAATTCCGAAGCGGTAGCTTGGCTTTCCTACAATAATACTGATCAATAATAGGATAGAGCCTATTAGTATTATATTTTCAATGGTTATATTCATGTAACCTTAATTTTTACTTATTAAAAATGATCATCTGAGAATACTACTAGAGTGATAGTCTACAAGCCTTGGAGATTATTCTTTATAAATCCTTCTCAAAACCATAGTAGAAATTAATTACGTTCCTGAAATGAAATAGGATGCGTATTATTTAGCTATCCTTTAACCTTTTTTGTCATAGAAGTTTCGTTGATTTAGTTCCAAATAGGAGATTCCAAACGTAAAATTGCCTGATTAATTCACTTCAAAACCGATGATCTTTCGCTGTTATCAGTTTCTCTAATGCAGTATTATTATGGGCTTTAAAATTTCTGTGCTTGAAATTGAAGACTTTACTAGAAAGTCTATCCAGATAGCCCCGTTAACTAGCAAAAATACTGAATTCCTTGAAGGTTTACCTCAATTGCTTTAATAAATAGTTATGCAAAAATTAAAATTTTGAAGCGATTTCAGCACATAATAGATTGTCTATTGGATATTTCGGGTTGAAGTGTTACGGTAGGAGAAAGGTGATTTGTTTCCTATTTGAATTTTATGCCCCAAAATAAAAAAACACTACCCGGATTGACTGGAATCCGGGTAGTTTTGGAATAATAGGTTTGTTATTTATTAAAAGTGAAATCCGGAAGCTTGATTTTTTCACCTCCATTCATTGCGGATTCATGTGCTAAAATCCCCACACAGGTTATATTTGCAGATTGCCTGGCATTGGGATAGGGTGCCCTGCCTTCTTGTAAGGCAGTAACAAATTCATGTACCAGGTGTGGATGAGAACCCCCATGGCCAGCTCCTTGAATAAAGGATAGGTGTTGGTTATCATCGTCATCATATACACCTTCGGTAGTAAATGGGGCTATTTCTTCTGGGAGTAAATGTGCATAATCCGGAATTTTCACCTTTTCCGGTTTTTCTCCAGTATGCACCACACTGTCTTCATGTTCAATCAGTGTCCATTCAAAGGACTTCTCAGATCCATATGCATCAAAACTCTCTCTGTACTGTCTTGCAGTATTGAAAAGAGATCGGGTGACTTCTGCGGAAAGGTCTGTGTCTTTTAGTTTGATATGACAGCTTTCTATGGCAAATGGCGAACCGTACTTTTCAATCAAGTTTTCATCGATCCTACCAGACCCAAAACAGGATACGTATTCAGCCTCGGCCTTTGGCAAAGCCAATACCGGCCCTACACAATGGGTGGCATAATGCATAGGAGGGAGGCCCTCCCAATAGCCAGGCCAACCGGCCATCTCTTGCTGGTGACTTGCTCTTAAAAATTGCAATTTACCCATAGCCCCACTCTCATACATTTCTTTCACAAAAAGAAATTCCCTACTGTAAATCACTGTCTCCATCATCATATAGGTAAGTCCCGTTCTCTCCGTTTCTTCTACTATTTGACGACATTCTTCTACCGTTGTAGCCATTGGAACTGTACAGGCTACATGTTTGCCAGCTCTTAGCGCTTTAAGAGATTGTTCGGCATGTGCTTGAATGGGGGTGTTTATATGAACAGCATCAATATTTGGGTCCTTTAGCAACTCGTCATAATCCGTATATCTTTTGGCTATACCAAAGGCATCGCCAATTTCATCCAACTTCGCCTTATTTCTTTGGCAAATGGCATAAATATTGGCAGAAGGATGTTTTTGATAGATAGGGATAAACTCTGCACCAAATCCCAGTCCTATGATCGCTATATTCAATTTCTTACTCATGTTAACAAATTATTTGGGTTGAAAGATTGAATTTTATTAGTTGGTGGCCCAATTTTTTAAAAAATTGAAACCTTCAGAAGCAAACTTATCCTGACTTTCTGCCAAGGGCCGCCAAATGCAAACTGCACCTGCCAATTCCTTTATTTCAGGTGTAAAGCTTTCAATTGTGACTGTACCTTTGTACTTCACTTTTTCTAGTCCTGATTTAAAGTCTTCCCACCTTGTTTGTCCTGTTCCTGGAGTTCCACGGTGATTTTCCGACACTTGTACATGAATTAGCTTTTCACCCGCCTGTAAAATAGCCGCTTCTATGCTTGGTTCTTCTATATTCATATGAAACCCATCCAATAATACCCTGGCAGCTGGATGATTGATGTCAGAAATTAACTGCATTAAGTCAGAGGTTGAGTTGATCAGGTCCGTTTCAAATCGATTTAAGGCCTCCAAAGCTATTTTTTGACCTGATTTTTGGGCCATCTGACAGACTTTCTGCAAATTGGTGACTGCCCTATCCCATTCGATTTTCCTTTGTTCTGGAGAAACCAAGCGAGCCTTTCCCACAGCCGAATACATAGGCCCTGCCACAAACTCGGCACCTAAGGCAGCACTTATATCAAAACAGTCCTGAATATAATCAAAACTTGTTTGATGATATGAAGGGTCGTCATGGGTTAGGTCCCTACTGGGACCGAAAGCAGCACAAATAATAGGAGCAAGGCCATTGTCTTTTAATGCTCTGTCAACTATCGCAGGATCGATTAATGAAGGATCTTCTACAGGGATTTCCACAGCATCATACCCCATTTTCTTTATTTTTGGAAAAAGGGAAATGGTATCGCTGCTAAATGGAGAGGTCCATAGCCAGGTACTAACTCCCAATTTTATATCTAAAGCCATTACTGATTATTTATTTTTTAAATCCTATTCTACAATCATTATTCCATTCATAATTCTCCAATGTCCTGGGACTGTACAAAGAAAAGGGTATTCTCCAGGGGTACTTGGAGCAGTGAATACCAAGCTTTCATTACCTTCAGGATTTACCAATGGAGTAGCAGCAATTATCTCTGGTATCTTTGGGACAAAATTCATGTCGATGCCATTGGGGTCTCTAGCCAATTCGTCCGCAGCTTTGCCGATGATTTCTAAACTCCCTGATTTACCTACCAACAGGTTGTGTTGCATGAAGTCATTGTTTACGAAATCAATGGTTACCTGTTGCCCTGCTTTTACCTTGAAGCTGGCTTTATCAAATTTCATTTCATGAGCAATGACTCCCATTTTGATGGTTACTGCACCTGCATTGTTTGTTGGAGACTGAGCTTGTTCTGATTCAAGTGATTCAGGTTCATCACCTAATATTGGTACTTTAAGGTTGAGGTAAGATGCCCTTGAATTCATTCTTCCATTAAAGTAAAAACGATCCTTGTAATCCCCTACCTGAGAAGAACCCATATTGTCATGCCCTATTCTAACCCTGTCCTCGTCAAAATTCTCAGTGAAAAGGCCTTGGGCATTGCTTTTTGCAAGGGCAATGTCATCAATGCTTATTTCCATTTTTCCACTATTCTCTAGGCTTGCTTGTAATACAAATTGTTGATTGGGTATTTTTCCTCTTGAAACAGCCTGGTAGGTTTTTCCATTTTGTTTTACCAACCAGTATATGGTATTGTTTTGAATATACAAACTATAACCATTGGTTTTGTTACCCTGTGCCACGATTATCCCTTCCAAAGGTTTATCCGTTTTGCTTAAGGTGGCCTGAATTCTAATTTCCTTACCAGCTATTTGTGGTGGAAACGGAACTCCAGATCTTCTATCTAAACTGTATTGTTCTTCGATAAGGCTCTTGGCTACTCGCTCTTCTAAAGTCAATAATGAATCGGCTTTGTCAATCTGCTGAAGTGCAGTTGAAGAAGCATCAAAAGCAGAAGGATGGGTGATTGTTGCTGCAAATAAGGCTTGAGGAATATATTCATCAGAAGCATTTTCATCATCTTGACTGGCAGCTAAAAGTAAATCTGAAACATCTGGGGAAGAAGGCATTTCTGCAATGGCAAGCAATGCCTCTTTTCGGGTGTTAAGGTCTTTATCCTTAATCAGATTAGCATCTAAAATTGCTTTTAATACCTCTTCGCTTTTAGGCAATACCCGAATGGCATTTTTTCTAACTCCGGCAGCAGGGTGTTTCAGCGCCTTTGTTGCTGCTTCCATAGCTTTTACATTACTGCCATCCAAAGCACCTGTTCCATGCAGGGCCCATAAGGCATGAACGGCTGGAGAATTTAATCCGATTTCATCTACAGATTGGTCAGCTATAAGTTGGAGTAAATCTTCTATTATCGATGTATTTTGGTTTTCTACAATAAGCTTCTGAGCGGTCATCCTCCAGAACATATTGTCACTTTTCAAGCCACTTATAAGGTCTTTGTTATTCAAAGGATCGATGTTCATCGTTTTGTAATCTCCTCCTTTATAGATCAGTCGGTAGATTCTACCGTGTTTGGAGTCTCGAAGTGGATTGATATAGGCATTGCCTTCCCCGTTTTCAAATCCCTTTGGAGTTGGGTTGTGTTGAATAATGAAATTGTACCAATCTGCTACCCAAAGTGCTCCATCAGGTCCCACTTCAGCATGAACAGGAGAAAACCATTCGTCCGAACTCGCTAATAAGTTAAAGCCATTCTTTTCTTTAAAACCTGAGCCTTCAGGGCTTATTATGGCATTGTGTAAAACTCTACCCGTAGGTTCTGCCACAAAAGCGACTTTGTTCCAGTAATTTTTGGGAAAACTTCTAGCGGTGTAAAAATTGTGTCCGGCTGCAGCTGTATAACTGCCATGCCAATCTACCTGACGTAAAAATGGGGTAAGGTGTGGCATATCATAATGGCTGTCTATACCATGAACAGCGTTGACCGAGCCTCCATTTACAGGTCGTTTTACAAATTTATTGGGCATAGCAAGATAAGCGCTGTGCTGGCCATTTGCAGTAGAAATAAAAGTATTAAATTCTTCAGTGAAACCTAAACCCCAGGTATTGTTGCTGGTATTTCCGAGGAACTCAAGGTTGCTGCCGTCAGGAGAAAATCGGTAAACTCCCTGACTAAAGGACAAGGCTCTGCCCTCTGTTTCTCCTTTAAAACCGGAGTAACCTAAAACACCCCAAATCTTATTGTCAAAACCATATTTTAAATTCGAAGGACCAGCATGGGTGTCACTTTTTCCCCAGCCTGTAATGATGGTTTCCCTAATATCTGCCTTATCGTCCCCATTGGTGTCTTTTAGAAACAGGAAATCTGGAGCCATGGAAAGCAATATACCTCCATTGACATAGACCATGCTAGTAGGAATATTTAGGCCATCTGCAAAAACAGTGATTTTATCGGCTTTTCCATCACCATCTGTATCTTCTAAGATTTTGATTTTATCATTGCCTCCTTTTTTTCTTACTTCATTGGGATAGTCTGATGTTTCAATGACATAAAGCCGTCCCTTATCATCCCATGCAATGGCCATTGGGTTGATAATGTCTGGTTCTGAAGCAAAAAGCTGCAATTCAAAACCTACAGGGACCTGCACCAATTTCATTGATTCTTCAGGTGAAAGTGGAAGTTGGTACCTAGGGGCAGGGTCATTGTTTTCATAATTGGGAATTTCCGCATCCTCAAATTGAGGTTGAGGTATATCAAACTCAGCCACCTGTTTAGCCACCTTGTCTCCGATAGCCCATAATACACCATTGGCAACTAATTTTTGAAATTCAGGATGATTCCACGTTCTTTCGTCATGACCATAAGCTGTATAAAAAACACGTCCTTTTCCTTGTTCTCTTACCCAGGTGTAGGGTTCTTTTCTATCTCCCTCAGTCCTTTCCATCAAGATGGTCATGTCTTTGTTTAATTGACTGTGCACATAGGTCTCATCCCAAGTAGTGAAAGAAGATATCCCCTCCATCACAGGATGAGAGGGATCTGTAATAGAAGTACTAAATTCACCCGTTCCATGAGAAGAAAATTGCCCTCCCACAGTTTTTATAAACCAATCAGAATTTTGGAAACAAAATGAGGCACTGTGAATAGGAATCAAAGCTTTACCACCCTCAACATAATTTTTAAGCGCTACTTCTTGTTCTGCTGAAATAGCCTCATGATTGGCATAGATCATAAGCCCATCATAAAGTCTTAATTTTTCTTCGTTAAGGTCGTTAGGGTCAGCAGTGTAAGTTAGGTTGATTCCTTTTTGGAATAAATGCCTGGCAAGTATGGGCATTAATTTTTCAGAATCATGATGCGTGCTTTCGTGGCCGAGAAATAGTATTTCTGCCCTCCTTGGCCCATCTGATAGTTCAATCCTGTTAGATTTGGTGCCACATGACATCCAAATCAGCATGGCAAAGGCAATTATCCCTAGGTTTTTCATGGTAATTATTGTTTGGGTAATATTGTTCTCCTATTTCAAAATACTAATTTGGACGTTTTAATAAGGAATTGCTTACTGTTTTTTATCTAATTACGACTGTTTTTTGTCATTTTTATCTAAATTTGATCTAGTAAATAGCATTAAATAATTACTATTGAAGAAAGCTTTTCAAAAATCACGTATTCCAGAGCAAAGCGCTTTTGTGGTGAAAGAGCTAATAGCTCCTAATTTTGACAAAAACTGGCACTTCCATCCAGAGTACCAACTTTTCTTGGTAATGGAGGGAAGAGGAACCAGGTTTGTAGGGGATGATATGCGCTCATTTAAGCCAAATGACCTGGTTTTTACAGGTCCTAATTTACCTCACCTGTGGAGAAATGATCAGGAATATTTTGAAAAGGATAGCCAACTCATGACTAGAGGAATTGTCGTTTATTTTCCAGAAGGATTTTTAGGAAAAGACATGGGAGAGAAAGACGAGTTTGAAGAGCTTCAAAATCTGTTGAAAAGAGCGTCCTTGGGTCTGGAAGTAACTGGAGAAACCAATACCTTGGTCAGAGAGCGTATGATCCAATTGGTTCAAAAGAAGGGTTTGGAAAGGATTATCGGACTCCTGGAAATATTATTACTTATTTCAAGATCCAATGAGGTTAAGACCATTGTTCAGGCAGGATATACCAATGCCAATAAGGAATCTGAAAAGGATAGAATGAGTAGGGTACATGAATTTGTTATGGATCATTTCCAGCAAGACATCAAGCAGGAGGAGGTTGCGGCCTTAATTAACATGACTAGCAGCTCTTTTTCCCGCTATTTTAAATCCAGAATGAATAAATCCTTTTCTGATTTTTTATCAGAAGTTCGGATTAGTCATGCTTGTAAATTATTGCATTCCGAAAACCTCAATATTAGCGAAGTGAGTTATGATAGCGGATTCAATACGCTTTCAAATTTTAACCGACAATTCAAAGAAAGAATGGGAATGACCCCAAAAACCTATAAACAAGATTTTCAAACCAGATTTGAATAAGCTAGAAGCCTATAATTACCTGTTTGAAGAGGTAAATGGTAGATTGGTCTGTAAATAAAAACTGATTAGAACCAGGTAAAAGTAAAAAATATTCCGGGCAAATTATCACAAATTTGCCCGGCAAATAGGGCTTTTAAATTTATAAAGCTTTTGCTCCAGCTTCAGCCACAGCATGGTCATTTTCCACAGAACTCCCGCTTACGCCAATTGCCCCCACTATATCACCAGCACTATTTTTTAAAGGCACCCCACCAGGGAAAGTAATGAGTCCATTGTTGGAATGCTCAATATTGTACAAGGATCCACCTGGCTGAGACAATTCCCCTATTGTCCCCGTATTCATGTCAAAGAAACGAGCAGTTTTGGCTTTTTTAATGGAGATGTCCAATGAACCTAACCAAGCTCCATCCATGCGTGCAAAGGCAAGAAGATTGGCTCCTGCATCTACTACTGCAATATTCATTTTAGTATCAATAGCTTTGGATTTTTCCTTGGCAGCGGCAATAATCTTTTCAGCATTAGCTAATGAAATATTCATATAATTTGGGTTTAAATAATAATTGATTATAAATGACTTTGTTAAATAAAATTAAATATAGGAATAATTTATAAATGAAACTTAAAAATCATTCGGAAATGAGTTCAAATGAGACTATAGCTCTAACAAGACTTCTTTCTAGTCTGAAGTAAATGGTTCAGCCAAAGGGTAGTTTTAGAAATGATACCAAATGAATTAATGAGTTAAAATCAATTACCAAACTCTAATAAATTCTGCAAGAATGATGGATATAATGAAGCTGAACCTATAGCGAAGCGTTTATGTATTAACCTTATGGTTAAATTTAATTCCCACTTTCTTAAATGGCTTGGGAGAAGATCATTTTTGCCAAAATACATGTAACTAGGATTGAATGGCGATTATTACCTTTCCTTTATGCTTTCCCTCGCCAAAAAGCTGTAGTTTTTCTGCGGTAGATTCCAAGGGATAAGGGCCATCTATAACAGGTTTAAGCTGTTTATTGTCATAGAGAGTTGCAATTTCTTCTAATCCAACATTGGGCTTGAGGCTTAAAATATTTAGCTTTTTGTTGGAGAAAGGTAGAAGTAGCTTACCCCAAATCAAAACCCATATCAAATCATTAAGGTTTCCACCAATACTCACATATTTGCCTTCAGGTTTCAAGGCGCGATAGTAAGCAAATGGAGATTTATTGGTTTTGCAATCGAGTATTAAATCATATTGTAGGCCATTTTGAGTAAAATCTTCTGTATTGTAATCTATTACATGATCATACCCCATGGCCTTAAGCATTGTTAGTTTTTCTTTATTGTCTACCCCGGTCACTTCACAAGCATACATTTTCGCTAGCTGTAGAGCCAAAGTTCCAACACCGCCACCTGCGCCGTTAATTAGCACTTTCATGCCTTCTTTTATCTTGCCAATAGCTTTCAATCCCTGTAGAGCCAATAAAGCAGCATGAGGCAGAGCAGCTGCTGATTCAAATGACATAGATTTAGGCTTGTGAGCCAATGCATCCTGATGGATACAAATGTATTCAGCAAATGTTCCAAACCCATGATTGGAAGTGTCTCCAAATACTTCATCACCGAGGACGAAATCTTTTACCTTAGCACCAACCTGAGCCACTGTTCCAGACAACTCCATTCCCATGATTTTCGATTTTGGCTTGGTCAATCCAAACATAAGCCGGTACAAATATGGCTTTCCCCTTACCAAGCTCCAATCGTAATCATTGATCGCTGTACATCGAATTTTCACCAAAACTTCATTGTCTTCGGGCACAGGAGTAGCTTGCTCACTTAATTTTAATACCTTTTCAGGTAAACCATATCTTTCAAAAATGAGTGCCTTCATGATTATGCTTGAGTATTTTAAGTGAGATAAATAGGATGTCCAACTTTTCTTATAGACAAGAAAACAATAATAAAGTAAGATAGCCAAAACACGAATATTTTGAAAAACAATCTCATTTAATTGTTTCTTTTTAAATCGAATCTATTGTGATTTATCAAAATATAATTTGCAATGGCTTTTTATTCCATTATTTTAGATGAGTCCTTTTTTAAAACATATTTGGAAGGACATACTTAGGTTTACTTTAACTTTTAATATATCATATACATGAGGTCTCAAATTAAGAATATAGGTTACATTGCTTTAATTTTTGGCTGCGGATTAAGTTTAGTATTACCCTGTAAAGGCCAATCTCCTAAGAAGTTGCAACCCAATATTTTATGGATTACCACTGAAGATATCAGTCCAAATTTGGGCTGTTATGGGGATGAATTTGCCCGCACCCCATTTTTAGACCAATTGGCAAAAGATGGGGTAATGTACACCAATGCCATCGCATCGGCTCCAGTATGTGCTCCAGCCCGCTCGTCCATTGCCACAGGAATGCACCAATCTTCCATTGGTGCCCAACACATGCGAAGCAAAGGTAAGTTTCCTGAAGCATTTAAATATTACCCTGAGTATTTGAGAGAGGCCGGCTATTATTGTACAAACAATAGCAAAGAGGACTACAACCTGGTTTATGATGCGGCCAAAATTTGGGATGAGTCAGGAAAAAAGGCACATTGGAGAAATAGAAAAAATAAGGACCAACCGTTTTTTGCTGTTTTTAACTTTACAGGTACTCATGAAAGTGCGACCAATTTGAAAGAAAAGCATCAAGGAGTGGTTAAGGATATTCACCAAGACCAATTAATAAAATCAGGTGAGGTTCGGCTTCCACCGTATTTTCCGAACACTCCAATTGTCAATGAATTGTGGGCCAGGTATTACAATAATATAACGGCTTTAGATAATTATGTGTCAGATATAGTTGCCCAATTAAAGGAGGACGGATTGGCGGAAAACACCATTATCATGTTTTATTCCGACCATGGTGCAGGTGTGCCTATGCACAAAAGGTGGTTGTATGACACAGGCTTGAAGGTGCCTTTGATCGTATATGCGCCTGAAGCCTATAGCCATTTGGTTCCTCAAAGTGCAGGGAATAAGGAAGATGAGTTGGTTAGTTTTGTAGATTTGGCGCCGACCGCTTTAAACCTTGCAGGCATTCCAAAGCCTGAGAATATGCAAGGCAGAGCTTTTTTAGGTAATCATCTAAGTCCTGAAAGAGAATATGTCTATGCTTCAAGGGATCGCATGGATGAGCGCTATGACATGCAAAGGGCCGTGAGGGATAAGGAGTTTAAATATATCCGTTATTACGAATTTACTAAGCCCTTTGTGCAGTATATGAATACTCCCGAAAAAGGAGAAATTATGCAGGAAATACGCAGGGCTTATTCTGAAGGAAACCTACCTGAGGCTGGGGTGAAATTAATGGCTGAAAATAAACCTGTAGAGGAATTGTTTGACCTTATCAATGACCCATTGGAGCTTAATAATTTGGCTCAGGATCCAGAGTATTCAAAGAAACTAAAGGAAATGAGAAAGGCGCACCTTGCCTGGTCTACTAGAGTAGGGGATACAGGCTTGATTCCAGAACCAATTTTACGTGATTGGGAGGAAAGTAATGGCAAACCCATATATTCGATTTGGAGAGACAATAGTATCCCCGTGGATGAAATCCAGAAAACAGCTTTGTCTAATGATGTTGAGCTTTTTACCAATAACCTTACACACAATAACGAAGTAGTGCGCTATTGGGCAGCAACGGGTATAGGCAATTATTCTGTTAAAGGGAATCCACAATTGCATTCCCAATTGACTGCTTTATTGGAAGACGAGTTTCCATCCGTACAAATCGCAGCGGCAAGGGGGCTTTGTAAATTAGGTTATGAAGAGATCGGACTACCCACTTTGACTCAATCATTAAAAAGTAGCGATGAATGGGTTCGATTAAATGCAGCTTTGGTATTGGATGAGATAGGAGAAAAAAGCAGGACAATACAAGATAAGCTTCAGGAGGTAATGAAAGATAATAATAAATATGTAGTGCGTGTAGTTAACCATACATTGAATGAATTGAATGGCAGGAATAATATTGTAGAATAATTTTTGCCGTTTTCAAACTTAAATGAATTGGGTTTATCCTTTTTTAGGTAAACCTATATATTGGCACTTAACGCTATGTTTAATGTATCCAAGTGGATCCTTTACTGGATTATGGACTCAATTGCAGGTAAATATTGACACAAATACTCAAATCGTAATTTTTTTTCAGGTTTCAGGGGTTTTTTGCATTGTTTTTGTAATAATGAAAACAATATTGTTTAATCATTGTTAGGTATTTGTTAAACATAAAAAAAATGAAACTCTCTTTAAAATATATCGCAGTAATTTTATTTTTCTGTTTTTTAAGCTTTAACGATTCTATTTTGAGAAGAATCTCAAAAGATAAAATAAAAATTGAAAAAATAGAGCAATACTTGGTGGATTCAGGTCAAAGCGTTTTAAATCAAGTGGTAATAGATTTGAATTGAAGATGAAAATGTTTAATAAATTTTTTAAATCCTAATTCGGTTATTTTAAGTTTTGGATTATAAACTCGAAATATGTAATAGACAATCTATTACGTGCTGAAATCGCTTTAAAATCAGCCACTTCGTTGCTGTTTTCAATTTCATCATAAATTTCACCATAGCGGTGCTATGCTGAAATCTCCAAACAGCCTGATTTTCTTGCGATTGCAACACTTCCCGTAAACACGGGACAGGCTTCACCCCTGACTATTGTCAGGACGGAGAAATTCTATTACATAATCCGGGTTAAAAAGATTCAATTCGGTATAGAAAACAATAAAAGGCGTAGCAAATGCAGCTACGCCTTTTATTGTTTGAGATCTCTATGGATTTTACAAATTAATCCATATCCACATGGAATGTCTTTTCGGTAAAATTACCATTAACATCTTCAGCTCTAATGGTAAGATCCAGGTGTTCACCAGTTGCTGGAAGGATGATGGCATCTTCACCTGTAAGGAGTGTTGCCAAATTAATTGTTTGATCGTTTGGCAAATCGGGGCCCTGTCCTTCTGACAGCCATTGAGAATTTCCCCACATTTTGTCATAAACATGTTCCTCATTACTGATCCTTGCATTGTGTGCATCATGGTCATGATCATCATCTTCTTCCTCGCCTAGTTTTATCCACACAAAAGCCAACGGAGCACTTAACTCATGGCTGGTTTTGCTGATTTCTCCTGTCACAGTTAGTGGCTGCCCTTTGGTACCTATCAGTTGATCATCGTCAAGGTTATTTATTGAAATGCTTGGAGAATAGGGAGTTCTTATATGTATGGTCGCCAAGTAACTTGAACCGTCTGCAAAGCTAGTTTGATTGCCATGAATATCTGTTGCTGATATAGAAAAGTCGTATTTACCAGCCAATACAGGTGCACTTAGTCTAGAGTTGGCTCCTGACCAATAGATATCCGTTGCTGTTGAATTTACATTGACTCTGGTAGAATTTGCAGGAAATTGAAAATTCTGGTCACTCGCATCTACTGCATATATGTCATCGATCGATAACTTTTGAAAATCACTAAGAACTCTTGCATGGCTGTGCCCATCAAAATTTGCATGTACATTTACTTTAACTTGTCCTATGCCAGATGGATCTTCAACTGAAAAGCTAACAGGAATATGGTCCATTGTTTCAGTAAAAACATCTCCGTTTTCAGGGCTTATCTCATCACCTGAATCAGCATGATCTATCTCTGGAGCCATTAGGTCTTGAGGATCTTCGCTATTGGTCTCACATGAGAATAGATTAAGAATTATTATTCCGACTACTAGAATGTTGGCTTTTTTCATCTTTCAAATGAATCATTAATGGTTAGATACAGTAGTATTGCAATTGCAATTATGTTGCAATTATAAACATTACTTAATACATTTCCTAGAAGGGAAGGGGATTGCTATGGATTTTTTATTTCAAAGGGGATTTTCAGACTAATATTAATATTTCGACCTTGTTCGGGTAGATTTAAAAGCCTATATCTACTCATATGATTAAAGTAATAGGCATTTAATAAGTTTTTCCCACTAATTCTAAATTTCAAAATTTGTTGGCCCAAAGTGAACTCTGTTCCTATACCTGCCTCAAGTAGTCCATAACCTTTTGTTACTCGCTCATTTCTGTCAACACTGTTTTGTGCGGCAACTTGCCTGTACTCCATAAAGAAATTGCTATTTGGTAGCCAAGTTTTCTTGTAAGGAAGGGCCCATTCTACCCCGGCCAATACACTTGCTGGGGGAGTTAAAGGAAGTGGTAAATTGGTATCGAGATTATGGCTATAGACATATTCCGCAACCAAATTAGTTTGTAGTTCAGGTGTTATCGCCCAATGAATTTTAGCCTCTCCTCCTGAGAAAATTGCATTGTTTTGCCTGTATTCCCAAAGGGTCCCTGCTCCGGGCAAAGTGGAGAATTTTGCGGTTGGGGACAGGTAAATATAGCCCAAATAATAAGCCAGATAGGGACTGAAGCCAATTAGTAAGTTATGTTTCGAATAAGTAAAGTTTAAATCTCCCTGAAAACTACGCTCACTTTTTAAGGATGAGTTTCCCAGTTCATGTCTGAAGTTTCCATGGTGAATGCCATTGGTTGACAATTCTATTGGACTAGGGATTCTGTAACTACTTCCAAGGTTGAATTTTATGTTGCTCTTATTACTTATGATCCAAGATAAACCTGTAGAACCACTCATATTGGCGTAGTTGCGGTCAATGTCAGGGTTTCTAAGGACTTCATTTCCTGTAGGTTCTCCAGTACTACTGTAAACGGGCTGGGAGTGGGCGTCAATCTGGTGTTTTGCAATATCCATCCTTAGGCCAGCATTTATGATGAAATTGTCTAGCAAGCGGTACTCGTGAAAGTAAAATAGACCAGCAGATTTTGATTGAAACTTTGGTAAGAGAAACTCGAAACCACCAAATTGATTGTCCATTATACTAGACTGAAAACCAATAATGGCTTGTTGTTTATTGTTAATTTGGCGGTTGTATCTAAAGTTGGCTGTATAGGTGTTGAGATAAAGGGCCAATGCAAGATTGCCTTGATCGCTAGAATTTATACCGTGTGCATGAGGAAGGGATTTTTCTAACCTTTCATTGCGTTGGTAAGCCAAATCCATTTCCAGCCAATTTTTACCCAATTGAATGGTGGTATTAGAAATTACTTTTAAATGGGAATTGTCTTGGTTGGGTAGTTCTATATTGCTGTAATCACCATTGTGCTGAAGGTTATAGCTATTAGGTATGCCCACAGCTCCTGTGAAAATTCCGGCTTGCTGCCCAAACCTACTTACAGTAAGCGTTGATTTGCCCCAATTTTTCCTAATACCTGTCATAATTGAAAAATGCCTTTCTTTACCAGCGGTATTTTTCAGGCGGTTTTCATAAACAGGTAAAACGAAGCCTGCATAGGTATATTCATCGGCAGGAACGCGATAGTCCTGGTAATCTTGAAAGGTGAGTCTGCCCTTGAAAATAAACCCATTTTGATTGCCTTCCACCATCGCCGAATGACTTCGCATGTTATTGTTCGTCTGGTAGCTATTAATCAAATGCCCGTTAATGTTACCGTTCATAGGCAAAGGTGCAGGAGAGATATTGATCACCCCTGACATACCATCAGAACCGTAAATTAGTGAGGCTGGACCTTTTACAATTTCAACACGGTCAACATCAAATGGATCAATTTCTAATCCGTGATCAGCACCCCATTGTTGTCCTTCTTGTTTTATTCCACGGTCATTGACCTGAATTCTATTTGAACTCATGCCACGAATTACCGGTTTGCTTATGCCAACCCCCGTGTTTATAGTGCTGATTCCTGGGAGCTTTTCTAAGGCATTGGAAAAAGTGCCTGAGTTATTTCTTTCTATAAAATCCCTATCAATGACATCAATGGTCTGTGATTGTTCTACGGGACCGTTTTTAAATGGATTGGCTTCAATGGTAAGGGATTGAAGGGTTATGGCAGAGGGTTCCATCTGCCATTTGAGATTTATATCGCTGTTCTCAATTATTACTGTTTCTGTTAATGACTTGTATCCCAAGTGGGAAACATGTAAATGGTAATTTCCAGGCCTTAAGTTTTTTAAAGTGAATTGTCCATCTAGGTTTGCCGATGTTCCTGTCCCTAATTCATGAATTAGGATAGTAGCCATCAATGGTTCTCCTGACTCATCTAATACGATGCCATTAATTGTATAATTAGGAGTAGATTGTGCGGAAATTTGATGATGGCTTAGGGTTAGCAGAATGGATATTAGGAGAAAAGTAAATCTCACGGTAGTATATTGAAGGATTGGAATACTTATTATAAAACAAAGGTATCCTTATCACTTTATAATTGCAACACTATGGCAATAATACGATATAATATACCCTATTTTTTTTTTAAAGGGTCTAATAAGTATTCCAAACCGTTAACACGGATCTCATACATGGTTTCCAGCCACATTCCCAACTTACCTTTAGGAAAGCCATCCCGTTTTAACCAGATCAAATAATGTTCAGGTACATCACAGATAAGCCTGTCCTTGTACTTTCCAAAAGGCATTTTTTTTGAAACAATCTCCAAAAGTATATTTCTATCCATGTCCCTTGTTGATTAATTCAACCAGGCATCCCAAGGAATTCGGCTTAAGATTAGGATAAAGGCAACACCGTAGAACATGTAGATGCTTCTAAATCGGCTTTTGCTTTCTGTTAATTTTTTGGCTCTGCTATATCCGATGGTAATGAGTGCGATGGCAATAATATTAATAAGTGGATGCTCTAGGGCATACAATCTGCTCATGGGATCTCCCATCGTTTCACCACTAAGGTTAGACAGTCCGACTGGACTTAAAAAGTAAACTCCAATACCTACTAACAATTGGATGTGGGCAAGTATCATCCCGATCAAGCCAAATTTACGGTCTTTTTCACTAAATTCTTTGCCACTTAATGCACCGATTAGGGCAGAAATAAAACTAAATATAATTCCTGCCAAAACGATATAGGCCAGAAATGAATGTAGGTGTTGAAATCCGGTAGTCATGGTAATTATGATTTTCTGTTAACAAACGGCTAAATAAGTAAAAATAAATGACTATACCATTAGTATGGTTGTGCTTTGTAAAAATTATATTGATTAGATGTTTTTAGCATTGCCTTTTTGGAAAGTGTAGGCCAGGCTTTTTTAATCAAGGATAATAATTACTATAAATTTATATTTTGCATATATCTTTTTTTCATTTGGTTAATTGGTGTTAATAACCTAAATATTTACTTAATTTTGCAAATTATAATTTCCTTTACCCAAAAAACCTTATTTATTTCCCTGTATAAATAAATTGTCAAAGATGAGTTATTGGAATTTTGTATTTGAGAATAAGAAGTTGTTGATTTTTGGCTTGTTAATGACATGTCTATCGGGTTATGGACAAACGTATCTTTTGGCCTTATATGTGCCTTATTTGATTGAAGAATTTTCGCTTCAAAATGCCCAGATAAGTGTTTATTACATGATTGCCACTATCGCAAGTGCCTTTTTATTACCTCAGGTTGGGAAATACATTGATAAGGTAAGTTTGGTAAAATACACCCTACTTACCACAGTTGTTTTTATTCTTTCCATGCTCTTAATGAGCTTTAACCATTATTGGTTTTTTTTACCCGTTGCTTTTTTTGGTTTGAGGATTGCCGGGCAAGGTCTGTTCAGTCATATTGCCATTACTTCCATGTCAAAGTATTTTATTAAGGGTAGAGGGAAAGCAATTAGTATGGCTTCACTCGGGCATCCTTTTGGACAGGCTGCTTTACCAATAATGGTGGTGGCTTTGATCAATGTTTTCGGTTGGAGAGAATCGCTTCTGGTCAATGCATTGATAGTTCTTATCATGGTGCCTTTGTACCTGTACTTTTTTATTGATGAGAAAAAACTTGTGGTATATCAAGAGGATGTTGATACTTCAGCTACAGGTACCAAAAAGGAAATTTCTCAATGGGAGATCATGAAAACGAAAAGTTTTTGGATCTTGGCACCTAACCTCTTTGTTCTTGCCTTTACCGTTACTGGTTTGTTTTTTTACCAGTTTGCAATAGCTGATTTCAAAGGATGGAGTTTGGAATGGATGGCTGTAGGACTTACCTTTTATGCGATTGCAGGATCAATAGCAATTTTGTTCTCCGGGCCATTGATAGACAAGTATTCAGCGAGAACATTTTTCCCTTACTACCTTATACCTTTTTTAATTGCGATCATTTTCATTTGGCAGATCAGTGATCCATTAGTGATTTTCCCCTACATGATTTTAATGGGAGCCTCAGCCGGGGTGGGTAATTCCATTATGTCAGCTTTACAAGTGGAACTATTCGGTACTGCCTATATAGGTAAAGTACGAAGTATTTTTGCATCCATAATGGTGCTTAGTTCAGCTATAGGTCCAGCCATTTACGGTTTGATTGTGGATGCAGGATACAATTTTGAATATCTTTTTATTGGATCTGCTATTTTGATGGGCATAGCGATTTTGCTGTCGTTTAGAATTATCCCTAATTATACCTATGCAAAAATGAAATATAAGTTTAAAAAGCGAGATAGAAGATTCGACTTTTTTAATATTTTCACTTTAAAACGGTAATTTCTGGGTGTGGAATCCCATAGTGCTCAATGTTCTTGTGTCTGTTTAACCCAGATTATGTAATAGAATGTCTATTGCATATTTCGGGTTTCATATATAAGTAAGGCTACAGACCATCTAATAACATTAAAAACTATTAACATTAAAAAAAAAAGGCCATGTCAAACATTATAGTTGGGCATGGCCTTATTATTTTTTCTCCCATTTACTCAGGAGCTTGATGGCAGTAATGGGAAAGCTTATAGAAGATTTAATTTAAGCATTGGTACCCCAAAGGGTTGCTTCTGCTTTTTCTGCTTCGGCAAAGTTTATCTTTGATTGTTCCATTTTATTGTCAATCTCCTTCAAGCAAAGCTGTCCAATACTACCTTCATGAGTATGTTTTATTTTTTTACCAGGGGTAAAGACTCCTTTTTCTATGTCCATGCCTACTTTTTTGTATGCATCCCTGAATGGAACACCATTCAATACAAGCCTATTGACTTCCTCTACACTAAATAAATAAGCATAAAAACCATCATCTAAAAGGTCTTGCTTTATGCTAATGTTTTCAAGCATTAACTGAGCAATTTTTAAGCTGTCATTCAATTGATCGAATGCAGGGAAAGTAGTTTCTTTTAACAATTGCAAGTCACGGTGATAACCTGTGCTCATATTTGTTAATAGCATCATAATTTGCTGCGGGTAGCTTTGTATTTGATTGGTTTTGGCACGAATCAATTCAAAAACATCAGGATTCTTTTTATGAGGCATAATACTAGAGCCAGTAGTCAATTCATCAGGAAAACTAATAAAGCCAAAATGCTGGTTCATAAACATTATAGAATCTGTAGCAAGCCTGTTCAATGTGCCGGCCGTACCTGCCATAGCAAAGGAAAGGATTTTTTCAGTCTTACCTCTACTGTTCTGAGCATTGATCACATTATAGTGCATGTCTCCAAAGCCCAGCAATTCTGTTGTCAAAGTCCTGTTCAATGGAAATGAGCTTCCGTATCCTGCTGCAGAACCCAAAGGGTTTCTATTGGCTAAATTGTACGCTGTTTGCCACAAATCCATGTCTTCAGCCAATCCTTCCGCAAGTGAGCCAAACCACAAGCCAAAGGATGAAGGCATGGCCAATTGAGTGTGGGTATAGCCCGGCATCAAATCATCTTTGTGTTTTTCAGCCAAATGGGTTAGCAATTGGAAAAGGTTTTCAATTTCCGTAACGGTTTCTTTGATGGCCTTTCTATAGTACAGTTTCAGGTCTACCAAAACCTGATCATTTCTGGAACGCCCACTGTGAAGCTTTTTTCCTACATCACCATATCGCTCTGTAAGTAGAAATTCGACCTGGCTATGCACATCTTCTACACCCGGGGCTATGCTGAATTTTCCTTCGCTGATTTCCTCCCGTATTTCTTTTAAGCCTTTTTTTAAGATATCTAACTCTTCCTTGGTTAACAAGCCTATTGATTCCAGCATGATGGCATGTGCCATGGATCCTGTCACGTCAAAGGGTGCTAGAAGAAGATCAAATTCCGGATCTCTTCCTATGGTAAAAGCTTCTACTTCTTTTTTACTTGTTTTATCTTTTTGCCAAAGCTTCATTGGGTAGTTCTTTTTGTTATGGAAAAATAATTTTCCAAGAGTGTAACATATAATGAGATTCCTTCCTTCAGTTCATCTATATAAATGAATTCATCAGCGGTATGAGACCTTGCCGAATCGCCAGGGCCTATTTTAACTGATGGGTAGGGGATTAAAGCCTGGTCTGACAATGTTGGGCTTCCGTACATTTCCAAACCCATTTTTTTAGCCGTTAATACCATGGGATGATTATCCTCAATAAAAGAGGATTTTAACCTTAGTGATCTAGGCGTAAGCTTTGCTTTTAAATTCATTTTTAATTCCTCAAAAGCCTCTTCTAGGGTATAAGCATCAGTTACCCGTACGTCAAGGGTATAGGTACATTTATCAGGAACTACATTGTGTTGACTACCCGCATTAATTATGGTAGCTGAAACCTTATTAGGGCCTAGGAAAGGAGATTCTTTTTTAAACTTAAAGTCCTTGATCGTCAATAGGTCCGTAAGGGTTTCATATATGGCATTGGTGCCCTCTTCTCTAGCTGCATGACCTGCTACGCCATTTACGACCGCATCTATGACCATTAAACCTTTTTCTGCTACTGCCATTTTAAGAAGGGTAGGTTCTCCAACTATTGCAGCATCAAGAACCGGTAGGTCTGAAAGAACAGATTCTATGCCACCGCGTCCACTTATTTCTTCTTCTGCCGAAGCCACAATGAGCAGGTTGACTGGCATGACTTTTTCGTAATAATACACAAAGGTAGCCATCAGGCTTACCAAGCAGCCTCCAGCATCATTGGAGCCAAGTCCGAAAAGCTTGCCATCCTTTTCCAATGGGGAATAGGGATCGAGGGTGTAGCCTTGGTTGGGCTTCACGGTGTCATGATGTGAATTGAGCAGTAGGGTAGGTAATGAGGGATCAAAATGCCTGTTGAAAGCCCATATATTGTTACCTTTTCTGTGAGATTTGATGCCTTTTCCTTCAAAAAAAGCTTGAATTAAATCAGCCGTCTTGTCCTCCATTTTACTAAGAGAAGGAGTACTGATTAAAGCTTTTAAAAGATCAATCGCCTCAAATTTCAAATTTTCTAGTGCTTCCAAATTTCTTGTAGTTTTAGATAGCAACAGGCCACCTTAATGTATTTTGTTCAATACAAATATTTTATTTCGATCCAATGATTGTTCCTGCATTTTCTCCCTTTGAAGCAAGTAGCAGGTTTTCTGGTAACCCCATCCATACATTTGACACCCCTTTGTCAAGAGCATTAAAAGCATTTTCCAATTTTGGAATCATGCCAGAATGGATCACTTGATCGTTTAGCAGTTTTTTAAATATGTCTTCATCGATTAAAGGAACCAAAGTGGATGGATCATCAGCGTCCATCAAAACCCCCTTTTTGTCAAAACAGAAGTAAAGTTTCACTTGGTGTTTTTTGGCCAATGAGGTAGCAATTTCTGAAGCAATGGTGTCTGCATTTGTATTTAACAATTGTCCCTGCCCGTCATGGGTTATCGCCGAAAATACAGGGGCTATGTCTTGCTGCAAAAGGGTTTCCAAAAGTACAGTGTTCACCTTTTCTACATCTCCTACAAAACCAAAGTTCACTTCTTTTACGGGGCGTTTCTTAGAGGTAATTGCATTTCCATCTGCACCTGTCAGTCCAATGGCATTTTGGCCATAGGATTGCAGTTCAGCGACAAGGTTTTTATTGATTAGACCTGCATAAACCATAGTGACCACGTCCAATGTTTCTTTGTCGGTGATTCTTCTCCCATTGTGCATATTGGGAACAATCCCCAGAGAACTGCCAATACGACTTGCCATAACTCCCCCTCCATGAACAAGTACTTTTACTCCAGGGAAATTGGCAAATAACTTTAGAAACTGGGTACAGTTTTCCTTGTGGTCTATAACGTTTCCGCCGATCTTTATTACACTGATTTCCATTAGATTCTTTTAAAGCATGCTGTCAATTACTGCTTGAGCAGCAAAAATTCTGTTCTTAGCCTGATTTTGTACAAGGCTTCTTTCTCCATCTAATATTTCGTCACTTAACTCAAGATTTCTTCTAACAGGTAAGCAGTGCATTACCTTGGCCTGTTTATTGTCCCCAAACTTTTCTTCATTCAATAGCCAATCTCCTGTAACACTAAGGATTTTGCCATAGGGTGTAAAGGCACTCCAGTTTTTGACATAGACAAAGTCAGCATCTGCAAGGGCTGCAGTTTGGTCGTATTCTATTTTTGCTCCATTGGTGAATTTTTTATCCAATTCATATCCATGGGGATGCGTTATTGTCAATTCATGTTCACAACCCAGTGCCCATTCAGAAAAGGAATTGGCCACTGCGTGAGGTATCGATTTGATATGTGGGGCCCAGGTAAGGACTACTTTTGGTTTCCTTTTTTCCTTAAAGTTCTCCCGGATTGTCACCATATCCGCCAGACTTTGCAATGGATGTCTTATGGCACTTTCAAGGCTAACCACTGGTACTCCAGAGTATTTGATAAATTGATTGATGACAAAGTCGCTAACGTCCTCATCTTTATTAGTAAGGGTGGGGAATGCCCTGATGGCTAGAATATCGAAATAGCCACCCAAAACTGCTGCAGCATCTTTTATATGCTCAACTTTATTTTGGTTCATCACCACACCATCTTGCATTTCCAGCGCCCAGCTTTCTTTGTCCATGTTGAGGACAAAACTTTCCACCCCAAGATTAGAGGCTGCCAGCTGTGTACTCATCCTAGTTCTCAAGCTAGGGTTTAGGAAAATCAAACCAATACGTTTTCCATTGCCTTTATTTCGATTGACTAAAGGGTTTCCTTTAAAGGCCAACGCTTTTTCAATTAAGGTATTTGCGAGGTCAATGTTTTCAAATTGAGTAAAGTTTTTCATGACTTTTATTTGGTCTTCCTGCTGTTAATTACTTCTCTTAAACTATTAAGAAATAGCTGCAATTCTTCTTTCTTCACGCAAAGTGGAGGAAGAAGGCGAATGGTGTTCTTTGAGGCAGCACTTCCTGTAAATATTTTGTGGTTGCTGATCAGTTCTGAACGATAGCTGGCAGCTTCTTCTGTGAGATCGAATCCTATCATTAAACCCTTTCCCCTTACCGAAGGTATTTCCGGAAATTCTTGTTTCAATGCTTGTATCAAGAATTCACCCATGCTATCCGAATGGCTGATAAGCTTTTCATCTTCTAAAACTTCTAAAACGGCAAGTCCTGCAGCACATGCCAGGTGATTTCCGCCAAAGGTGGTTCCAAGTAAACCGTATTTGGCTTCAATTTCTGGGTGTATCAGTACACCCCCCATTGGGAAACCATTGCCCATTCCTTTTGCAATGGTGATGAGGTCTGGCAAGAGGTCTTTTGCCCATTGATGGGCGAAGAACTTACCAGTTCGACCATAGCCTGATTGAACCTCATCCAGGATTAGTTTGGCTCCATATTGTTTGGTGAGGGTGGATAGACCAATTAGAAAATCTGATTCGGCTACCTGAATGCCATTAACTCCTTGTATCCCTTCAATGATAACCGCTGCAATCTCACCTTCTTTTAACCTTTGTTCAACGGCTTCCAAATCGCCCAAGGCCTCGAAGTAAACTTTATGACCGCTATTAAATGGGGCGACAATTTTTGGATTGTCAGTAATGGCAACTGCTCCGGAAGTCCTTCCATGAAAAGCACCATGAAAGGCGATAACACCTGGTTTTCCTGTCTCAAAAGAGGCCAGTTTTAATGCGTTTTCATTGGCTTCAGCCCCGGAGTTACACAGAAATAATTGGTAGTCTTCATATCCAGATAGTTTACCTAACTTTTCTGCCATTTCACCTTGAAGGGGGATTTGTACAGAGTTAGAATAAAAGCCAATTTTATTTAACTGGTCACCAATCCTTTTAATATAGTGAGGGTGAGAATGGCCAATTGAAATAACGGCATGGCCACCGTATAGGTCAAGATATTTTTGTCCTTTATTGTCCCAAAGATAAACTCCACTCGCTATTTCAGGAGTGACATTCATTAAGGGATAGACGTCAAACAATTGCATATAAATAGGTGTTTGGGGACAGTAACTTGTTACTGCCCAATAGTCAATGATTTTTAAAAAGCGGTACTTTTTAATCTTAAACCTGTCTTTTCATCTAGTCCAAATGCAAGGTTCATGTTTTGAACAGCCTGTCCAGATGCGCCTTTTATCAGGTTGTCAATGGCTGAATAAATGACCAATTGTCCCGCTTCTTTTTTTAGGTGAACCAGACATTTGTTGGTATTGACTACTTGCTTTAGTTCAATGTCATTTTTGCTGACATGAGTAAATGCAGCATCTTTGTAAAAAGAGGAGTAGACTTCATAGGCTTCTTCTATACTTCCTTCGAAAGGGAAGTAGGCGGTAATCCAAATACCGCGTGAGAAATTACCCCTATATGGTACAAATAGTACCTGCTGGTCAAAATTAGAATCTAGCTGACTGAAAGTCTGGTTGATTTCTTTCAGGTGCTGATGGGTAAATAACTTGTAAACAGATATGTTTTGATTTCGATGACTGAAATGGGTGGTTTCAGATAATTTCTTACCTGCTCCAGTACTTCCTGTTAGACCAGTTACATGTAGGGAGTCCTTTACCCATCCTTGATTGATACCGGGAACAAGAGCAAGTTGTACACCTGTTGCGAAACAGCCTGGATTGGCAATTTTCGTTGCACCGATTATCCGTTCTCTATTAACTTCAGGCAAACCATAGACAAAATCATTTGATTCATTTCTGAAATCTGTACTTAAGTCTATTATTTTAGTGTCTGTATCGAATGCGTGCTCCTCCAAAAATGGTTTTGCTTGACCATGAGGAAGGCAGAGAAATACAAGGTCAAGATCGTTTTTATCAATTTGGTCTGTAAAAACAAGGGATGCATCACCTATTAAATCAGGGTGAACATCCTCTAAATTTTTACCTTTTTGACTATTGCTATGAATCCATTTTAAGTCCACATTAGGATGGTGAACCAATAACCGGAGCAATTCTCCTCCAGTGTATCCTGCTGCACCAACTACGGCTGTTTTAATGATTCTCATTGTCTAAGCTTTTATTTACTTTATGGAAAATAGCTGTTTGATTGCCTAGGATCTTAGTAAAGCCTTTGACGTCTTCAGCTGTATAGCCTTTGTTCATTTCACCATAGCTGCCAAACTTAGATGACATTAGATCATGTTCTGAATTGACACCGATCATGCTGAACCTATATGGAGCAAGTTGAACTTTTACTTCCCCGCTCACATAGGTTTGTGTATCTGACATAAAAGCCTCTAAATTTCGCATAACCGGATCCAGGTAATGCCCTTCATGCAAATGGTTGCCATAAAATTCAGATATCTGATTTTTCCAATAGCTTTGCCATTTGGTCAGTGTATGCTTTTCTAAAAGTTGGTGTGCTTTAATTATAACCAATGGTCCTGCGGCTTCAAAGCCTACCCGACCTTTTATTCCTATAATGGTGTCACCAACATGAATATCTCTCCCAATTCCGTATGGACTTGCGAGTTCCTGTACCCTTAAAATGGCCTGAACAGGATGATCGAAAGATTCTCCGTTTACACCTACTAGCTCTCCTTTGTCAAAAGTAAGGGAAATTGTTGCTGGATCAGTAACCGTAACTTGCGTAGGATATGCACTTTCTGGAAGCGCCTGATCAGATGTAAGGGTTTCCTTACCACCTACAGAAGTTCCCCAAATCCCCTTGTTGATAGAGTAGGTGGCTTTTTCGAAGTTCATGGTCACTCCATGTTTCTTTAGGTAAGTGATTTCTTCTTCCCTGCTTAGCTTCAAATCCCTGATTGGGGTAATGATTTCTATATCTGGTAAAATGGTTTGAAAAATCATGTCAAACCTTACCTGATCATTTCCAGCACCTGTACTTCCATGTGCAATAGAGGTTGCGCCTATACTTTTAGAATACTCAGCCAAAGCTTTGGCTTGTAAAATCCTTTCAGCACTTACAGAAAGTGGATAAGTTTGGTTTTTTAAAACGTTACCGAAAATTAAGTACTTTATAACTTCATCATAGTAGGTAGAAACTACATCTAGAACCTTGAAGGATGCAACGCCTAACTTTTTAGCCCTTTCACCAATACTATCCAATTCTTCCTGCTCAAATCCTCCTGTATTGACCAATACTGCATGGACTTCATAACCTTTTTCTTTGCTAAGGTGAATGGCACAGAAGGTTGTATCCAGACCTCCGCTATATGCTAAAACTACTTTTTTCATACAAATAATTACCTTTTATTTAAGAGTGCTACCCTAGGGCAACAAAAATATTTTTAAGATTGGTTTACTTTATCTTTTACTTTTACCAAAGCTTCTTTCCCTTTGGCAAAATTAAGAAACATGGCCCGTTTGATGTTGATCAATCGTTCAAAAAGGCTAAGATTTTTTTTGAATTCAGAGGATAATTTCTTTTGCTCTGCTTTTTTTACATTTTTTGGTTCATAAAGCATTGCCGTGCACAAGCAATTCGATCTGTTTTTGCTCATGAGTATTGGGTAATTGACACAGCTTTGACATCCTTTCCAGAAATCCTCGTCTGTAGTAAGGTCAGAATAACTAACCGGATAGTAACCTAGCTCGGAATTGATTTTCATTACCGCCGCTCCGGTAGTCAACCCAAATATCTTGGAATCTGGAAATTTCTTTCTGCTAAGCTTGAAAACTTCTTTCTTTATTTCTCTGGCTAGGCCGAATTTTCTGAAATCAGGTGAAACGATCAATCCGGAATTGGCCACAAATTTTCCATGTCCCCATGCTTCTATGTAACAAAACCCTGCCCAATCGCCAGTTTTGGTAAGCGCTATTACAGCTTTACCTTCCCGCATTTTTGTTTTAATGTATTCGGGGGATCGCTTTGCTATACCTGTGCCTCTTGCCTGCGCAGAACGTTCCATTTCATCAGTAATAGTTTCCGCATATTGACAATGCTCTTCTCCTGCAGGTTTTATTATAAATTTTTGCTTAAACATTGTAGCATTTTTTTGGCTTACCGTCATCTCCCATCAAATCGCTATTGACAGTCAGCCCTAAGAAAATAAGTTGAAATGAATGATTGAAATGCTTTCGGTAATAGGAATATCCACATAGGATATATTAAAAGAGTTTAGGGACTAGGCCCTAAATAAGGTCCTGTAGGTTTTGATAGGACCAAATATCGGATACCCAAAAAGGTTATTTTGAGCCAGATTACTTTTATTTGATATGTTTGCTTCTTTCTTCATGCTAAACCTTGCAAATATTTATTTATTTCATCAAAAATACAAATTTAATAAGGATATAATGTGATGGAAATGTCATCCAAAGCCAATTATCAATAATTACACCAATTGTAACTGCACTTTTTCCTACCCATTATCAACCAAATAAATCCCTCACTAATTGTTTTAGAATTGTTTTTTACCGTTAAAACTTAATTATATGAAGATGTAACTTAAATATAATAGGAGATTTTTTTTATTTTTATTTAAAAATAGACTTTAGCCTATTATTTGTTGTCTATTGGGTACGAACCAAAAATTTATAAAAGATGGCAAAATGTTTTGCGCTAATGGGTTGGAGTTTACCCGTTATAGAAAGTATGCAAAAACTCAATAAACCTTTTGTAGTTGTATCTTTCCCTGATTTTGAGAATTACGCCAAAGAAAATAATATCCCCTTTGTTCCTTACCAATTTGATGAATGGAGTGATTCTTCAAACTCATTGGACTTGAAAGACAAATTGGAAGCCTTTAATGTAGATGTCGCTGTACCTTTGTTTGAAGAAACAGTAGAATGGGCTGGTGCATTGAATTCATTGTATAGAGATGATCCAAAGGTTTTAAATAGGGCATTCCTCTTTAGGAACAAGGCCATGATGAAAAGAAAGGCACTGATAGGGGGGCTGAGAGTTGGGCTATTCGAAGAAGTCCATAGCAAAGAAGGTGTGGTCAATTTTATGAATAGACTAAATCAGGCCAATTTACAGGTAGATGGAGAAGAGGATAGCTGGGTACATATAAAACCATTTGCCTCCGCAGGTACTGTAGGGCATCGACTTTTAAGGTCTAAGAAGGATATAGAAGACAAATGTCAGGATGATGATTTTCCTTGCTTGGCTGAAAGTCACTTATCCGGAAAAGAATTTTCATGTGAGGCATTTGTACATGGAGGTAAAATTAGATTCCTTAATATTACTGAGTATGTAAAACTCGGTTATTCTAATTTTATTCCAGAAGGAAATTACCTTCATACCAAAAGGGATAGGATAATGAAAGAGATGCAAAAATTAGTTGATCTCTTCGGAATACAATATGGAATGATTCATCCAGAATGGTTTCTTACGGAAGAGGATGAGCTGAGTTTCGGTGAGGTCGCTTGCCGAATACCGGGAGGACATATATTGGAGCTTTGTGGTCAGGCCTATGATTTTGATGCTTTGGCGGCCTTTGTTTGTTGTCATGATCCTGAACTCACAGAAGAAGAACTCAATGAATTGTTACCACCTTTAGATGCCAGACCTGGTACATTCTATGGGAATGTGATGATTTATCCTCACAAAAATCAGATTTCTCAATTGGTTATTCCAGAAGAACTTAAAGAAGAGTCCTATTTTCTGGACCATAATTTGATACCTCCCCTTACCAATCAAAAAGTCAATTCCAGAGAAGGTTTTGGCAATCATTTTGGTACGGTTAATTTCAAAGGAGATAATCCTGACCGAATGACAGAACTGTTGCTACATTATGAAAATGTAGATTTTTATCACTAATGAACCGTAATAACTAATATGCAAGAAGGAGTGATCTCAATAAGTAACTTAGAATCCTTTGAAGAGTTATTTGAGAGCTATAAATCAGCCACCGTGCTGACAAGAGGGGAAAAGGCACAAAAAATATTAGGACAATTGGATACCTGGTGTGATACATCAGAGGGGATTCAACAAATTTACGAACGTATCCCTGCCTTGGTTGAGGCAGGGATATTTAAAGGGACTCCATGGGAAAATCCCTCAAGGTTAGTTCCGCTATTGGTAAATGGAACCTACAAAAGTGGTCATCCTAATTCAACCTATGAGTTGCTAAGTGAACTTAGAATGTTGGCCTTGGCCCGAGGGGAAATTCAAGCCTCAGAGAGTATGAAGGAGGAAGCAGAAAGTTACCTGCAAGAAGCCTTGGTACTAAATCTTGAGTTTGTTTTCAAAGAACCTCAGGAAGAAACAAGGCTATTAATGAGTGAGCATGAGCTAACCAAGGTACATTCCTTATTTGGTTTTATTTCAGATCAGATACAATTGTCCAAGGTGAAAGCTGCCCTCGTTGAAGAGCTTATGCTGATTTGCGAGCAAAGACCAGTAGTAACTGAAAAACAACGGCGAATTATTGCTTTGGTAAAGGAAAAGATTGAGCTTGATCCCAATGATCCTGCGGATAGGGACTTGTTGGCTTTTCAACGATCTATTTATAGACCCACTTCGGGAACTGTAGATAGAAGTTTTGAAGCTTATGAGGATTACCTAGGTGGATTGACTGAAGACCAACTTGCTGATGAAGCAGAGCAAATGAGTGAAAGTATGCTTGCTTATGGACTAGTTAGTACTTATCATGCATCACTGTTGTTGTTTTTAGTCAAGCAAGAACACTATGAATTGGTAGCCCAATGCTTGGGATTAAATGAGTCTGGTTTGGCTAGATTTAATGAGCATCAAGCGTTTGTCTGCACAATTATAGCTGAGGTAATTCATCCATACAATGCACAGTGTATTTTCGGTTTGTCCAAGACCTTAGAAAATGGAGTGCTTTCCAGAACCGCCGTTAGGGCAGGGTTGCACAATTTACTTACCATTTCACTTCATCCTAATGTCGAGGAGAGAATCAATAAATCGATAACGGGTTCGACTGGGGAAGTAAGTCCTAAGCAGTATTTAATTGGAGCCCTATTGAGGATACTAGGTCAACCATTAGGGGTAGGGCAGGGAAATAATCCTACCTGTCAGAGTGCGAGAGGAATAAGCATGTGGAGTCAACACGCACCTGCCAAATTGATCCATATGGTACAAGCTGCTGCCGTACATGATGATTTAAGCTTTCGTTTTGAAGGAAGTGAGATCAAATATTCGGAGTCTGCCTTAGGCCTGGTACAAAAGCTAGACCACCAGTTAGATGCAGTGTCGGTAACTCTGGTACCAATGCTTGACAAAATCTATAACGAGATGATGCGTAGAGCATCAGGTAGAGGAGAAGACCCTCACAAATGGGTGAATCCAGGGCTATATGGGCAATGGATACAAATTGGATTTGCTTCTGCTTATGATTACCTGTCAAATGCTATTGTAGATTTTGATGGTTTTCTTAGGGTATTTTATGGCATGTGTCACCCTGAATACAACGGAGGCCATCGCTTGGTTTATCCGAATCCTGTTGGGATCTTTATCACCTCAGCCAAAGGGGAAATGCTAGGTTTTCATGCCATTTCCTTGCTAAGGGTTGAAAAGGATCCGTCAGGTGAGGTTAGGGCCTATTTTCTGAATCCCAATAATGAAGGAAGACAGAATTGGGGGCAGGGAATCACTCCGTCCGTTTACGGAAATGGAGAGATCCATGGTGAATCATCCCTTCCTATACATCAATTTGCTGCCAGAATCTATGCCTTCCATTACAATAATCTGGATGCAGCGTCTAAGATGGATAAAATTCCTCAAACAGAAATTGATACCGTAAAAGAGTTGACCAAGCAAAGTTGGGGAAAATCCTACACTTGGTTGGAAATAAAAAAACAATGGTAAAGCATTCTTCAAGAATAGAGTTAAACCAAATTGCCTACAAAGGCAATATCAATTTTATTAGAAAAAAGATAGGTGAAAAACCCATACTTTCATCCGTGGTCAAGGCCAATGCCTATGGCCACGGCATTGAGGTATTTGTACCTATGGCAGAAAAATGTGGCATAAATCATTTTTCCGTTGCTTCATCTTATGAGGCAGAACAGGTTTTGAGTGTATGTAGACCAGATAGTCATATCCTGATTATGGGTATTATTTATGAAGAGGACCTGGGCTGGGCCATTTCCAATGGGATTGCCTTTTTTGTATATAATTTCAACCGACTTGCTAAGGTATTAGAGGCCGCAAAAAAAGTAGATAAAAAAGCCAAGGTTCACCTGGAAGTAGAAACTGGAGCCAATAGAACAGGCATGCAAGCCAATGAATTTCCTAAAGCACTCAGTTATCTAAAGCAACACCAGGATTGGCTGATATTCGAAGGTTTGTGTACCCATTTTGGGGGAGCTGAAAGCATTTCAAATCAGTTTAAAATTGATCAGCAACACAAAAGATATAAGGCCTTCCTAAAAATATGCAAAGAAAGAAAATTCTTGCCTGAGATCAGACATATAGCTTGTTCTGCCGCTGCTTTGGCTATGAAGGACACCGTTTATGATATGGTGCGAATAGGGGTTGCTCAGTATGGGTTTTGGCCAAGTCCTGACATCTATTATGCGCATTTACATCAAACCAATAAAAAGTCTGATGCCACAATGAAGCGGATTTTTAATTGGAAAACAGATATAATGGACATTAGGACGGTCGATCAGGGAGAATTTATTGGTTACGGAACAGCATTCCAAGCTACTCAGGAAATGAAAATTGCCGTCATTCCTCTTGGCTATTCCAATGGTTATCCTAGGGCCTTGTCCAACAGAGGTCAGGTTTTGATCCATGGAAAAAAGGCGCCTATAGTGGGATTGATTAACATGAATTTGTTTATGGTTGACATTACCCACATTAGGGAAGTAGCAGTAGGCGATGAGGTGGTCTTGATTGGTAGGCAAAAAAACAATGTTATTAATGTTTCCAGCTTCACCAATGCTACTCAATTGTTAAACAATGAGATGCTAAGCCGCCTCCCAGCGGCCATACCCAGGACAGTAGTGAAATAGCCTGCTGTTTATTTCAGAATAGGATAGGAAAACAATAGGGCGATTATTTAGGCAGGGATTATAAAGTACTTTCTATGATAAACTTTTCAGTTATTATTTGCTTAGGAATGCCTGGGCCCGCAATTTGGATTTCAAGCCCCTCACCATCGGTATCATCAAAATACCATACCTCAATTGCATGATTTCCTTTCGACAGCTCAACTTGATTGCTTTTTATTTGACTGGAATGGGAGCCATCATTGTCAACAATTACCTTACCATTTAGCAAAACCTTGCTTCCGTCATCAGATCTAGAGAAAAAAGTATACTTTCCTTTTTCAGGTATAGTCAAGGTAGCCTCAAATTTTACAGCAAAATGGTCTGGACGATGCGGTATTTCTTTAAGGCTAAATTCATTACTCATGCCTGATTTCTTAATGGGAAGGCTTTTAAAATCAGGTACCCGTAAAAAATCACCTTCATAGTAATCCCAGGAAATTTTCCCTTCTTTTCCATTACCGATTCGGTACTGATTGACTTCAGGTCTGCTGTATTTGCCATTTTTGTAGCTTACAGTAGTAAGCAAAGTACTGTTGTTGAACTGAAGGGAAGCATTATAAACAATACCACTTTCTTTTGTAGGGACTGAACCGTCTAATGAATAATATATTTTTGCATCCGCATCATCCACTTTTATTTCTACCATTACAGGTGGCTTAGGAAAGAAACCTTTTGTTGGTGAAATATTTGGCATGGGAACATAAGGGGCTGAAATACTATTTGGGTCAAATGCTTCCAAGATTGGACGACCAATACTGGCATCTGGTGGAGTGATGCCAAGAGCAAAGGCTAACGTTACGGGAACATCATAGATATAGCAGGGTTTATCGATTACCAAGCCTTTTTTTACATCAGCTCCATACAATAATATTGGGATCTCGATTTCATTTAATGAAGTACTGCCATGGCCTTTATCTATACCTCCATGATCGCCAGTGATCATTAGCAAGGTTTCATCCATCAGGCCAGCTGCCTCCAGCCTTTCTATAAAATGGCCAATAATACTGTCATAGTGGGAGATGGCATTGAAATAAGCTTCAGAATCATGGCCATCCTGATGCCCATAATGGTCAATTTCATCAATATTAATAAATAAAAAATCAGGAAGGTCCTCAAAGAAGGAATCTGCTGCTTTTTCGAAGATAACATCTCCTTTTTCTCCTAAGTAGACCTTGTCTACCTGGCTTAAGTCAAATAGTCTGGCTAAACCTTTCCATTCATAGAAAAAATTAACCTTAGAAGACGGAATTTGCTCTTTTACCCAATTCATCAGACTTGGATAAACACCTTCATCTGTTGACTCTACTGGAGGCCATTTTACTTTGTCCCTTTCCCAATCATTGTCATAGACACCGTGTTGTAAAGGGCCAACGCCTGTTAGCATTGCGGTCCAATTTGGGGAGCTATTGGTAGGTAACAAGCATCGAGCAAATGGAGCTATTGCTCCATTTGCAATCATTTTATTCATATAAGGAGTTGATGCTTTCTGGAAGCCTCTGGATCCGAAGGCATCAAGGCCTATCAGAATGGTATGTTTAACTTTCCTTTCGGAAATTGTTGCTTTATTGCAGGATATGCCAAAGGTGAATGCTACAGAAATTATTAAAAATATGCCAATGGAAATGCTGCGATATTTCATTTTTTACTTAATAATTGAGAATAGCTTTTCAGGCTCGTCGGTAGTGATAAAATCCACATCTTGATCCAATAGCCATTTCATGTCTTCTTCATTGTTTACAGTCCAGACATTAACAGTCATGTTTAAGTCTTGTGCTTCCTTAATCCAATGTGGGTTTTCTTTAACTTTTTTGATATTGTAATCAAAACCAAAGAATCCATCGTCTTTTAATTCCTGTGGAGTTTTATCTCCCCGAAGGTAAGCTACATTGGCATTAGGGTCCAGTTCAATTACCTTCAATGCTATGTCATAGTCGAAAGTGATATAGTCAACCCATTGCTCTGCACCTAATTCCTTTACTATAGCAACGGACTTTTCGGCAAGTTCAATTCCTTTTGCTTTAGATACTCCTGATGGCTTGATTTCGAAAATAAGCTTTGTTTTGCTTTGCTTCATACCATGCTTAAGGTATTCTTCAACTGTAGGTACTTTTTCACCATTGGCCAAAGGCTTTTCAAGTAGTTGGGCATAAGTAACTTCTTCAATTACCATTTCCTCATGGTCGGCATCGTGATTGGCTACAAGAACTCCATCTGCTGTCATCCAAACATCAAACTCTGATCCTTCACAGCCAAGTTCAATTGCGGCTTGTAAAGAAGCTAAGGAATTCTGAGGGTATGGATTTGCTTTCCAAGCTCCTCTATGGGCGATTACTTTGTTTTTGTGAAATTCCATTTTATGGCTGGTGCAAGATATTAGACATGCACATAATCCCAAGGTAAAAATAAATTGATAAGACATTTAACTTATGGTTGGTTTTGATGCAATATTCTAAAAGAAATCACAATCCACAACTCATATTCAAAAATTATTGTTAAAATAATATAGCAAGAAGGCTGAATAGTTTTTCAAATCCTTAAAAAATGAATTAAAATTACTCCCAAATCCCTTGAGGTACTATTTCTAGTACATTGCCAAATGGATCCTCAAAATAAAAACTACTTAACTGATTTCTCCATTCTTGAGTGTGGGTAAACACTATTCCTTTTTGACTTAATTTTTCCCTAATCTCTAGGTAATCCTCTTTTCTCACCTCAAAGGCCAAGTGTTGCTTCCCATAGGCAAAGTGTGGAGGCAAACTGGTTTCATTTTTTGTTACTTCAGGGAGAAAGCAAAGCAAGACGCTTTCCCCACATCTGAAAAACACATGCCTTTTATCCACCTTTGAAATCAAGGGCATTTCTAATACTTGATGATAGAATTTTTCTGCTAAATCTAAATCATCGATGTACAAACAAGTTTCCTTTATCTTCGTGTATGGAATCATACAAGATGAATGTTTGATTAACCGTTATTCTCCAAATAAAAAGATTTTAGTATGTATTGCAATTGTTCATACTCAATTAAGAAAGCATCGTGACCATAAATGGATGTAATTTCTCTATAGGTCCCTTTGGGTACATGCTTACTGATGTACCTGGATTCCTCGCTTGTGAATAGAATGTCGGTATCTACTCCTATAGAAAGCACTTTGCATTTGATATTTGATAGGGCTAGGGGTGTGCCACCTCTTGATCTACCTATATCATGACTATCCATGGCTTTAGACAGTGTCCAATAAGACATTGCATTGAATCTATTGGCTAATTTTAAGCCCTGGTATCTTAAATAGCTGCTTATCTTAAAACCATCTCTTTTCTCTTCAGTCTCACTTTGGTTTTGAAGAAATGTCAATGGATGTCTGTAGCTGAGCATGCCAATTGCCCTGGCTGTTTCCAGGCCTTTTTTCCCTGCTTCGGGATCTAATTTACCCCAAGTTCCATCAGATTCGATTGCCATCCTTTGGGTTTCATTAAAACCAATTATCCATGGCGAGGCTTTTGCATTTGAGGCTACGATGATAGCATTTTCTAGTTTATCACCTAAAGTGACAGCCCATTCCAATGCTACCTGACCACCTAAAGAACCTCCAATCACCGTGTTGATTTTTCCCAAGCCCAGGTGAATTCTCAATTTATCCAACGCTGCCGCTATGTCCCTGGTTGTAATATTAGGGAAGTCATAGTAATAAGGTTTTCTATTTTGCGGATCATTACTCAAAGGTTGAGTTGAACCATAGCAGGAACCAAGGAAATTAGCACAAACAATGAAATATTTGGAGGGGTCAAAAAATTTGTCCTCCCCAATCAGTCCAGACCACCATTCCTGGGGGTTGGCATCTCCTGTTAATGCATGCATTACCCATATCACATTGTCTTTATTGGCATTTAACTGCCCTTGGGTAGTGAAATTCAATTGGAATTCCGGAAAAGATTCTCCGGATTCCAAAGGTAATGCTTCTTGGCAATAGAAAATCTCTTGAGTCATTTCAATAGTCAAATGCGGCGATTGAAGGTTCATTTTAATAGTTTTATATTTTGTCGAAGGCAGAAGTAAGGTCTGCTTTCACATCTTCAATGTGTTCTATACCTAATGAAATCCTTAACATAGAAGGGGTTACACCTGCGGCTAATTGTGCTTCATCAGAAAGCTGCTGATGGGTGGTAGCGGCGGGTTGAATGATCAAGGTTTTTGCGTCTCCTACATTGGCCAAATGGGAAATTAATTCCAAATTGTTAATGAAGTTTGATGCAGTTTCTTTGTCTCCTTCAATTTCAAAACTCAATACGCCACCAAATCCATTTGGAAGGTATTTTTTAGCCGTTTCGTGATAAGGACTATTCGGCAATCCTGGATAGTTTACTGACTTCACTTTAGGATGTTGCTCTAGCCATTTTGCAAGTTCCAAAGCATTGTCAACTGTACGTTGTACACGTAGTGATAATGTTTCTAACCCTTGCAACAATAAAAATGAATTGAATGGGCTGATAGCAGGTCCAAAATCTCTAAGTCCTTCTACTCTTGCTCTAATTGCAAAGGCAATATTTGGAAGTCCCAAAGGATTGTTGTCTCCAAATGTATCCCAGAAATTCATTCCATGATAACCTTCAGATGGCTCAGAAAATTCAGGGAATTTACCGTTGCCCCAATTGTAATTACCACCGTCTACAATTATACCTCCTATAGAAGTACCATGACCACCAATCCACTTGGTAGCAGAAGAAGTGACAACGTTCGCTCCATGTTTGATAGGCTGACAAAGGTATCCTCCTGCGCCAAAAGTATTGTCTACTACTAATGGGATGTCATGTTTTTTGGCAAGTGCAGCTATTTCTTCAAAATCTGGAACATTAAATTCTGGATTACCGATAGTTTCTACATAGATGGCTTTGGTGTTTTCATCTATTTGTTCTGCCAAATCTGCGGCTTTGTCAGATTTTGCAAACCTTGCTTCAATTCCTAACCTTTTGAAAGAAACCTTAAACTGATTGTAAGTACCTCCATATAAATAAGGAGAGGTTACAAAATTGTCTCCAACACTAAGGAAGTTATTTAGCGCCAAAAACTGAGCAGCTTGACCTGAAGCAGTTGCTACAGCAGCTACACCACCTTCTAATGCTGCCACCCTCTTCTCAAAAACATCAGAGGTAGGGTTCATTATCCTTGTGTAAATATTACCAAACTCCTTTAATGCGAAAAGGTTTGCACCATGTTCCGCAGAATTAAAGGCATAAGAAGACGTTTGGTAAATTGGAACAGCCCTGGAATTGGTGGTAGCATCCACCTCTTGACCGGCATGAACTTGCAATGTTTCGAAACGATAATTTTTTGACATGTTATTTGTTTTTTAGGTTTGTTATCAATTCTAATAAACTTGATTAAGTATAAAATGTGTAAAACTACCTGAGGCTAAAAGCACATAGGGCAGAATTTTTCCATCCTTTTAGAAAAGAAATTAAATGATTGAAGAAATACCTGGAAACTTTGTCCTTTTTTATTCTGTAAAATAAAATCATATAGTTTTTGAATTTATATTCCCAGATGTAAACTTTTTCATCTGGCAGGAATTGGCACCTTGGATTTTCCAGGTTGCCAGAGGGTCAACGAGCCTGTCTCTTGCCTCTTCTATATAAATCCTAGCTACTTCTAAAAAGTAAAAGGATTGTACAAAATAAACCTACATTGTCAAATTTTCCAATAGATGACCGTAATTTTTTCTTTTAAAAAGTTAATTAGTCAGTTAATCAGTAAGTTACATTATTTTTAAACAATGGAAATGGTTTCACCAGTATTATTTCATGGGAATTACAAGGAGAAGATATAGCCGATAAAAATAGCTCCATAAGGTAATTAAACCATTTTTGCCACGTTAAGGTATTCAGCTCTCACAGGAAGAGTGTACATTAAGTAATACTGGGTCATTTGACAATTTCACACTTAATAGAATAGTCTTGAAGAAGATATGTTGGCTATCTATTGAATTATAGGTACCCACCTAAAATTGGAGCTTCAAATGAATCAATCAGCGAATAACTCTCGAATTTGATGGGCTTTTATTCAGTGGTCTTTAAATTAAACCACAAAAAGTATAATCTTACCGTAAAAGTTTTGGAAATTTGTTTCAAACTTAATCGTTGGTACCTTTCTGTTTGATAGTTCAGTAATAACAGCGATAAAAAAATCAGTTAAATTTTATTTATACTTCAAATTTTATGGAAAGAAATTTCAAAACTTATTTTTATGCTTTTTTACTGGGGATTTTTCTCAGTGGGTACGGGTCTGTTTCCGCTTTTACAGGAGTTAGTTTTGTAAAAGACAGTATTGAAACTCCAAACAATTGGTTTTTGCTTGACCCCATAGATGATGGGATAATGGGAACAGGGGCCGAGAAGGCCTATGAGAAATTGCTTCAGGGGAAATCACCAAAAGCCATGATAGTGGTGGCTGTAATTGATTCTGGAATAGACATCACCCATGAAGACCTTCAGGGGAAAATATGGACCAATGAGGATGAAATTGCTGGAAATGGAATAGACGATGATAAAAATGGTTATGTAGATGATGTGCATGGCTGGAATTTTATTGGAGGTAAGGATGGGTCTCAAGTAGATAATGATTCACATGAACTGACCAGAGAATACATTAGACTCAAAGCCAAATATGCTGATGTTGAGGAAGAGGATGTAAAACGTAAGAATAAAGAGGAGTTTGCTTATTGGGAGCGAATCAATGCAAACTTTGAAGAGAGTAAAAAAGAGGCTGAAGGCAATTACAACATGTACAACAACATGATGGAAGGTTTTTCTAATATGGCTGATATAGTAAAAGAGGAATTCAATGTTTCTGATTTTAAGGAAAGCGATTTGGCTGATTTCGAATCTGATGACGAGAAAATCTCTGCTGCAATAGATATGTTGAAGCAAATGTTTGGAATGATCAGAATAGAAGATGCAAGTATCAATACCATACTAGGGGAACTTGAAAAAGCTGTTGAGCATTTTGAAGTACAAGCCAAATATGCCTACAATACAGATTTTGATCCTAGACATATTGTAGGAGATGATCCTGAGGATTACAAAGAAAAATTTTATGGAAATAACGACCCTACAGGTCCTGATCCATCTCATGGAACCCATGTAGCAGGAATCATCGCCGCTAATCGTGGTAACGACTTAGGGATTGAAGGGATAGCGGATCATGTGTTGATTATGCCGATAAGAGCTGTGCCTAATGGGGATGAGAGAGACAAGGATATTGCCAATTCAATTAGGTATGCAGTTGACAATGGTGCTAAAATCATTAACATGAGTTTTGGTAAATCCTATTCTCCTGGAAAAAAATATGTAGACAAGGCCGTCAAATATGCAGAAAAAAAAGGAGTACTTTTAATTCATGCAGCAGGAAATAGTTCCAAGGAAGTTACGCCGGAAAATAATTTCCCAAACAGGTGGTTTGCCAAGAGAGGTACATCTAATGCTTGGATTGAAGTCGGTGCTTCCGGCCCAAGGGATAATCAAGATTTACCCGCTACCTTTTCTAATTTTAGTAAAGAAGGTGTAGATTTATTTGCTCCAGGGGTAGATATTTATTCTACCATTCCTGGCTCAGAATACGAAAACAATAGTGGTACAAGTATGGCTGCACCAACTGTATCAGGGGTTGCTGCATTATTGCTTGCCTATTATCCTGAACTTAAGCCTAAGGAAGTACGAAGCATTCTAAAGAACTCCGTTTATAAAGCCGGAGGGGAAAAAGTTAATCTTCCCGGACAAGAGGAAATGGTCAATTTTGGAGATCTGAGCCAAACTGGAGGTATAGTGAATGCCTACCAAGCAATTCAAATGGCTGAAAGGTTGGCCAAATAATTGGATCAATTGAAACCGTATTGAATGGATTTACCCCTTTATTTTGATTACAATGCAACCACTCCATGTCATCAAGAGGTAGTAGAGGCAATGTTGCCCTACTTTACCTCTACTTATGGCAATGCCTCTAGTGGACATCATCCCTATGGTTGGTTTGCTGCAGATGCGGTAGAATCCGCAAGGGAGGAAGTAGCCGAATTGATTGGAGCAGCCGCTAAAGAAATTCTATTTACTAGTGGTGCGACTGAAGCCATTAATCTGGCAATAAAAGGCCTTGCCTTGGCCAAAAATGAAAACAAAAAACACCTCATTACCATAGCTACAGAACACAAGGCAGTTCTTGACAGCATGGAAGATTTGGTTCGACAGGGTTTTGAATGGACTTGTCTTCCTGTGAATGCCAATGGGGAAATCTCCTTGGACCAATTGAAGTCCAGCTTTAAAGAAAATACCCTGTTATTGGTTGCCATGACGGCCAATAATGAGACAGGTAATTTGCATCCCATCAAAGAAATGGCAGCCTTGGCCAGGGAGCATGGCGTACTCTTTTTAACAGATGCTGTTCAAGCCATTGGCAAAATCCCATTGAATGTCAAAGAATTGGGAGTGGATATGTTGGCGCTTTCTGCACATAAAATGTACGGACCTAAAGGGGTAGGCGCCTTGTACATAAGGAAAGGCAGTCCCAAATTAACTTTAAAAGCTCAAATCACAGGTGGAGGTCAAGAAAGAGATTTGAGAAGTGGTACCTTAAATGTACCCGGCATAGTGGGGTTAGGAAAGGCTTCTTCTTTAGGACTAGCCAATCAGTTGGATGAAGCCCAAAGGCTTTCTAAATTGAGAAATAAATTAGAAACAGGCTTGCTTGAAATTGAAGACAGTCAGTTAAACGGTTCTTCCAATCGATTGCCACATGTATGTAATGTTTCGTTCCGAGGCATTTTAGGTAAACCTTTGTTGATTAGAATTAATAAAAAATTGGCGGTCAGTTCTGGGGCTGCCTGTAGCAGTGTGACAGATAAGCCCTCACATGTACTCACAGCCATGGGCCTCGATGGTCCCACTGCAATGGCTACTTTGAGGCTTTCTCTTGGTAGGTTCACTACTGAAGAAAATGTAGATTTTGCCATTAGTTATATAAGCAAAGTAGTTAATGATTTACGAACAGCTTCTTAATTTAATTCATTGTAATGACAAAAAAAGACTTTACACATCTGGACAATAAAACAGGGAACCCTGCGATGGTTGATGTAGGAGGGAAACAAATTACACAACGCTTTGCGAAGGCTTCCTGCAGGATGGTATTGGGCAAGGAAATAATGCAATCACTCAATGATGTTTCTGAGTTGGTCACTAAAAAAGGACCTGTTTTCCAAACGGCCATTATTGCAGGGACCATGGGCGCAAAAAGAACTTCAGATTTGATTCCTTTATGCCATCCCATAGGAATGGATGATTGTAAGGTAAATATAGAAATAGCAGGGGAGGAAGAGATATTGATCAGCTGCAGTACCCGTGTTACAGGAAAAACTGGAGTAGAAATGGAAGCCATGACAGGGGTGTCCATAGCCGCATTGACGATCTATGACATGTGCAAAGGATTTTCACATGATATATTGATTAAGGAAATGAAATTAGAAGAGAAAACAGGAGGTAAACGTGATTTCAAAAGATAAGCACCAAAAACATGTTTCTTTGGCCAGACCATCTCTGGGGGATTATGGCAGGATAGAGTTGGGCTTTTTGGGAACTTCATGTGGTATTATTCAGAAAATGGTCCATGAGCTTATTCTGAATCTTTCCAGCGATTACAAAATGGCCTATGTTGATGCTGACCATAAAGAAGGAGACCAATTACTTGCCGGAGAGGGAGGCAAAGACAGCCTTATGCAATTTCCTGAAGTGACTGAATTGAGAGACAAGATTGTTTTCAAAAGGTTGGATAGGAGACAGGAGAATATTTCTGTTTTTGAGCAGCGGGAATGGTTGAACAACCAAGAGCTTATACTGATCAATGCCAATCATTTTAAGGCCAAAGACCAAGTATTGGTCATAGACCCTAAGAAGCCTATGGATAAGAAATTAGGCAAGCTTACCAATGTGAAGCTATTTCTATTACAGGAGGGGCAGACGGATATACCGGATTGTATTAAATGCCATGTTAGTAATTGGGAAGAGATCCAGGTTTTTAAAATTGGCGAAACCAATAAAATACTTTCTTTTATAAAAGATTTTATGAAGGAAAATCAGCCAGAATTGAATGGATTGGTATTGATTGGTGGCAAGAGTACTAGAATGAATAGGGATAAAGCAAACTTAACCTATCATGAAAAAAGTCAGAAAGAGCATGTAAGTGAATTGTTGAAGACTTATTGCAAAGAAGTCTTTCTTTCCTGCAATGCTGAACAGGAGGCAGGTTTTGACAATGAGCAGTTTATAATTAAGGACAAACTAATAGGAATGGGGCCTATGGGGGGACTTATTTCTGCATTTATGGAAAAACCTGATGTGGCATGGTTGAGTGTTGCTTGCGACTTGCCCTTTTTAAGTCAAAAAACACTGGATTACTTGATTAGCAATCGCAACCCTTCCAAATTGGCAACCTCCTTTTTGGATTCAGATAGTAAATTCCCAGAACCTTTGGTTACTATTTGGGAGCCCAGGGCCTACCCTGTTTTGTTCAGATATTTAAGTCAGGGCTACAGTTGTCCAAGAAAGGTTTTGATTAATTCGGATGTGGCACTTTTACATGCCCCTGATAAGGAGGAGTTTAAAAATGTAAATGACCCTGCTACCTATGAAGCAGTACAAAAGGTTTTGAAAAAGCAATAGATTTGGTCTTCAGGCAATGGGATATTTTCGTTTCATGCCAATTTTTTCCGGTATATTTGTATCATGATAGATTTTAATAAGGAAGGAAAAATAGTCATAACCTGTTATGACAGAAATGCACCCTTTTTAGAAGCTGAGTTGATTGCACTGGGCTTTGAAATTGAAGGTGTTTTCCGAACACACGTGGCATTACAAGGAACCTTAAATGACTGTATTTTTTTAAACATGCATTTGAGAACTGCCAGCCATGTTCTCTATGAAATTCATTCTTTCCCATTGGACCATATTGAAGGTCTTTACGATGTGATCAAGGCCTTACCTTGGGAGGATTATATAGCCGAAGATGGTTATTTTTCTGTTATAAGTAATGTGAAACATGAGACAGTAGACAATCCCTTATTTGTCAATGTAAAAATTAAAGACGCTATCGCAGATAGGTTCAGAGAGAAATTTGGTTCCAGACCAGATTCTGGCTCAGAGCTTAATGAATCTGTATTCCAATTCTTTTGGAAAGGGGAGCAAGCGACTATCTATATTAATACATCCGGTGATACGCTTATCAAGCATGGTTATAGGAAAGTCCCAGGAAGTGCTCCAATGATGGAATCACTTGCCTCGGCTTCCTTGATCGCATCCGGATGGGATTCTAATAGCCCATTTATTAACCCTATGTGTGGTGCCGGCACCGTGGCCATAGAAGCAGTCATGATGGCAACAGATCGATACCCTGGCTTGTTTAGGGATGATTATGCCTTTATGTACATCAATGGTTATGATGCAGGGGTTTACTATGAGTTAAAGAAAAAGTTAACTCAAAAGATTAAGCCACAACCTGATTTCCCAATCATTGCCTCAGATATCAGTGAAAGGGCGGTCAATGCTAGTAAAGCAAATGCCAAAGAAGCTGGAGTGGAGGAATTCATTCAATTTGAAATTTGTGACTTCAGAGAGGCCACCATACCAGAAGCCGAAAAAGGGGCGATCTTCTTTAACCCTGAATATGGAGAAAGGTTAGGGGAGGAAGAAGAACTGGAACTTATCTATAGGGAGATTGGTGATTTTATGAAAAAGAGCTGTGCCGGATATACCGGATTGGTTTTTACCGGAAACCTTGATTTGGGTAAGAAAATTGGCCTCAAGCCCAAAAGAAGGATTCCATTTTATAATGGGACCATCGATTGCAGACTCTTGGTATTTGAATTGTACAAAGGCACCAAAACCATTCACTACGATAAACCTAAAGAGAAATAAATCCTAGAGGGTAGAATCGCGATTGCGAAATACCTTCCTAGTTTGTATTTCAACAAAGTGAAAAAGGTTTAAAACAAAATAACCCCGGGTTTTGCCCGGGGTTTTGTATTAAAAAATTCTTTGATTTGAGTATACTAAGCTTGCCTTTTTTTAAAGTCTTGGAATAAGGCTGTAATTATCTACTGTTCAATTTTTTCACCAATGGCCTTAACTTTTTCATTAAGGTTTAAAATGGCTTTTTCATAAACTGTGTCCCAATGGCTTAATTGGTCTTTTTTTGAATTGGCGATTTGATATTCAATGGCTGGTAGGATCCAAGATGCGTAGCCACTGTAAGGGTCATTTGACGCATACAAGGACAGGTACCATGGGCCAAAGGGCATTCCTTCCTTAAAAAGAAAACTCTTTTCAAGTTGGATCAAATCAGTGTTGAGCTGCTTTATTTCTTTAGCATTTAATCGACCTTCATTGATTGCTTTGGGAAGTGCTTTACTTAATTCGTTGGTGGTTTTTTCCAATGTATTGATGGCGGATTCGGATTTTTTGAAACCTGAGAATTCTGGATAATAGGTTTTAATTTTGTTAGTAGCCGTTGTGAAATGCATGCTCAGGTCTTGCGCATAGCGCGGCAAGTCGTAAGGGATAAGAGTGGCATTGGCCAGCTTCAAGGACATGATTCCTGCCCATTGTGCTACTGCACCTCCCATTTTTAAGCTTGGGTCAACAAAATTCTCATAGAAAAGGAAATCATCGTAATTGGTATGATAAAGCGTTTTTCCGCCTGTTCCTCCGCTCATGGATGGAACACCTGCATGCATATAAAAAGCGATATGATCTGAACCACCACCAAGATTACCAATAGGTAGGCTTTTACCATCTTTTGACCACATTTCGAAAACAGTCTTGGTAGAATCCGGGTAAATTACTTTTTTTGCCGCATCAGTCATGATCTTCTTTAGACTAGGTGCTGCTGCACCGCCGAAACTTCTGCCTGAAACACCGGCGTCAAAATTCAAATAAGCTACAGCATTTGTTCCCAGTTCTTTTTTCATTTGCTCTACCCATTCAGTAGAACCAATTACTCCGTATTCCTCACCATCCCAATGTGCAATCATGATGGATCTCTTAGGTCTATGGCCTTCTTTGACAAGCTTGCCAAGTGCTTCTGACAAGGTCAATAGCATGGCTGTTCCGCTACCTGGATCAGTAGCTCCAAATGCCCATGCATCATAATGGCAACCTAAGATTATCCATTCATCGGGATACAAACTTCCTTTTACGGTACCTACTATATTGTTGATTCGAACAAACTCTTTGGGTTGTGATACGCCGAGTCTGACTTTTAAATCTGGGCCTCCCTCAAATCTATAGGTGTAGGGTAATCCACCTTGCCATGCTCCTGGAACTGGTTTGCCTTTCATCCATGCCATTATTTCTCCCGCAGCACCATAGCCAATAGGAGTTACTGGGATGGTGTGTAAACTTGTTTCGTTTACATTCAACCGTTTGATTTTGGTTTTTCCATCCAATGGAAGAGCTGGTTCAAAAGGGGTTAAAGGGTCCCCTGTAAATGACTCTGTCAATACAGACCCTCTTTGAATAGCACTTTCATTGTAATTATTGCCTTCAGGATAAACCAATCCCTTGCTGTACCCATAATCTCTTGGGTCCGTATAGATCAATACACCTGCAGCACCGTATTGTTCAGCATACTTAGCTTTGAACCCACGAAAATTTTTACCATACCTTGCCAGTACTATTTTCCCTTGGATGTCTATTCCTAGCTCTGCTAGTTTTTCATAATCTTCCTTTGTTCCATAGTTGGCATATACAACCTCAGCAGTTACGTCCCCAGAACCCGAATAGGCATTCCAGCCTTTAGGAAGTTCTGGGTGTGAAGAATAAGGATTTCCAGAAATGATGTCTTCCTTTTGATTTAAAGGTTTTCGCTTAGGCGTAACAATTTCTACTACAGAAGTTCCAGGATCCTTTGGAATATACACATCGTAGGGATATAAGGTGGTCTCTAGATCCGCCCCTTCCATTGTTTTAACCAGGTAGTCCCTTACATCTTCATTGGCCTTAGAACCCGCTGTATGAGGATGGGCAGTGATGGTGATTAAATGGTTTTTATAGCCAGGGAAATCCACCATGTCTAAAAATAAATCCTCGATGGTATTCTGTTGCTTGGTTTCACTTTCAGAATAGCCATTCATTTGTTTTTGTGCAAACAAGTTTGAAGCTAAGCCTATGGTGAAAAAGAAAAAGAGTAATTTTTTCATGGTAGTTTTACTTATTGTAATACCTGATCTACAGTTAGAATGTGCTCACTTGGTTGGTTTCGAATTCGTTTGGTTCTTAAGTAACGGGCTAATTCAGGGGCGTCAAAATTTTCATCTTCAGGGTTAAAACTACTCACTCTTACTCTTCCTCTTGAGTGAATGAATTGTCCATCCCCAATCCACATGCCTACGTGTACTACACGCTCTTTGCTTGTTTCCGTGGCGGGAACCCCAAAAAACAACAAATCCCCTACTTGTAAATTGTCCCAGTTTTTATCATTGTCAATGAGCTCTCCTTCATTGACTTGCTGGGAAGCATCTCTAGGAATGACCATGCCATTAAGAAAATAAATGGTCTTGGTAAACCCACTACAGTCTACTCCTTTTGGTGAAGTTCCTCCCCATAAATAAGGGGCGCCCATCATTTTCTTGGCGGTTTGAATGAGATTGTCATCGCTTGTACTTCTACTGTTTTTCCAGGTATCATAGGTCACGGCTTGATCTCCTTTTATAGTTCCTCTGCGTTGATCTGGAAGGATCACCTGGTAATTTTCATTTTCATAGCCCTGCAATTCCAGTACATTCCCTGCGGTAATATCACTTACAACCTGGTCGAAACTGTCATTTTCATAAATCGAGCTGATCATTTCAGTGACGACAATTTTTTCTTTTTGAAGCCATTCGTCCATGGCGTTTTGGTCGACCAGGACTATGGCGGCGGCATCTACCCATGATAAGTATGCGTCCGGGGTTTGTACCAAGTACCAGCTACCTTCTGCTTTCAAAACATTTAATGGAGTACCCATCAGGGCTTGTGTAGCCAATTCAGCAGAGTGCTTGGGGGCACTTCTTATATTGGCCACAGAATTGGTCACCAAAGCTAAATTCTTACTTCCCAGAGCTGGATCGGGCAGTATTTGGATGGAGTCAGTAAATGAAATACTGTTTGAAGTTAACTTGTCTGTCAACTCCTTATAAGCTTCAGGTAAATTGGTTTCACCGCTTAGGATACCATTTTCCCATTGAACATCGAAAAGGGCAACCCTTTTATCCGGGGCATATTTCTCTTTGACCTCAGTGATGAGGTTGGTCATTTCTTCTGATTGGTCTTCTTTTTGGCAGGCAAACAAGATTCCCAACAACAATAAATATAAATAGAATGTGTTTTTCATGAAACAAGGCTCACTTTTGATAAATAAGATAGATCAGATCCTGGCGTTCGGAAAAATCCCTGGAACTAGGGCTGCATTTCTCTTTCAAGAAATTCCTGGTATAGCCTGATATGTCTATTGGTCATGGGTATTCTGTACCCATCAATAAATACCTGATGGATTTGAGTTTTTGGTTCAAATGGATCTCCGTCTGAGATAAAGAGGCTAGCTTTCTTGCCTTCTTCCAAAGAGCCCAAACTGTCATCAACTCCAAATATTTCGGCAGGAATGATGGTAATGGCTTTTAATGCCTCGGTGATTCCCATTCCGTAAGCCGCAGCAAAACCAGCATTAAAAGGCAGGTTTCTTACGTTTTCGGCTTCCATTGTCCGCAAAGCTACTTTGACCCCAGCTTTTTGAAGCAAAGCCGGATTATTGTAGGAGGCATCGTAATTGTCCGAGTCTCTGCTAGGCAAGGTCAAGACTGGGCCTGTGATTACGGGAACACCTGCTGCTGCAATTTTATCTGCAACTTTCCATCCTTCAGCCACTCCAGTAAGTACAACATTTACATCTTTTTCTTTGATCCATTCCAATGCTGAAACAATGTCTTTGGCAGCGTTTACTTCTATTAGAAGGGGTAGTTCTTTGTTTAAAACCTTAGAGAGTTGCTCCATTTCGGGGTAGTATTCCAATTCCCCTCCTTTGGTTTTAATAGCAAGGTAGGTAGCGGCTTTTTCCCAAAGTTCGTTTATTTCATCCAGGTTTTTTGTTGCTGTTTTTTGCAAGTCCTCTAAAGATCTAGTGTCGTTACTTCCTGATCTTACTGCAGAAGGGTAATTCATGATTACTCCCTTAAACCCGCCAAACATCTGCGCAGGTGTATAACCATTGAGATTGATTAATGCTGCAGTTCCAGGGAAGTGTCCACCTCTAGGTTGTGTAAGCACTGCGGTAACTCCGCTTACCCTTGTTACAGGTATGGCTACTCCATTAGGATTAACAGCCGTTAAGGCTTGCATTTGAGGAGTTACTTTTCCCAGTTCCATATAATCCTGGGTTTCCTTTAATGAATTTACCTCTACAATCCCTAAGCTTGTTCCACTGTCGATAAATCCAGGATACAATGACTTCCCAGTGCAGTCGATGACGGTGTGGTTTTGCTGAGGAATATTTTTACCTATAGCCTTGATCAAACCATCTTCAATGAGCAAATCATGGTCTTCCAGAATACCTTTGGTGACCGTATAGATTTTAGCATTGGTGAGAAGGAAGTTAGCTTTGTATGGTTTTATTACTTCTCCTTCTATCTGGGCCATAAGGCTTTGACTAAGGAGTAAACAACAACACCAAATTAATAGGTTTAATTTTTTCATTTGAACCCTTCTATAATAAAGGAAATTGACTTGCCTTTTCATTTTCAACTATTAATGGTGGTGGTTTTCAGTAAACAACGCTTGAGCGTCTTGCATGCAGTTATGTGTGCCGCTGCTTATACGATATGGGTCAAGAGATCTTTTAAGGTTGATTTTTAACCTTTGGTCAGCTTGATCTGTATTCCTATCAAAATACTTAATTCCATCTACCCAGGTCATCTGCGGGATGGCGTAAATAGAAAGCGGATGCTTGTCAAATAAAACCAGGTCAGCCTGTTTGCCTACCTCTATAGAGCCTACGTATTTATCAATGCCCAATTGTTTGGCAGGGTTGATAGTTATCAAAGACAATGCTTCTTCATCGGTAAGCCCTCCATACCGCTGTGTTTTAGCTGCTTCATGGTAAAGGTGCCGGATGAGTTCATCTGAGTCTGAATTAATTGAGGTCACTACGCCATTTTTGGTTAGGATTGCTGCATTGTAGGCAGTGGAATAGTAAACCTCAAACTTATAAGCCCACCAATCAGAAAATACCGAAGCTCCCATGGTGTATTTTGCCAGTTCAGGGGCTACTTTAAACCCTTCATTGACATGTGAAAACACGATTTTGTCAATACCGTATTCTTGACATACTTGGATCAGCATGTAGATTTCATCTGCCCGGTAAGAATGACAATGAATGATAATTTTGCCATCCAATATATCCACGAGTGTTTGCAGTCTGGTATTGTATTTTGGCGGGGCAGTAGTTATTTCTTTTTTCTGCTTTTCCTTGTTCCATTTTTCCCAAGCCGATTTGTATTGTAGGGCTTCTTCAAAACCATTTCTTATGACTGCCTCTACACCCATTCTGGATCGGGGTTGAAGGTTTTTCCCTATGCCATGTACCCGTGTTGGATTTTCTCCTAAGGCAAATTTAATTGTTCTTGGAGCTTCTTTCATTATTAGCCTATCTGGATCATGGGTTCCATAGCGATGTTTTAAGGTCACATTTTGTCCGCCAATTACGTTTGCAGATCCATGCATGGCATGAGAGATGGTGGTGCCTCCTGCCAAAGCCCTATAAATTGAAATATCATATGGGTCGATAACATCCCTCATTTGAACTTCCGCAGTGATCGGACTGCTGGCTTCATTGATGATTTCAAGGGCAAGGTGGGAATGCGCATCAATGATCCCAGGCATTAAAAATTGTCCTGAAGCATCCACTGTCTTGGTGTTTTTTGATGCTTTTAGATTGGTTCCGATTTCTGCGATGATGCCATTTTTAACCAAAACATCTGTGTTATCCAATGTACCGTTGGTTATGGTAATAACCTGGGCATTTTTTATCAATATATCTCCTGATTGATTCTCCTGCGCAGAGACTTGCACGCTCAACCAAATTAATAAACCAGCCACTAACTGTCTTTTCTTATTCATGGTTGTTATTCGGTTTTTCTTTTTTAGTAGCCTGTACGGTAAATTGGTTATAACCTGAAATGTCCATACTGCCTTCAAACTTGTTTTCATTAATAGTGCCTGTTACCGTTACATCTAAAACAGCCTCTTCGGTTTCAACTTTAAAGGAAAAAGACAAAGAATCGTCTTTAAGCTCCAGGTTTTCCATTTTAGTCTTTTTGATTCCAGTTCCTTTAGGACTGTCATAGGAGACAGTGCCATTCCATTGCTCGTTTTTCTTAAAAAATTCCCAGCGGCCTTTCGATTGGCCTACAGGGGTTTCCGCGGCATAGGTCCAAACCTGATTTCCGGGTTTTTCCGGGCTGTTTTCTTCAGTGTAATCAAACAAGTAACCATCACTAACAACCATTGATACTTTTCCATCTTTAGAAAAGAGACTGTCTGTCATAATTACCATATTGGCCATTTTTCCCGGCGCAATGCTACCGCTAATGGATTCGATACCAAGAAGTTTTGCAGGATTGCTGGTCAAGGCTGCAAGGGCAACATCTTTGGAAAGCCCATTGCTTACCATTAGTTTTAGGTTACTGAAAAAATCCTTTTTATCTAAATCCAAGCTGGTAAATGCAAATGGGATTCCCTCTTTTTCGTACTTCGAAGCTAAACGCAAGGATTCAAGATAGGCTTCTTGGCCTTTTTTAAGCCTTTCCTCGTAATCCTTTCCTTGTTCCTCACCTTCCAGGCCTTCTAAGAAATTGTCATCAGTTAGTGCAAGTTTTAGTATCACCCCAACTTGTTTGGATTTAAGGATGGGGATAAGTTCTGGTCCCTCATTTACTCCAAGTAAAATAAGTTTAAAGTTATTATCTTCTTGCATTTTCAGGGCCCTTCGAACATCCAATTCATTTCTACCGGCTACCAAGAGCGTTTTCTGGTTCTGAGTTACAGGGATCAATGCCTCTAATACCGGATCTGTTGTGACCCTCTTTACTAATTTATTTTTCTCATATATAGCAGTATGTTCCTGATAAAGAACTGCGTTTTGGAAAAGATCTCTCCACTTCGCCATTACAGCTAACTTGGTATGTGGGTAAACACCGCCTACAGTATTGAATTGAAAATACAGAGATTTATCTTCTTTAAGCAGGTTATTATTTTTCTCATGCCCATAAATGACTATAGTAGTCGTTCCAGGTAACATTCCATTTCCTACTGGTATTTTTTGAGCAATGGTGAAACCGAGTTTTCTCATTTCATTTTCATCACTTTCGGAAAACTTATAATGGTCTGCTGAGGAAAACTGAGGGTGGATTCCTGCCAATTCCGGGATTGGGTTAGAGGTGTCAAAATCACCGGGCCTATCAGGAAGCTCAGGTGGCTGAACGCCTAATTGGTTTCCCAAATCAATAAATCCGGGATAAACGAAAAGGGATTCCCCTTTTATTTCTTTTGAATCTTTGGGTACCGTTAGGTTTTTTCCTATTTGAGTGATGATACCATCTTTGAAGACAATATCATAATTGCGGTGAATTTTACCGGCTGTAGGAATCACTGTGGCGTTCGAAATGAAATAACTAGAGGTAACCCTCCTGTCTCCATTTCTGTCGCTTTGAGCTCGTGCAGGGCCTAGAATTAAAAGCATGCAAGCAAAAAAGACAGCAAAATTAGATAAAATGAGTTGTTTTTTCGACTTCATTTTTAGTGTTTTGTGCGTAACTAAAAGCTAAAATTAAGGTTTAATACTCAATATTTGAATAGTTATTTGTTAAATGTTGGTATTTGTCCCGAGAATGGTTCTTGGCAAGTTTACTTCGTTTTATCAAAATGAATTTTTCTTTTTTTGAAATAAAATGAATTTTATGAAGTTGATTTTAGTAACTTTGAAATTTGTGATGGTATTTAAATATTTATAAAATTCAATTGCAGAAGGTTTTAAAGCTCAACCCTGGTTTAATTCAATTAACTAATGAATAAAAGTTCGCTTTTTAAAGAATTGTTTGTCAATATTAAAACTACTGGCGCTGTAACATTTAGTTCAAAGTCTTTGGTAAATAAGATGCTGTCCTTTGCTGATTTCAAAGGTGCGAAGGTCATTGTGGAGCTTGGAGGAGGAGACGGAAGCATTACCAAAGGTATTATCGAACGGATGGATAAAGATGCGGTGCTTTATGTTTTTGAGATTAGTGAGCATTTTTGCGAAAATCTGAAAAAGCAATATGGTTCAGGCAATGTTGTCATAATTTGTGACTCAGCAGAAAATATGGATCAGCACCTTGGAGGTAATCCGGTAGATTTAATTTTATCTTCTCTACCTTTTAGCCTTATTGCAAAAGAATCAAGAACTGCCATTTACGAGAAAAGCAGCTTGATGCTCAAACCTAGTGGTTTCTTTATTCAGATTTGCTACTCTTATTTATTGCGCTTTCAGTTTGCAATGCATTTTAGTACCATAAAGACGGCATTTACGCTGAAGAATTTCCCTCCAGCTTTTATCATGGTTTGTAATACCTGATAAGGTTTTTTACTGCTATTTTTATACATTGCTCCCTATGAAAGCTGCGGATTTTAAGGGAAGAGGTACGGGACATCAGCCGGGTAATAAGTATGAAAAAGCCAGTCTGGTACAGGAGCACATAGAAGGAATTGATCTTCCTGAATATGAGGAAAATCCTCCCACCAAATTTATAAATGTCAACACAAAATCAGCACTTAGTGTCAATGATAGTCCTGATTTGCCCCTGAATTACTCTGTAAATCCCTACCAGGGATGCGAGGACGGCTGTATCTATTGTTACTCAAGAAACTCACATCAAAATTGGGGTTATGATTCAGGATTAGGTTTTGAAACCAATATTCTGGTAAAAACTGGCCTTCCTACCCAGCTGAAAAAACAATTCGAAAAAAAGAATTATCAGCCACAGACCATCATGCTTTCAGGGAATACAGATTGCTACCAACCTGCGGAAAGCAAGTATAAACTCACACGGAGAATCCTTGAAACATGTCTTGAATACAAGCATCCTGTAAGTGTGGTTACTAAAAACAGCCTTATAGAACGAGACACAGATATTTTAAAGGCACTGTCTGAAAAAAATCTGCTGCATGTCTATTTTTCCATCAATCACCTGGACAATAAACTGAAGTTGCTTCTTGAGCCTAGAACAGCCGTAGCGCAAAAGAAAATTGCATTGATTCGTAAATTTTCTGAGCTTAGAATACCTTCTGGCATTATGGTTGCGCCGATTATTCCTGGCATTAATACTGAAGCTATTCCGCAAATTATCCAATTAGCGGCCGAAGCCGGTGCTAGGAAAGTGGGGTATACCGTAGTCAGGTTGAATGGTCAGGTGAAAGAATTATTTAGAAACTGGATGGAAGAGCATTTTCCTGATAGAACTGATAAAGTAATGCATCAAATAGAAGCATTTCATGGTGGCAAAGCCAATGATACAGAATGGGGTAGAAGGCTTAAAGGTGAAGGAGTGTTGGCAAAATCGATTTCGGATTTGGTGCAGCTTTCTATTAGGAAATACCTCCCTAAGGAGTCAAAAATGCCTTCCCTCGACTTCAGTCAATTTAAAGGCAATGGACAATTGAAAATTTTTTAAAATGAACTATCTCGATAAGGGTATCTTAGTATTGGCAACAATGGAAATGGCCAAACGAAAAAAAGAAATGTCTTTCTGTCCCACGGAAGTTGTTAAATGGATTTTTCCCAGTAATTGGGAAAGTTTTATGGATGATGAAAATAGGGCGGTTGCTTGGTTGCATGAAAAGGGGCTTATTACTTTAGAGAATGAAGGGATAACGCCTCAGGTAGGGAATACCGACGGAGTAATAAAAATTAAGTTGGGTAAAATTTCCTAATGAAGTTTTCTAATCTTCTCGGCCCAGATTTATATTGTATAAAATTGTGTTTTTGTTAAATCAACTTTTATTTTTCTCTAAACAGAATAAAATTTTGTAATTTTACCTAATTTTTAAACCTTAACAATATGAAAAGAACTAAAGCACAAGAATCCAGGGCAGCCATTGAACGCTTGTACATTACCATGCGTCATCTTTTTATGCGAGGGAATTATAAGCCCACAGGGGTTTCTGGAGAATCTTTGGTTGAAGCTTTACTTACTTTAAGCCCGGAGATCTACGGTTTGGTAAATGATTCAGAAAAACTTGAATTGGAAGGATTGTTATATGTTATGGAGCGACTTCCCCAAGGCATAGAAGAATGCAGGTACATACGCCTGATCAGTAGGGAAGGCTATGAAGACTCTGGATTTCCTCCCTTAATTCCCTCAAAAAGAAAAAGAAACTGCTATCGTGTGGATGAGGAACAGATGTACGTTGAGATGACTCGAGGGAAGAGTGATATTTATGATATACTTACTCACCTTACTTTCTTATATATAGAGTCAGAGAAAATTCGTAAGAACAGCACAGATCCCAAAGGAAGGATCAATCTCAACTGGAAAAAATTGAAAGAGGTTGTGGAGAAGGAGATCAGAGGAGAGGAGTACAATAAGGAAGCTGCTTGTTCCTACCTTAGCCACCTGACCGGAAGAACCTTTGAGGAAACTAAGAATGCGGTTCAGAAATTTGAGAATTCTATAAATAGCAACAGTCTGTTTTCTATTATTTACCATATGGGAAGGTTGTCAATGGAAGAAATGCTGGAAGAAAGAGACAGAGAGATATCTTTTTCGGCAACGCTGAGGGAAAGAGTAGGACATCACGTATATGGTGAATCTTGGGCCAATACGATCAAATCTGTATTGGATGAGCAAGATTTGTTGGCAAGGCCCATACATGTGATTAGTGCTAACCTTCACAGTGTGATCAATACCATATATGGGTACCAGGCCTTAGATTTGGCGGATTATGATTCCATTGAGGATATGGCCATGAAAATCAGTGTAAATGGCAAAGGAAGTAAAGGAAAGGAGATTTTAGCCTATGCTTTGAAGCATGGATTGACGCAAGTGCCAGACTCTTCAGGAACCAATATTGGTGTTCAGATAATTGATACAGACAAGATGGTTTCCGACTTTTTGATTCCTGGAGTAAAACTGCCTGAAGGAAAAAAGAAACGGCCAGTATTGGTAGTGATGGATTATGCTTTTGGTGAGCAGGCTTATGAATGTTTGGATGAATTGTTAAAACCATATGAGCTTGGAGATAAAAAAATTCCATTGAACATTACCACCATTTCTATTATGGGGAAAGCGGGGATTTTGGAAGGAAAGAAAGGGGACATTATGATCCCAAATGCCCATGTATTTGAAGGAACTGCAGACAATTATCCTTTCAAAAACGAATTGGATGCCACTGATTTTGAAGGATACGGATTGGGAGTATATGACGGGCCAATGATTACTGTTTTAGGAACATCTCTTCAAAACAAGGAGGTGTTGGGTTATTTTATGGAATCTTCATGGAAAGCTGCAGGACTGGAAATGGAAGGTGCGCATTACCAGAAAGCCATTCAATCCGCAAGTAAAATTAGAAACAGCATACGCAAAAATGTTAAAGTAATGTATGCTTATTATGCTTCTGACAATCCTTTGGAAACAGGCAGTACCCTAGCCTCCGGAGCACTTGGGACGGATGGGGTGAGGCCTGCCTATTTGATTACTTATAAAATATTAGAGAAAATAGGGGAGGCTTAGTCCTCCAATTGAAAGTCAATGGTGGTGACCACCCTAACGGTTTTGATTTGGGGTGTGTTTTCATCCCTGTCGTTAATCGTGAATAAGCCTTGCCTTGCCGTTCTGATTTCTCCAACATTAGAATCCGAATCGCGGGCAAATTTTTCTGCTACTTCGCGTGCATTTTTTGTTGCTTCTTCAATCATGGAGGGTTTTAGCTCATTCAAGCCTGTGAATATATATTCAATGGGTCTCCAGGTGTTTTTCGATTCTAATAAGATGCCCTTTGACATGAGTGTGAGTGATTCTGAAAGTGCTTTCTGAAGTTTACCAAGGTCCTTGGTCCTAACGGTGAATTCAGACTTGGCCAAGTATCGAAACTCACTGTACTGAGCATTGGTATTGTAGCGATCTGCCCGAACATCACTGATATTGGTGCTTCCTTTGGTCAATTCATCTTCACTGAAGCCTTGGCCAATAAAAAAGTTGTAGACCTCTTTATTTTGTCTTTCTATATCACCACTCAGTACATTCAGGTCATTGGCTGTTAGTGAAATATTAATGGGCCAAACCGCCAGGTCCGCATCTACCTCTCGTTCCGACAAGCCTTTTACTTGCACTGTCCGATCGTATTGCTTGCCAATTTTGTGCATGTTACCTATGAAAAATCCTGCAACGATTACTGCTGCACTAAAAACCAGGGTTTTCAACCAATCAAACTTCATATTCCTTACGTTTTTAACTATTTCTTATTTCCACAAATGCCGAAACTTGTACAGCTGTGTTTTTATATCAAATCGTACTTCAATTTCAATGCCACCTTGATAAAATCATTAATAGTTATTTCCCATCAAGGGTAAAGCAGGTATTTTTTCCTCATCAATTTATAGTTACTCAAGCCCGGTTCCCAGCTTGCTCGAATTTCACTTTCTGGAACACCGTCGATGATTTGCTGCCTGAACAATCCAGAACCTATCTGTATTTCGATATTGTTCATTTGTTTGCTTAGACTTCCATCAAAAAACTTTTCTTTCTCCGGGCTATTTTTGTAAAGCTCCTTGATCCACTTTAAATTTATTTGTCTGGATTTTCTCAGTAAATCCGTATCGTAATTCCTCAGGTCAAGGCCATAACATACCTGATCCATAAATAAAGGGCTGGTAGACATTCCTTTTATGCTTTTTGGGGTGTATGAAAAGGAGTAAATACCTTTATAAGCAGGACTTCCAAAGACAGTGAATGGGAAATAGGTGCCCCGGCCATGATTGACATAGGTGCCTTCAAACATGCAGGTAGAAGGGTATAGAAGAACGGCCTGTTGGGTGTTTAAATTGGGAGAAGGAGAGACGGGGAGGGTATAAGGCATATCATGCGTGTAATTGGCTACCGGGATAATTTTCAATTTGCACTGCACCTTGTCTTCCAGCCATCCCTCACCATTGGCCATCATAGCAAATTCTGCAACTGTCAATCCATGAGACATAGGAATCGGGAATTGGCCTATTCCTGATTTGTATTTCATGTCCAAAACTGGGCCATCGATAAGGTAGCCATTGGGATTTGGTCTGTCCAAAATTAGCAATTCCAGGTTATTCTCATGACAGGCTTCCATAAGGCGTACCAACGCATTGATATTGGTATAGAAGCGGCAGCCAACATCCTGTAAATCATAAATCAAAAGATCCACGTTTTCCAAATCTTCTTTGGAAGGTTTTCTTTTGGCTCCGTAAAGCGAAACAATGGGAATACCTGTTTTACTGTCTATTTCATCCTTCACATGCACGCCTGCACCCACATTGCCACGAAAGCCATGTTCCGGACCAAACACCTTGACAATCTCCACCCCTAGAGATTGAAGGCTGTCTACCAGGTGCTTTTCCCCGATTATGCTAGTAGGGTTAGCCATAATGGCTATTCTTTTACCTTTCAAATAGGGAAGGTATTCCTCTGTTCGATCAGCACCAGTGATGATTTGATTGTTATTACTTAAACTTTGAGCTTGCGCAGCCATTAATGGTATAGAAAGCATGCATATGCAAAAACAAAAGTATTTTATAAAGGAGGCCATAAGTAGAATATTTGCATGAATATAATAAGTAAAACACAAAATAAATACTCTAACCCCCTTAGGTATTTAGCGCCTTAGCGAGAAAAACAAATCTACAAACGGTTTCACGCAGAGCCGCAAAGTCGCAAAGGACAATATTTTGTCCTTAGTTCAAGACAAATAGCTAAAATCCTTAACTAACTGGTTAAAGGCATAGGTATTCAAAAAAAAGCAATCAACCCCCTTTGCGTCTTAGCGAGAAATCAATCCTACAAACCGTTGCACGCAGAGCCGCGGAGTCGCAAAGAATTTTTTTTCCTCCAAGTAAAATGAGCATCTATAATAACAATTTAAAGGTATAGGCATTCCAAATAAGTAACCAAACCCCTTTGCGTCTTAGCGCCTTAGCGAGAAATCAATTCTACAAACCGTTGCAGATTCAGAGTGCTTTTTTAAAAAGTTGAAAACTTTCTTCATTTTAGGTTTAAGTTACCCTTCGCTAAACATAAACCAGCCCATACCGGTTGCTGGGCTATTCGAAGCCACGCTATTCCTTGTTCTTTTCCTCTCCTTCTTTAATTGTTTCTGAGTCCCAGGCGTGGTCGTTGAGGCTGAAGCGTCGATTTAGTTCAAAGGAAAGTAAGTTTTCCTGCATTTCTATGGCTTTTTTTACTGATTTGATATAGGCTTTTTTGTCATCTTTTACCTTCGCCAATTCCGTTAATCCTTCTTCATCGTATTTGATAAAATTCTGTGCAAGTCGGTGTACAGTATGCGCCCTAAAGCCAAGTTTGATCAATACATCTTTGCCCATCCTCACCGCACTGTCAAGGTTTTGCCTGTAAATATGGGGCACTTTCATTTCCATAAACTCGAAAGCATCCATTCGATTTTGTGCCCTTACCATAAGTTCCAGGTGCGGGAAGTGCTTCTGAACCATGCTTATCAAACGGTAATTGGTGTCCGGATCCCTGATTGCTGAAATCAAAATGCTAGCTTCCCTAGCTCCCGCCATCTCCAGCAGATCTGCTCTGGTTACATCTCCATAATAAACCTCAAAGCCCATTTCCCGCAGTAGTTCCACCCGATCAGAGTCGCTATCCAATATGGTGGCTTTGATGCCATTGGCCCTCAAAAATCTACCCACGGTACTGCCATAATGGGAAAATCCTGCAAGAATCACCTTATTGGTTTCTTCCATCTCATCATGGGGCTTCTCTTCTTTGTTTTTAGTGCCTATATTAGCTAGTAGCAGCCTTTCATTGAAAAGCATAAGCAATGGGGTGAAAGTCATGCTTAAAGCCGTCACAGCCATGAGTATTTCTGTTGTTTTTTCATTCAGTATATGTAGTTCTGTAGCAAATGAAAAAGTAACAAAGGCAAATTCACCTACCTGACTTAGGCCCAGGGCAAAAATGAGGTTTTGATCAAGGCTGATTTTATTCACTTTACCTATGCCAAAAAGGACTAGGCTTTTTATTAACAACACGGATAGGGTGATGGCAAATACCATCAATGCATTCTCACTGATTAGGCCAAAATTAATAGAAGCGCCCACCGCAATAAAAAACAATCCCAATAGTAAGCCTTTAAAGGGTTCTAGATCACTTTCCAGTTCGTGCTTGAACTGAGAGTTGGCCAATATCACACCGCCCAGGAAGGTACCTAAAGCCGGACTTAAACCCACCATTTCCATTAAAAAGGCTATTCCCAGTACAACCAATAGTGCACCCCCAACAAAGAGCTCTCTCAACCTGGTCTTTGCTACCAGACTGAGCATGGGTACCATTACGTACCTTCCCAATATCACCACCAGGATCACTGCCCCAAAAACCAGTAATGTTTGTAACCAGCCAGGGAATTGAGCAATGGGACTCATATGGCCAACATCAGCTTCAGAAGTGGCAGCAAGGGCTATCAGTGGCAAAATGGCCAAAATGGGTATGACGGCAATGTCTTGCATCAGTAACACAGCAAATGAATTTCTTCCTGCTGCCGTATTCATTTGATTTTTTTCTTTGAGCGATTGTAAGGTGATGGCTGTAGAGGAAAGGGCAAGAGAAGTACTTATGGCCAAAGATTGGCGCCAGCCTATACCCGTTAAATAGAGTATTCCGAAGAAGATCAAGGTGGTTACCAATACCTGAGAAAGGCCAACCTTAGTGATCATCTGTCGCATTTTCCAAAGTTTGGAAGGTTCCAATTCCAGACCGATAAGGAAGAGCATCATGACTACTCCAAATTCTGCAAAATGCATGATGTCCTCACCTTCTTCACCTATAAAACCCATAAGGTAAGGGCCAATTACAATACCTGCCAATAAATAGCCCAATACGGAACCCATTCCAACTTTCTTTGCCAAGGGAACGCAAATAACAGCCGCTGAAAGGTAGATGATTGCCTGAAATAAAAACCCATTTTCCATAGTGCTATTGCTTGAAATCATTTAAAAAAGGAAGCTGTTCCAATTTATAATAATTAGGATTGTCTCGCAGGTGTAAGATAAGTGCTTTAAAGTCATTGATCTCCTGCTGCAACTTCTTTGATGTAATATTATGGGTGCCGGCAATATGGAAAGGGGGTAGGTAGACCATATTACACAACCTTGCTGTTTGTTTAAAGGGAAGTAAGAATTCCTTTATGGGGAAACCATGATGACCTTTTGTACTGTAAGCGTCTATGGAACCACCCGTGCTGATCGCATTGAAAAGGTACTTGCCTTTGAGGTAAATGCCTTTGTGTCCATAGGCCCAGTTGTATTCCAGAACCAGGTCTATCCATTGTTTCATCAAAGGAGGTGCAGAATACCAATATAGGGGGTGCATCAATATCACAATGTCTGCACTGATAAGCATTTCCTGCTCGTGTTGCACATCAATATTAAAATCTGGATAGCGCTCGTAAAGATCTGTAATTTCGACATTTTCCAGACCATTAATGGAAGCCATTAATCTGGCAATCACCTTTGAATGCTCCAATTTAGGGTGGGCCATCAGGACCAGTATATTTTTCATTTCATTATCTATATGCTTGGCAAATAACCATTTTTTTGGCTGTTTAATAAAGAGTATTTTGTGAAAGTTTCCAAATTATTGGTCTGCCTTTCATTTGGGTTCATGCTTATGCGGGTGGTTTTTTGTAAGCATTGTTGCAGAAAAGTGATAACCATACCCCTCAAAATCTCGGTGTAAACATTGTTTATTTCATGAGTTGGCCACCCCTGGCTAGTTTATTTCACGCTATTAGGAGTTGAGCTTTTTCGTATATAAAAATGGGGCAATTATAGGCATGAATTTTTGGGGTTGGGGAATTCACAAATGTTTGTCAGGATTATAGAAAAGGACATTGCAAATGTTTTTCATTACTATTTTTAGTTTAATCCAAAACTTGTCAATTTTATTACGAAGTAGTAGTTTTCCAAGTTATTATGTTTTTATATACTTCCCTATTCAATGGTGAATGCATTGCAATTAATTGGTTTAATCCTATTATACTTGTCTATAATCAAATCAATACTTTTAGTTGTGATTAAACTTATTTTTTAAATCAAATTTTTACATTAAAAGGTTTGGAAATATTATAAATTTCACCCAAATTGAAAAAGAGTTCACAATTTAGGTCTTGAGATAACCAACTGTAATAAGCGAACTTCAAATAGGTTTACTTATCATTTTTCCCGGACCTTGATTACTACTTTTAAGTCAATATTATTTGATTATGATCAGGTGCATATGCTGCTATGCCTATTATTTTGATGTTTAATTTCTGTATAACTGACCTATGATTTTTGAAGTTTTTCAAATATTAAAAGAGCAGATTAACCATTATTTTGAGGAAGTGGGGCTGGAAAACTCCGAATTGGTGATAGATAATATCGCCCTAGCTGAAGGAGCGGCTGAGGCCGCTGATGGGATGAGGGACAAAATGGTATTGACACTTGTAAACCTTCATGAAGAAGGAACATTAAAGAATTTTTCAAACCATTATGTCAATGACAATAAGGTGCAGTACAGGAATAGGGTAATTAACCTTCACCTTTTTCTCCTTTTTTCTGCAAACAGGAATGTATACAGCAATTCACTAATTGATCTATCAGCCGTAATTAATTTTTTCCAGGGGAAAAAACGTTTTACCCAAGCCAATACTGTTTTCAATAGAGAATTAGAGGCAATGGAGAATGTAGGGAATTTTAATTTCACCGTAGAGTTGTATACCCCCACTTTTGAGGAGATGAATTTTATATGGGGCACACTTGGTGGTAAGCAATTGCCTTCTGTCTTGTACCAACTGAATCTTCTACCTATGGAAAGGGACATGACGCATAGTGAAGGGCCATTGATAGAAAGTGTCCATTCGGATGTTAAACACAAGAACTGACAATGTTATCTACTCAATATAAAAAACTATTCACGCTTAAGGTGCATCACTCATACCACCTTAATAGTGGGGCTATTGAGCATGAAAACTTGGATGAAAAAGCCAGGCAGTTGACTTTAAGAAAATACAATTGGCAGGATTTTCTTCACATAATACCTACAAAGGCCACCGATAAAATCCTAAAACGATTTCAATTGCTGATTAAATATTCAAATGAAGGCTTGGTTGTTTTTACTAGGGTATCAGATCAGAATATTCAGGAAAGTTTTATTCCTTTAGACCAAGATTTGGTATTGGCATTTCTTATAAATTATAAAGACCCGTATTTTGAGAATTATACGGCTATCAATCCACTTTCTGAGGAAAAAATGCTGCTTTCAAACTTTGTTCCAACACATTTTGAGGGGATAGACTTCGATTTATTGCCCTTGGAAAGTGAAGACAGGTTATTTACTGATGATTTTCTTGTGCCAAGTGAAAGCATTGATTCTTACTTTGCTGATCCGCTCAGCCAAAGGGCAGGGGCTCAAGCCAAAGGATTATTACTTATTAGAATGCAGGGAGAAAATGGCAATCTTAACGTTAACAATGTAAATGGTACACTAAAGTTAAATCCCACGGTTTTTAAGCTTCATTTTAATAATAGAAGTACTTTTTGGACCTACCACCAGATTGCGAATAATACAAGTGTAACGACCAACTCTCCCAAACCACTGACCAAAAACGGTTTCGTTCAGATCCTATCGGATTCAGATTTTGATGAGCCCAATGATGATTTGAGTGAATTACAATTTCCCAACCCTAGTGTTGAGCGTATCAAGATAGAGGCAAACAATTATTATTCAGAAATTTATATTTAACAGGTTGAACCATGGCAGCAAATTATAGAACCCCAGGTGTATACATTGAGGAAATATCAAAATTTCCTCCATCCGTAGCCCAAGTAGAAACCGCAATTCCGGCTTTTATAGGCTACACAGAAAAGGCCAGAGAAAATGAAGCGGATACAAGCGAAACATTATTTCTCGAACCCAAACGAATCGTTTCATTACTAGAATATGAAACCTTTTTTGGCGGGCCAGATCCTGAAACTGGACTCAAAGTTCAGGTAACAGAGGAAGCTGGAGAAAAAGCGATCTTAGTGGAAGCCCCTGATCCTGAAGACAAGTCTCCATTTTTAATGTTTTATTCCTTACAGGCTTATTTTGCAAATGGTGGGGGGCCTTGTTATGTGATTTCGGTAGGTATATATGATGACGCTGACCCAGTTACTCCTGTAACGATGGCAGCATTAAACACAGGCTTGCAGGAGTTGGAAAAAGAAGATGAGCCCACCTTGATATTATTCCCAGATGCTACAGCACTTCCTGAAGCGGCTGAGTTTTACTCCATCTACAACAATGCACTTGCACTGTGTAGAAAAATGAGAGATAGGTTTACGATCATCGATACCTATACAAATAATATGGAAACGGAGATTTCTTTGGAATCCGGCGTTAGGGAATTAATAACCTCTGATTTGGAAGAAAAGAAATATGGGGCGGTTTACTTTCCTTACCTGGAAACGATTCTGAACTACAGCTATGACCCAGAACAAACAGAAGTTACTCATTTAATTACAGATGCATCACCTGTTTCTGATATACTAGAGGAAGTGGATGATATTCTGGTTGAGGCCGAAAGTATCATTACAGACTTGCCTACTGAAGTGTCCGCTTTGTCAGGAGCAGATACGGCTATCCAAGGTGGTACAGATGAAGAAGCTGTAACGAATAAGGGCACTGTGGTTGACCCATTGAATGCCATTATCGATGCCTTGAATGAATTTGTAGGCTTAATGGCTGAAATCGTAGAAGATACCAATAATGTGGCTGCCATGGCTGAAGAGCAAAACGAGACGCTTGCTACAGCTGCAACCGAAGCCGCCAATGCATTGAATGATGAACTAGAAGAAGGTGGAGATGTCCCCACATTTATTGCCGCGCTTCAAGGTCACCTTGATATATTGAATGGAGACATCACCGGAGATGCTGTGAAACAAGCTTCAGTGGATGCCAATACTGCTTTGACAAATACGGATATTAATGTTTTACTTCAGTCTGTATTGGATTTAATCGACCCAGCCATATTGGATGCGATGTTGGATATTGAAGAATTGGATATGGAATCTGAAGGGGTGCTCAATGGATTTGCCTTAAGTGATGTAGAAGCCATAGATAGTGCTACCTACAATAAGATAAAAGCTGAAATTAACAGGGTCAAGGTAGTTCTGCCTCCTTCATCTCTTGTAGCGGGTATCTATGCCAAAGTGGATTCAAATATTGGTGTATGGAAAGCACCGGCAAATATATCCTTAAACTATGTTGTCAAGCCTACTGTGAAGATCACAAATGACATGCAGGATAGGTTGAATGTAGATACCATTGCCGGAAAATCCATTAATGCAATCCGGTCTTTTACCGGAAAAGGAACCTTGATATGGGGAGCCAGAACATTAGCTGGGAATGACAATGAATGGCGTTTTATATCCGTTAGGAGGTTTTTCAATATGGTGGAAGAATCCGTTAAAAATGCTACCCAGCAATTTGTTTTTGACGCCAATGATGCTAACACATGGGTGAAAGTACGGGCAATGATAGAAAATTTCCTTATTCTCCAATGGAGAGCTGGTGCATTGGCAGGAGCCAAGCCTGAGCATGCTTTCTACGTCCGTGTTGGTTTAGGACAAACCATGACAGCAATGGATATTTTGGAAGGAAAAATGAATGTTGAGATAGGCATGGCGGTTGTAAGGCCGGCTGAATTTATCATTCTTAAATTCTCTCACAAAATGCAGGAATCCTGATTATTTGTTTTAACCCTTTAAATGTAAAAAATCATGAGTTATCCATTATCCAAGTTTCATTTCTCAGTTGATTGGGGTGGAACTATAATAGGTTTTACAGAAGTTTCTGGTCTTGATGTGGAAACGGAAGTTATAGAATACAGGCATGGGGCCAGTCCCGAATACAGTAAAATCAAAATGCCAGGCATGCAAAAATTCAGCAATATTACCCTGAAAAGCGGGACTTTTGCTGGCGACAATGAGTTTTATGAATGGTGGAATACGGTTAGTCTAAATCAGATTGAAAGAAGGGACATCACCATTAAATTGTTGAATGAAGAGCATGAACCAGTAGTTACCTGGAAAGTAAAAAATGCCTGGCCTACCAAAATTCAATCTACAGACTTGAAGGCGGATGGCAATGAAGTGGCCATTCAAACCATGGAATTGGTCCATGAAGGTCTTAGTATTCAAAATGATTAAAAATGGAAGATGTTTACCCCTATGCAAGTTTCCATTTTAAAGTTTCCATTTCAGGATTGGACGATACGGAAGACTATTATTTTCAATCGATATCAGGCTTGGATGTAAGCATGGATACTGAAGAATATGCTGAAGGTGGAGAAAACAGGTTTAAGCATAAATTGCCTGTGAAAACCAAATATTCTAACCTGATTTTAAAAAGAGGGCTTGCAGGTTCAACTGGGTTAACTGATTGGTTTAAAGAAGCCATGGAAAACTTCAATTTTGAAACAAGATCCATTACAATCGATTTATTGAATGAAGAACATGAGCCTTTAATCACATGGAATGTGGTAAATGCCTTCCCCGTTAAAATGACGATTGATTCTTTTAACGCCATGGAAAGCAAGCTGGCAATAGAATCTATGGAATTTTCTTATCAATATTTTACAAGGATTAATTAATGGCAATAAATATAAAGGAAATGCATATCAAATTTCATGTCGAAGAGGCAGGAAAGGCGAAACAAGGAGCAGGCATTGACAAAGAAAAGGTTGTTGCTCAGTGTGTAGAACAGGTTATGGAAATACTTAAGCTTAAAAAAGAAAGGTAATTGTCATGAGCGAAGGAAAATTAGAGAAACTGAAGCTTGTCGCTTATAGTGATCCTGAATTCAGTGAAAAGGTGGCTGATGGGGAGTTTTCGACTTTGCTTAACCCTGAGAAATACGCTTATCAATATAAAATTGAACAAAATGAGGATCAGGCACCCGGAACGAGTGCTGCTCCTACCAAATTCAATAAAAAACTTCCTGAAGAACTCGATTTAGACTTCTTATTTGACAGGACAGGAATTGTTGAGGGTAAAGGAAGTACTGAAGATGGGGTTATTGATGATATCGAGCATTTTAAAAAAGTAATTCTAAACTATAACGGGGAGCAGCATAAGCCCAATTATGTGATGATCTCCTGGGGAAGCCTTCTTTTTAAAGGCAGTTTGGTAGAAATGACTGTGGAGTTTAAGTTGTTTAGACCAGATGGTACACCTCTCCGTGCTGTAGCAAAGGCTAAATTCAAAGGTTTTGTAGAGGATGATTTAAGGGCTGCAAAAGAAAACAGAAGTTCTCCGGATTTAACGCATTACAGAATAGTGAAGGCCGGAGATAATTTACCCTTAATGACGCAAAGAATCTATGGCGACCCCAAGTATTATTTAGAGGTGGCCAGGGTGAATAAGCTAATTAATTTCAGAAACCTAAAGCCAGGACAAGCTATATATTTCCCTCCCATAGCAAAACAAGGGTCGGCGTAAAATTAGAAAAAATGATAGATACAGGTGATATTGTCACTTTAGAAATATTAGTGTCAGGCACTGCACTCCCTGACAAAATTCAGGTAATGAATGTTACTGTTCAGCGTGAGCTAAATAGAATACCCTATGCAAAAATCACAATAATAGATGGGGATGCAGCCACAGGTGATTTTCCAGTTAGTAATGAACAAACACTAATGCCTGGAAATGAAGTTGAAATTTTGGCGGGTTATCGATCAGAAACAGCCACCATATTTAAAGGGATTATAGTAAATCATCAATTAAAGATCAGGGATGGAAGTTCTGTAATAATGATAGACTGTAAGGACAAGGCTTTTAAAATGGCCAATAGCCGTAAATCGGGCTATTTCTATGAGTCCAAAGACAATGACGTGTTGGAAGAGCTTATTACCAGAAATGGGCTAGAGGCAGATTTAGTGCCCACCAATTTTACTCATCCTGAGTTGGTACAATACCAATGTACTGATTGGGATTTCCTGGTAACTAGAGCACAGGCCAATGGAATGGTTGTGAATGTGGAAAATGGTAAGGTACATGTGTCTAAGCCAGATCCAGAACAAGGAAGTGTACAGACTGTGAAGTTTGGAGAAAGCATATTTGAATTTGACGCCGAAATGGATGGCCGGAATCAGGTTCCAGGGGTTTCTTCATTTGGTTGGAATCCGACCGATCAGGAAATAATTAAAGTAGATGCCAAACAATCTGGTTTTAGTCTTAATGGAAACTTATCTACGGACGAATTGGCCAATTTGATGAACCTTGATCCTATTGAGCTTAAAAATGGAGGGAAGATACCCGACGTGCTTTTGCAGGACTGGGCAGACAGTAAATTGATGTTTCAACAACTATCTAAAACCAGAGGAAGGGTAAAAATTCAAGGAAATTCTGAACCTGTACCTGGTCAAGTTATTACTCTGGAAGGGGTAGGTGATAGGTTCTCGGGAGATGCATATGTCTCTGCTGTCATGCATCAGATTGCAGATGGCAATTGGACGCTTGATGTGCAATTCGGTTTAGATCCAGAATGGTTTACGGATCAGTTCAGCATACATACCCAACCTTCATCCGGCCTTTTGGCTGCTATAAGAGGTTTACAAGTTGGTGTGGTGTCTCAATTGGAAGGTGATCCAGATGGAGAAGACAGAATAATGGTGAAATTACCGGTTATCAATCCTGAAGAACAAGGGATATGGTGTAGGTTGAGCTCATTGGATGCAGGAAGTGAACGGGGTTTTGTATTTAGACCCGAAATTGATGATGAGGTGATTGTAGGGTTTATTAATGAGGATCCCAATCAGGCAGTGGTATTGGGCATGTTGCCTAGTAGTAGCCATCCCAGCCCTTTGGAACTTTCAGATGATAATCACCTGAAGGGGTATGTTTCAAGATCGGGAATAAAGGTATTGATTGACGACGAGTTGAGTAAATTAGAAATTGAGACTCCTGCAGGAAAGAAGATTGTGATGGATGATGATGGAGAGTCGATCACGATTTCGGATGATCATGGCAATACGATTACCATGGATGGAGATGGTATTGTGATGGATAGTTCGGCAGATTTGAATATAAAAAGTAGCGGGGACATAAACCTTGAAGGAACCAATATTAATATTAAATCTCAGGCAGAACTCAAAGCAGAAGGAAGTGCTGGAGCTACATTGTCAAGCAGTGGTTCGACGACAATAAAAGGATCTTTAATACAAATAAATTGATACAATAATGGGAATGCCAGCAGCAAGAATCACAGACATGCATGTTTGTCCTATGGTAAATCCCGGAGGGGCACCTCATGTAGGAGGGCCAATTTTACCACCCGGGGAGGCCACTGTATTAATTGGTGGGATGCCCGCAGCAAGAGTGGGAGATATGGCCACATGTGCCGGCCCTCCTGATTCAATTGTAGCAGGGTCTTCTACTGTATTTATCGGAGGAATGCCAGCTGCCAGGATGGGTGATAGTACCACGCATGGTGGATCTATTGTGGCTGGATTGGCTACTGTTCTAATTGGTTAAAAAATACAGTTATGGAAGAAGAATTAGATTTTCTAGGTAAAGGTTGGAGCTTTCCACCAACCTTTGACAAGGATTCAGGAATGGTGGAGATGCGATCAGGATTGGTAGATATCCAAGAAAGCTTGTGGATTCTGCTGTCTACCAGATTAGGTGAAAGGGTAATGCAACCCAAGTATGGATGTCAGCTGGATGAATTGCAATTCGAAAATTTAAACCGAACAACCATAACCTATATCTCAGAATTAATTCGTACCGCCATTTTGTACCATGAACCAAGGATTGAAGTAGAAAAAATCGAAATAGAAGAAGAAGGATTAATTGCGGGTAAAGTATTGATAAAGTTGAGCTATTTGGTCAGAAGTACCAACTCAAGAATGAATATGGTTTACCCTTACTATATTAATGAAGGAACATCGATTTAATATTTATGCAGCCAGATAATTTAAATATTTTGAAGGTATTGTGGAGGAAAGGTACTTCCCAAGCCATGAGAATAAACCCGGGACTTGACCCTAGCAACCTTGAGTTGATGGAGTTGGAGCTTGGAGACTGGCTGCTTTTTGCTAATAATTTTGCGAAATATATCCCCTTTTTTCCTGCGAACACTTCAAAGGTAACTTTGGATAACTGGCAGCTTTTTTTTGAGGAGCTTTTGGCCGTTGAGGATTTACCTCAAAAAGGGACACCTGCTTATGATCACTTAAAGCAATCTATCCTTACAAAGCTGGAGAATTTTTCCAAAGAAGGTACCTTAAAGCCTCAGCTTACGCTTCTTGTGGCTTTTTTACAACTTCTGGAAAATTCTCGAGGGAGACTAAATAATATTACCAAAAGGCATTTGGATTTTTATTATGGTGATGTCTTGGGTTTTTCAAAGCAACCTGCTGTTCCCGACGAAGCTTTTCTGATTATTGAGAGTGGAAAAGGACCTAAACCTTTATTAAACAAAGGGACCTCATTTGATGGTGGAGTAGATGTCTTGGGGAAAAAGCGGACGTACATTTTAGAAAATGAGTTCTCGCCAAATTTTGCACAGGTAAGTCATATTAAGAACAGGTATACGGATCCCATTCAAAGAAAAATTAAAGTAAGCCTGGTTGCCAATTCTTCAGATGGGATGGGGGAACCTTTTAAGGAGGAAAACCAAGGATGGTGGCCCTTTGGACATTCATTATCAACGGCTACTTTTCCTCCCTTGCAAAATGCCAGTTTTGGTTTTGGTATTTCCCTTCCTTCATTGTGGGCTACGGCAGCATCGGACAAATATTTCAGCTTTGAATTTACCTTTAAGAAAAACTTACCTTTTTCTGGTACAGCCGCTGATGTTCATCAACTGTTTACCGCCCGATACAGTGGTGAGAAAGGCTGGGTGGAGATTTCACCTTTTGACCATCAGGTTAAGAGTGACTTTCAAAGTAAAGTGGAAGGCAATCGACTCACTATTGTTCTTTTTGTTGACAAGTCACAGGCAGCAATCGTGGATCAACAAGAAAAAATTCATGGGGACAGCAAAGGTGAGGGAGCTCCTTTAATTTGGTTTGACATATCCTGTAATTCTCAGAAAGCATTTCAGTGGATCAAAGGGCTTGGGGAAACAGCACTTCAAAAGCTGACTATTCGGTCCATTCATAGCAATATCAGTACCCCCATTGTAGAGTCCGATTTGGGTATTCTTAACCCAGAAAAGCCATTCCAACCTTTTGGAAGTATCCCTAAAAAAGGCAGTAGTTTTTATATAAAATACCCCGAATGGAAAAAGAAAAAGCCAACAAAAGTGACAATTCGGGGTAAGTGGTCCAATACCCCTACAGATTTTAAAGATTGGTATTATGGTTATCGAGATTTGGGAAGTCAATACCTGAGCAGAGGCAATTATTTTTCCCAACATTTTGTGCCAGGTCCGGGTGTGACGCAGCCTATAAAATCCTTTTTATTGCAGCCTACTGGTTTTAGGGAGCCTTTGTTGACCAATAAAATTACAGTAAATCCCGATCCCGATAATTTGATTGTCAAGAACAACAATCACTTTAAAGCAAGCCTCTCATTGAACGACGGTCAAGGATGGACAACTAAAATTTCAGAAGAGGTGCTGTTTGAAATTAATGGGGATGGGTTTAAGAAAACATTTGACGTTTTGCCAGGTGCTGGTAAAAAATATTTGGATATAAATGAGGGGATTAAAATTACACTGCTCCAATCTTTTCTATCTGAATTATACCCCAGATTGTATGCTTTGGCCATGTCTAGTGACCAACCAGAAACGCCTATTCCAAATGAACCCTATACGCCATTATTGGAAACCTTAAATATAGATTACGAAACAGAAGAATCCTTTGACTGGACCGCTACACCTGATCCGAGTTTGAAATTTTTTGTGAGGGATGATTTTGGCTGGTACGAAGAAAACAAGGCAAATAAAATTGGAATAGCACATACCCTAGACAATGAAATCTATGCCATTCCTTATCCTGAAAAGGTCGGGGAATTATTCATTGGGATTTCAGGCCTAGCTCCTTTGGAGCAGTTGTCTTTGTTAATTCAGGTGTTGGAAGGAAGTGAAAATCCTTCCCAAACTGAAGAAACTGATGGGTTGAAATGGTCTGTCTTGGTAAGCAATTATTGGAAAGACCTGGGAAGGGAAAATATTATTTCAGACCAAACCGACAACTTACTCAAATCAGGGATAATCGTATTTTCCTTACCAGAAGAAGTTTTCAATCTTCACCATAGATTTGAAAGTGATTTGGTTTGGTTAAGGGTAAGTTCAGGTAAAACATACAATGCGACAAGCCGTGTTCTGGGCATTTTTTCCCAAGCCATTAAGGTAGTCTTGAGCGATAATGGCAATGATTTAAGCCATTTGAAAGATGGATTGCCTGCTGAAAGTATTGCTAAAATGATTGAAAGAAAAGCAGGGATTAAGGGGGTTTTTCAACCTTTCAATTCCTTTGGCGGTAAAGCACCTGAGCAAGATAAGAATTATTATATAAGAGCAAGTGAAAGACTGAGACACAAAAACAGGAGTGTTTCTCTTTGGGATATTGAACACCTGGTGCTACAAGAATTCCCTGAAGTGTATAAGGTTAAATGCCTCAACCATACCTGTTCTGAATCATTTTTGTCTCCAGGGCATGTTATGGTTTTGGTAATACCTGACACCTTAAATAAAAATGTCTACGATATCTATCAGCCAACCTTCAGTGCGGCCAAACTAAATGAAATAACTAGTTTTCTTGAGGAGAAATCAGCACCTCAGGTTAAAATAAAAGCGGTTAATCCTCTGTATGAGGAAATTAGAATTAACGTTCAAGTAACGTTTTACCCAAGGTTGGATAAGTCTTTCTATATGAATAAGTTAGATGCTGACATCATTAGTTACCTTTCACCATGGACTTCTGGTGATAACCTTGCTATAGATTTTAATAATCATTTCAATAAGAGTAGTCTTGTTTATTTTTTCGAGAAATTGGGTTATGTAGACTTTATTCAGGAACCTCGGATATTTAGGAATGGCACTGAGATGGGGAATAATATTTTACCAAGCAGTCCTAAACACATTCTGGTTTCAGCCAAGTCTCATGATGTCTCACTGTACGCACCAGTTATTACTTGATAGATGATGAATCAAAAAACATATCGCCCGATTTCAAAGGAGGTTCATACAAGTGATGATTTAGACTTTCAATTTCTTAAAGATGAAGGAATAAAAGTTATACAGAGAATCGGGAATAAAATTTGGACGGATTACAATGCCCATGATCCCGGAGTTACTATTTTAGAAATTCTGGCTTATGCAATAACTGATTTGGGGTATAGGCTTTCCTTGCCAATCGAGGATCTCCTATTGGGAAATGATAAAGCCAATTACCTTAAAAAGCATTTCCATATGGCAAGTGATGTCTTGCCCTGTAAAGCACTCACAGGTCTAGACTATCGGATGTTACTGATGGATATCGAAGGAGTTAAAAATAGCTGGATAGAAACCTATTCTAAGCAAATTTATATGGATTGTAAGAACCTTAAAATGGCTTATGATCCTGCGATTTGGGAAGGTTTACCAGAGAAAGACAAAAAGTCATTTGAACTGAAAGGTCTTCATAAGATTTTAATAGATGCAAGCGATGATATTCCCTTTGCCCAAATCAAGAAGAAAGTTCTTTCGGCTTATCATCAAAATAGAAATTTGTGTGAGGATGTAGTAGAAGTAATTCCTGTTGAAAGCCATCCCGTTCAAGTTTGTGCAATAATGGACTTGAGTCCTGATGCTGATGAAGAGTTAATAGCAGCAAAAATTGAATGGGAAATTGAACAATATTTCTCTCCCAATATCCATTTTTACTCTTTTGAGAACATGCTTGATAAAGGGTATACAACCGAAGAGATTTTGGAGGGCCCCTATTTGAAACATGGGTATTTGGATCCGGATGAATTAAGGAATGCAAAATTACGTGATAAAATAAGCCAATCAGACATCATCCAATTGATAATGGATATTGATGGTGTTGAAGCCATAAGGGATTTAAGTATCAATCATTGCGAGGAAGGCTCATCAGGGGGTGGATGGGTTATTGCAGTTCCCGAAGGGAAAAAGCCTGTTTTGTGTGATAAAAGCAAGTTTAACTTTTTCAAGGGATTGTTGCCACTAAATGTAAATCAGAAAACTGTAGCCGCTCATAAAAATGCTATTGTTACTCAAAATCAAGTAGAACAATATGAAATAAAGGAAAAAGGATTTCCTCTTCCTGTACCTCATCTATATCCCTTAGGAGAGTATTCAAGTATAAGGCATGATTTTCCGGAGGTTTATGGAGTTGGGCCTTTGGGTATTCCGGAAAGTGCCAAAGGAGTAGATCGTGAAAAGAAAGCAGATCAATTAAAAGCTTATTTGACTTTTTTCGATCAAATTTTGGTGAGCTATTTTAAGCACCTTACTGAAGTTAAAAACCTGTTATCAGTCTTTAGTACACATGAAAGGTCTTATTTTACAGAAACCGTAACGGATATAGGTGATCATGGTGAATTTTTAGGAAGTTTCTATGATGACGGGTCCCTTTACGAGGACCTCATGGCTCCATTTGATGAGCGAAATAAAAGGAGTCAAAAGTTGAAAGACCACCTTTTGGCAAGGTTTGCAGAGAAATTTTCTGATTATGCATTTTTGATGAAAAAAATCTATGGATCAGGTGTTGATGAACAAGTGCTGAAAACCAAATCCTTTTTTTTGGAGGAATATGGAAAAATAAGTGCTGAGCGTTCAACCGCGATGAACTATTACAAGCAGCCTTTGAAAAATCTTTGGAATACGGAGAATACTTCTGGATTTGAAAAGCGAGTTGCTTTATTGGTTGGGATTAAAGATTATTTCAGAAAAAACTTATCTCGTTCATTTGTAGAGATTTACCCAAGTACCAATGCCGAGGGTGAGGCAGTTTTTAAATGGAGAATATATGATCAAGATAAAAATGTCCTTTTACAGTCCATAAAATCCTATAAAGGGAGAACTGCTGCGCACAAGGACATTTACTTGGTTATCCAGCAAGTCAAGGCTGTTTCCAATGAAACCATAGAAGAGACTCTGAACCAATTCGGAGAAGTGCCTGAAGTAGGTTTTGATTTTGACTGTTTTAAAGTAAGTATTTCTCCAACAGGAAGGTTCTCCTTTGGTGTGTTTAATTTGGATATAAAAGATCCAGAAAGCCCTGATTACCTGATTGCCAGTCAGCAGAAGTATTTTACTTTCCCAAATTTTAAAAATGCACTATTGAGTTTCAAATCCTTTATGGATGAGAAAATGGATGATGAAGGAATGTTTGTTGTTGAAAACATCCTCTTGCGACCAGATTTCAATGAAGCAGAGCTTTCCAATCAGCATTTCCTGCCATTTTGCAAGGATGACTGTGCCGAAGGGAATTGTATAGATCCGTATTCTTTTAGAGTGACGATTGTACTTCCGGGCAACTCATTCAGGTTTGCCGATAGAGATTTCCGAGATTTTCTAGAAAACTTAATCAGAGAAGAAATGCCGGCCCATATTTTAGCCAAGATTTGTTGGATAGGTAGGGCCAATACTGGTGATCTTGAAGAAGAGGACCAAATGAGTCTTTTTGAGGAGGCTTATGCCAATTTCCTCTCGGGATTAACAGTGGGAGATTATCAATACCATGAACAATTTATAAAAATATTATCCGAATTGCACTCGATTTATCCTACTGGTACCTTATACAACTGTGAGGATGAGGATGAAAGCAATGCAATGAGAGATACCATCATATTAGGAAGATCAAATTTAGGAACCATTTAATCCAGTAGGCCATGTCAAATAAACTAAGTTCCGTAATCTACCAATACCGAAACTATAAGGCTGATCAGGTGCTTACCCATACGCAGCTAAATGAAACGATTGCCTATTTCGAAGATCAGGACAGGTTAAGTCGAATAGCACTGACAGGAGTGGGTATCGTACATGGCCTTAGCATTTCCAAAAGAGGGGCAGAAGGAGGAGACCAATTTGTGGTAAAACAAGGGGTTGGAATCACTACAGATGGAGACCTGATTATTTTGCACAAAGCCTTGTCAGAAGAACAACCCAAAGAGAAAAATATTTCTATTGAGGAGTTAACCTTCACGCATTTCAGGCTGTTTATTGATGAAAATGCAAGATATTCTCCCTATTTCTATATAGATGAAGAACAAGTAGAGCTGTGGGAGCTTTGCAATGAGGGAGACCCTGATGCAAAGCCATTATCTGAATTAGCCAATTGGGACAATAAAAACTTTTTGGCTTATTTGGAATGCTATCCTAAGCGAGAGGATATATGTGGAGATATCAATTGTGACAACCAAGGTATTGAGCAAATTGCCAGATTGCGTTTCTTAATGCTAGATGATGCTTCCATCCAAAATTTAGTAGACCTTGATAACGTTTTACGTCAAAAAACTAAAACTACAGCGGCTTTAAAAGAACTGTCAAAACTTCAATTGATGAAGGTGGTTCATACTCCACAAAACTCCACCTCATTTGAGCAGATTGATAATTTATATATTGCAGCGATCAAAAATGGCAATACTTTGGACGAAATGTCTAAAGGTTTAGAACAGATAGTAGAAGGCTTCGGATCTATATTCGATCAAGATGAAAATTTTCAAAGCTTGGTAGATGGTTTTAGTGAATTGATCGACAAAATTTTTAATCAGGAAGAAGAGGAGTATAATTTTCAGCAGTATCGTTACCTCCTTGCCCGAGATTTGATCAATACTTTTAATGCTTTAATAGATGCCTTGAATGAGCTTGACTACTGGCCTAACCCAGCCATTACCTCTTTTCCAAAACATCTTTTGCTCGGGAAGTTGGTAAATACGGGTTCTCGCCACGAATTTTATAGATCTCCTGCCTTAGGTGATTATGATCAAGCTAAAAATAAAATTCATGACCTTTTTAGGAAAATGTATTTTATATTAACCTCCTATAAAATTCAAACAGAAGAAGGTTTGAGGATTATTCCGAATGGGAAAAAACAGCACAATTCGCATTTTCCTTCAATACCTTTCTATTATTCAAAAAGTGAAGAATTATTGTCCGAATGGAACGGTGGCAGCCCAAGCATTAGTTTTCACTATTCGATGGGGAATAATCCATTATTGCTGGAATATGATGGGCATGACAGTTATCTCATAGGAGGACATTTGCTAACAGATGGAGAGAGCACTTTCCAGTCAATAAATTCAATGATTAGTCAGTTTGGCTTGGAGTTTAAAGCGTATCATTTTGATTTGGCATCCAATCAGAAGGAGTTGAAAAAACTCTTAAAGGAACATCCTTCTTGTTCGAGCCTTGGAGGTGTACCTAAATCTGGAACCTATATTTTACTTAGCTACGATAACAAGGTTTTAGCTGACCTTTCCCTTTCCTATAGAGTGGTTGACGAGACGGGACTTATTTGTTCCAGTCATGTAAAGGTTGCTAGTTGCAGCTACCCTTGGATCAGTTCTTTAAAATACCTTAATAACCTTTCAAGAAGTATCAAAGGTTCGGTAAGAAGGTCTGGGGTTCAGCCAAAAAGTTACCGATTGGCGATTAACAATTATACCATTAATGGTCAAAAAATTATTAATGGGACCGTCACGCTTGAAATACCTTTTGAGGAAATCTATAATAGGCGGATGCATGCCATCACTGAAGCATTAAACGAGCGTTTCCCTAAGGGATTGGTCTTCGATTATGATGAATCTCACAAGCGATTCGTTATTACCCGGCCTTATGATGATGAGTTTAGCATTAGTTTTTCAGACAACACCATAAGTATCAACAAGCCATCTTATACTTATACTCAAGATGGAATGGTGAAATCTGACAAAACCTTTAGGCTTGAGGCTATTCGTTGTGAAGAGCTTAGGAAATACAGAGAGGCTACCTATTTACAATTGCAAAGTGAATTTGCTCCTGTGGATAAGGATGATGATTATGGAGAATTTAAAGGTAAATGGAAGCAATGGAACGATTTGATAGAAGATTTAAAAGCCGATTCAAGGTTTATAGGCAACTTTAAACCAAGAATTCCTGAAAAAGTTAGTGATCTTCCTGGTTCTGTTCAAAGAATTATTCGTAGTGTTCAGTCAGCCTTGGCAAGTTCTAAAATTGGGCACAAACTTTATTTAACGGGAGATTGGGTGAATGGTAGCTGGGCAAGTATTGAAATGATAAATGATTATAAAAACGCTACGGACACGAATGATTTGATCTTTAGATTTCTCCGATTAAGAAGCACACTTCATGGTAAAGACCAAGCAAGCAAAGCATCATTGGTGGTGGTTTTGGATAGGGAAATTGACAGGGGAGAAATGACTAGAACCTTGGAACCATTTACCGAAAAGGCTGATATTTATATCGAAGTGCCAGCAAAAAGAGGTCAGCCGAGAGGGATAGATTCTATAGAAAAACTGCAACTATAAGACATGGAAAAGGACCAATCATACAAATTCCGGATGATGATTGGTCCTTATGGGGCTTCTGTCCAATTTCACTTGCTTTAATCTCTGATCTAGTAGTATAAGCGACTCAATAGTGATGTAAACAACACGTAACGAACGCAACTTCAAGACGTTTTGACTTAATTGCTTGCTTCCTCTTTCATACTCATTTGCCAGTAAAATAGGTTCAGTCTAGTGACCAAACGTTTAGAAATATAAGAATTAATTTGAAAGAATAAAAATAAATGAAGGAAATTGATACGCACTCTATACAAAAAGTTTCTATCGATATATATTCCAAATCGGTCGAGAATGCCAAGTCTATAGAAAGAAATATCAACACCTTTGTTCAGGATTCTTTACTGCCTTTAATTGCTTCCTATCTTGATGAATTGGAAAAAGAATTACAAAATGATTTCATTCAGATTCCCCAGATAAATATTTCTTTGGATCTTTTGGAAGAAGATTTTTTAGAGCCTAAAATAATTCTAAAAGCATTCATGAATCAATTTAAGGAGGTGATTTCTAAAGAAATAGCTTCAAATAGCAAGCTCAATTTTAAGAAGGTACATAGTGATGAGCTTATGCTCAATTCGGATCCGATTGGACTTTCAACAAAAAAAGAAATAGATGAAGAAGTTTTGGTTCTGGATCCGGTAATAAGTCTGTTGAAATCATGGATTTATTTTTTGGAAAATGGACATTTGCCTTGGTGGTATCCTATAGAAAAAGCCAGAGATACTTTTGAATGGGCAAAATTAAAACCCATAATGGAGAAGTTTGGAGGAGATGGGAACTTGCTTAAATACTTCCAGCATTCCCCGTTCTTTGATCGAGTGATTAGGCAATATAGAGTGAAGGAAATAGGTGAATTGATTTGGATAGTTATAGGCAGCAAATCACCTATTAAAAAACTCCAATTTAAGCAGATAAATGAGAGGTTGGAAGATGACAAAAAGCTTGTTTTTTACAGGATAATAGTCGCTTTAAGTATTTTTGAGGAAAAGAAAGGCGATTGGCAGCTCATTGCAGAGCTTTACTTTTCTAAAGTTAGCAAACCAGATAGGAAAATAGTAGAGAAAATTTTCAGAGAAGTCATAAAATTTGATGATATTAAAGCTAGAAAGGATATTGTTCCATCGATTATTCGAATCCTCGATGATAAAGTGCAAACGGGAAATGAAAATCCAAATGATATTCGGGATCGGTCAGAACCAAAAAGTATAGATAAAAAAGAGAGCTATTATATAAGCAATTCAGGCTTGATTTTACTGCATCCTTTTTTGAAATCATTTTTTCTTGATTGCGGGTTGATAGATGAAAAAGGAAATATTAATAATTCGGAAACGGCTGTTCATGCATTGTATTATTTGTCTAACAGGAAAGAGCAACCTTTTGATTTTGAGCTGGTTTTTGAAAAGTATTTAGTAGGGGTAGCTATTAATGAAGAAGTTAATAGAGAGGTGTTTCTTTCCGAAGATATTAAAGACAAGACAGGGAAACTTTTAAATGCACTAAAGGTAAACTGGAAGAGATTGGGGAACACGGGAATAGAAACTATTCGTAACGAGTTTATAAATCGAAATGGCAAATTGGTTTTTGAGGAAAATGCTGACCGCTTAATTGTGGAAAGAAAGGGACAAGATGTATTATTGGAAAGTATTTCCTGGAACCTTTCACTAATAAAGCTTCCTTGGCAAAAAAGGCATTTGCTTGTAGAGTGGTAAATTGAAGATACTATGAAAAGACAAGGTTTTAGAAAGTCCTCAGTAGGTTTGATCAATCCTTTATTTCAAAGCAAGGAGGGGAATAGTTTTTTTCGCCATAAGAAGGAACAAAGTGATAGTTTGACACCTTCTCTTGACAATGATAATTTTTTTGATCCTATGATTCAAAAAGTGTCAGATGAAAAAGATACTGGAATAGCAATACAAAGTAAAGAAAAGGAAGATACCACTGATAAACTGCAGGCCGCTTCAGAGGAGGAAGAACCAGTACAAGCTAAAGCTGATGAAGAAGAGGCTGTCCAAAAAGCAGGGGATGAAGAGGAGGCAGTAAGCGCCAAAGCAGAAGAGGAGGAAAAGGTTAACGCAGCAGCTTCAGAGGAGGAACCTGTACAAACAAAAGCTGAAGAAGAAGAGCCAGTACAGGTTAAAGCTGAAGAAGAGGAAACTGTTAGCACCAAAGCAGAAGAGGAAGAAAAAGTCAGTGCAGCAGGTTCTGAGGAAGAACCTGTCCAATCCAAAAACGAGGAGGATACCGTTCAAACTGCAAAAGAGGAAGACAGTATTCAAACCAAAGAAAGCAAAAGTGGAAAGGATTCATCTCGCCAAAGCCAAGTTAACAGTATAGAACACATCCTTTTTCAAGAAAAGGGGAAGGGTATGCCAATGTCTCCTGATACGAAAAGATTTATGGAGAAAAAATTTGGCTCTGACTTTAGCAAAGTTAGAATTCATACAGATCAAAAGGCTCAAATGATGAATAAGAAAATTAGGTCCAAGGCATTTGCCCATGGATTTGATATCTTTTTTAATCAAGGACAATACCAACCAGAAACAAAAGCAGGAAAGCATCTACTGGCTCATGAACTCACCCATACAATTCAACAAAAGGGGATTATAAAAAAAGCTGTGCAGTCGAAATTAAATGATGGCCATGATTTTCATCCAACAAGTAGATTTTCAACAAATGAATTGCTTGAAGATACTTTTGACAATTATGCCACTTTAAAAATTGGCTCCAATGGAACAGCTGTAAGCCTAATACAATACGCTTTAATTGGTTTAGATTATCGTTTGCCTAAGTATGGTGCAGATGGATCTTTTGGGGAGGAAACGAGCAGAGCTGTGAAAGCTTTCCAAGCGGATATGGGCTTGGTTGTGGATGGGGTAGTGGGTAGAAACACAATCCAATACCTTGATAGACTTGACAGAGGAGTGGAGGTAACGGCACCTGAAATGCCTGTAACCATTGATGCTAAGATTGACTTGAAAAATGTAATCGCCCAGGCTGGAGCTGTTGCATCAAATAGTTTGGGCCCTGCAGATATGGGAAGGGTTTTCCCTGAAACCATCGATGTTAAATTAAAATTAATAGATGATGGTGTAATGTGGCATCCAGTCATTACAGGATTGGTAGGTCATTATTCTGTGCAAACACGCCTTCTTCCCGGAATGAAGGAAGTAACCGGGCCGGGGGGAAATACTAGTGAAGAGAATTACTGCGATCAGGTTAATGATTTAAGTAATCTTGGGGCTTCTTATGTAGAATGGTTTATGGAGGATGCAGTTTTAGCTCATGAAAGATTTCATGCCTCTAAAATGCGTACGGCATTAATTGACACTTCTGTCTTGATACCCTTGGAAAAGGCGGTAAATGAAATGGCATTTCCAAAAAGTGCCCTTACGATAAATGACATTTTAGCTGAGGCAATGATTAGGTTGGATCCAAAATTTCAAGATGCAATTTTCGAAGCTGAAATGAATTGGATTGACTCCTTTCTTGCCCTAGTGAAAGAGGATCATGGGGTGCCAATAGGTACTGGACCTGCTTATCATGAAGAGAGAAAAATAGTTAATCCTATGATTAGAAAAATTCGCAACCATGCTAAAGCAAATAAATGGTCTTCCTGTGCCCACAAGTAGCTCAAATACCCAAATGGGTTTTTAATTAAAAGTCCAATAAATCTGAATTGATGATATAAATTGTATGAGCCATTTTAGTTCTAAATCTAAAACCAGCAGAGGTCACTCCTCCCAAAATCAGTCTGATCCCTTTTTTCAGGCGAAATTGGCAGTAGGACAGCCTGGTGATCAGTATGAGCAAGAAGCTGATGCAATGGCAGATAAGGTGGTGCAAGAAAAGTCTCAAGAAGAGAATGTTCAATCAAAGACAGATGAAAATATCCAAGCCCAATCCTTGGCCAAAGGGGTTACGCCTCTCGTTCAGTTAAAGGTAAATAGAACGGTTTTTCAGGAAAAATCAGAAGAGGAAGGGCAGCTATCAATGGAGCCTCAGGATAGTGAAGCGGAAGCTCCTGTACAAATGAAACAAGAGACTGCCACATCCACACCTCCGGGTTTCGAGCAGCAGCTCAATCAAACATCAGGAGGAGAGTCAATGGATCAGGAGACACTTTCAGGAATGGAGGAGTCATTTGGTGCTGATTTTAAAGATGTAAGGGTGCATACTGATAGCCAGGCAGTGCAGATGAGCCAAGGTATTGGGGCACATGCCTTCACCCATGGGAATGATATTTATTTTAATGAAAACCAATACAAGCCCAGCGATAGCGCTGGAAAGCATCTTTTGGCGCATGAGTTAACCCATACCATTCAACAAGGAAGTAGTCCAGCCATACAGAACAGTACCATTCAAAAAGAAGGCGAAGAGGAATCAGCTCCTGAAATGGAGGAAGAAACTGGTGTTTTGGATGAAAGTGCTAAAACCATAACTTTTAGTAAAATACCCATTCCAGGATTTAAATTACAGGATCATAGGGGAACACTATTTACAAGCAAAGCCCCTCTCAAAAGAAAAAACAATTATTTAAGAGGCAATACCAACCAAAGAGATGGCGTCTGGAGAGAAGAGGTAAGTACAACCAATATTGCCACAAGATTGAACAACTTGTATGAGGAGCACCATAGAACTCCCCCAACAGCTGATACTACGCATGTGTTTAAAGCCAATATAAATGGCAGGGGAGCAAAGCCCACTTATATAGGCCCCATTGATGTGATTTCGAAAGAGCTTACGACGCCTGGCTGGGGGAAAGATAAGAATTACAGAAACTTCCACGTAGACCATATTGTAGAACTTCAATTGGCTAATTGGAGCATGGCAACATGGCCCAATACCCTTGAAAACATGGAATTATTGGATGCCAGTAAAAACACCTCAAGTGGGTCTGTTATAAAAGGTCAAATTACGGAAAAACTCAATGGTTTTAGAGAAAGACATGGGGTTCAATACCCTGGAGGAGATGCGACATTTAAAAACAAATATACCTTGGTTTTTAATAGTGCAGAAGCTTTGGCTGGAGGAGATAGTAATGCCACCGAAAATGAATTTTGGACCAAAACTCAAATAGAAAGCGGAGATCAATTAGAACCCATCGAAGTGGGGAATTTAGCTGATATTGGAAGCGAAGGAGAGGTTCGTATTTTCCCCAATCAATCCGGTGGAATAAGTAAAAAGTTTGTTTGGACAGGAGAGGGTAGCAGGTTAGGTAGTTCTGAAAAGACTTGGTTAGGCAATCCTTTCAGAATTACCGCCAAACAATTCGCTACTGAAGGTGAAAATGTAGAAAACACAGAGAACCTAGGCAGTATTTCAGTAAACATACCTTCTTCAGACAAAACATGGGCACCTTGGGCAGAGGATAAAGTCTTTCCTGTAAAACGTTATCCGGGTTCTAAATATGCAGGATACCTTACCAAGCAGTCTATTAAGTCCGGTTTATATGGACTGCGAATAAAAAAGGCAAGCCCGGTAGAAATCCTTGAATTGGACTTGATGCCAACTGGTATTGAGGCTTATGGCCAAATATTACCCAGTATTCCTATTTTCGAGGGCAGTCCTATAGAACTATTTATCTCCAATGGCGAAGTAAGAGTATCTAAAACCTTTGGAATTGAAGAAATTAATGTGCCCGCGCCGTTTGAGATTAGCGATAGTTCTTTAACGATTTTTGCAAGTTCCAGGAATGGATTGGGGCTGACCGGTGAAACCAATTTTGCCATCAACCAAGTAGGAGAAGGGCATATAAGTGCTACCGCTTCCACTGCTTCAGGTTTTGAATTGGAAGGGGCATTTAATTTTGATTCTGAATTATTTGATCCGGCGGAGATCAATATGGAATACAAGGAAAATACCTGGACCATAGGAGGAGAGATAGGCATTCCTGAAGGAAAGTTGAGGGGTATTAAATCCGCCACCATAACTGCCTCCTATAGTGAAAATAATTTTTCTGCAACAGGTGAAGCTGAGCTGGATGTTCCAGGTATTGAAAGGGGGAATATGGCCTTCAATTTCGGTGAAGATGGTTTTTCATTCAGTGGTGATTTTGACTTAAGCAGTGATATTCCCGGGATTACAGGAGGTAATATAGCGGCTAGAGTTGCTAAACCTGCAGGGGCTGAGAACTATGAAATCATGGTAACCGGCACAGCCCAGCCTGATATTCCAGGGATTTCTACATCACTTACAGTTACTTATGAGAATGGAGCACTTACAATTGTAGGTTCGGCAGCCTATAGCAGAGGAATGTTAAGTGGAACCATAGAAGTAGGCGCTACCAACCGCGCTATAGGTGAAGATGGACAGCCTTCTGGAGATCCGGACGAAACCATGCGAGTCTATGGTGGAGGTGAGCTTACCCTTCAATTAACTCCTTGGTTGGCTGCAACGGCTGGAGTTAAACTTTTACCTAATGGAGAAATAGAAGTTACTGCCAGACTGGCCTCTGAGAGCTATGAGGTTTTTCAAAGAAAGGAATTCAATAGGAATTTATTTAGGGCTCCAACAATAGAGATTCCATTGTTCGCGATTCCTATTGGGCCACGAAGTATTGGTTTGGTTGCTCAAATTGGAGGTGGACTGGATTTTACAGCCGGTTTTGGTCCAGGTGAATTGAGAGATATATCCGCTGAAATCACCTACAATCCTGAAAGAGAAGATGAAACCACAATAAGTGGTCATGGAGAATTTGCCATTCCTGCCGATGCTGGACTTACTTTAAGAGGTGACTTGAGCCTTGGTGTCAGTGTTGCCATTGCTAGCCTCACAGGAGGAATAGAGTTGACTGGCGCATTAGGGTTAGAAGGAGAAGCAGCTGCAGAAGTAGATTTGAATTGGACCCCTCAGACAGGCTTGTCCCTGGATGCTCTCGGTAGAATCACTGTAAATCCCAAATTCGAATTTGAAGTGAATGCATTTGCAAGGGCCAGCCTTGGAGTAGGCTTCCTCTCTGTTTCAGAAACCTGGAGACACAATTTGGCTGGCTTTGAATGGGGGCCAGATATACAATTTGGTCTGGTGTTCCCAGTCAATTATCAGGAGGGCGAGGCTTTTGATATGTCTTTCGATGATATTGAAGTGATCTATCCTGATCTGGATATTGTGAATATGGGTAAGGGCTTGGCGAGAGACATCAAAAATGATTTATTTGACTAAATGACTACAATGGAAAAGGAGAAGGCCATTTCTTTCAATAATGAAGGTGCAAGGTATTTTTTGAAGCAAAATTTTGAAAAGGCAGCAGAATGCTATGAAAAAGCCTACAAGTTAGATTCAAAAAACACATCCATCTTAAATAATATGGGCCTTTATTATCAACAGCAAAAAGCCTACGATAAGGCCATATTGTTTTTTGAAAAAGCGATACAAATTGAAATAAAGCCGCATTTTCTAGTGAATTTAGGGAATGCGCTGTCCATGAAAGGTAAATATGCGATTGCTTGGGATAAGTTTTCTGAAGCAGTGGAAAGGTTCCCTGAGCACCAAAATGCAAAAATTAGTTTGGCAAAGCTTGCCACCCATATCAATGAGTTGGAAAAGGCAGTACAGATCTGGAAAAGCATAATAGAAGAGCATCCCACTGATCAAAATTTAATACAACTTGTTAAGGTTTTTATGAGGATGAACCATTGGGAAGAGGCAAGACAGACTTTGACTTCTATACCTCCTAATTACTGGACAGGGCTTGTCTGGTTTTTGGCTGGGCAATGTGAATTTCATTTAAAAAATTATGGTCTTGCCATTAAATCTTTTAAATCAGCCCTTGCAGAGGAACCTGACAATACTTCTTATCGACATTATTTGGCTATGGCCTTCCTTGCAGTAGGTCAAGTATCAGAAGGCTTGGATCATTTGATTAAAAATTCCCGTTTGGAACCAGATAATCCAGCAATTTTAACAGATTTAGCTGTTGTTTATCTTAGTAAAGGAGAATTTGAGTTGGCAAAGAATTGGTTGAATAAAGCCCTTGATTTGGATCCGGGTTTTGAGAAAGCTTTACATTATAAATCCAAAATGAAGCAAATCGATACCGGTAAACAAGAACAAAATTGATTTTAATCCGGAAGGCATTTCTATAGATCTATGAAACAATTGTTAATTTTTTTGGAGATGGTGGTCAAAAGCAGGATGGACCATGAAATTGGAAAAACAGCAAGCCTGACCAAACCTAATCTGGATCTTTATTTTGACCCCAATGAATTTTTAGGAAAAATTATTAAAGAGCTTGATATCAAAAACCAGGAATTGTTATTGCTAGCACTTGCAATGGTGCCCTATATAAATCCTGGCTTTTTGAGTAAGATAGTGCAGGAGTATTTTCCCGAAGGTACATCACTTCCTGAATTTGGGGGGTACAAAAGTAAATACCATCGCGGGATCATTCCTACAGGTGAAACCTTGCTTTATTTATTAGGTGGAAGTGACCCGGTTTCAAGAAAGAAGTATTTTTCTATTTTTCAGGATTCTCGCTTACTAAAAGAGGGGCATATTTTGATTGGCGAGGCTTCTGAAGAAGAGCCATTCTATGCCGCACCTATTTACCCAGATCAGGAATTTGCAGATAAGTTATTGATGGAAAGTATCAGGCCTCCCAAACCTAGCCCGAACTTTCCAGCCGAATTGATTCGTACAGAGCTTGAATGGGAAGATCTAATACTGTCCGAGAAAACGTTTTCACAAATCAAAGCGCTGGAAGATTGGTTGACCTACAATAAGCGCTTGATGGAAGATTGGGGATTAAAACGTAGCGTGAAGCCGGGTTATAGAGTGATGTTCTTTGGTCCACCGGGCACAGGAAAAACCCTAACAGCAGGATTATTAGGTAAATATACAGGCAAGGATGTTTATAGGGTTGACCTGTCTCTTGTGGTGTCTAAATACATTGGTGAAACCGAAAAAAATCTCTCAAGGCTTTTTCAGAAGGCTTCAGGTAAAAGCTGGATTTTATTTTTTGATGAGGCTGATGCACTTTTTGGAAAAAGGACAAATGTCAAAGACGCAAGAGACAAACATTCCAATCAAGAGGTAGCCTATTTATTACAGCGCATAGAAGCCTATCCTGAAATGGTGATTTTGGCTTCCAATTATAAAAGCAATTTGGATACAGCCTTTATCAGAAGGTTTCAGACAATTATTGATTTCGAACCACCGGGTGTTAGTGAAAGGCTGGCATTATGGAAACAGTATTTGCCCAAAAAGATTGCTCTGGACTCAAGGTTGGTCTTGGAAGATTTGGCTAGAAAATATCCCCTTACCGGTGCCAATATTGTAAATATTATTCAGCAGGTAGGTTTAAAGACTATGGCTGGTAAACATAAAGAAATTAAGGAAGAACTATTGATTCAGTGCATAAGGTATGAAATTCAAAAAGAAGGTAAAATTCACTAGTGCTTTTTTTAAATTATCTCAATAAACAGATAGGAACCCTGCGCATAATCGAAAAATGGTTTAGTGCTTCTAGCTGTCTATTGGCTAATTTGAATTAATAAAATATTTTACAAATAATTAACAACCAGGCATGAAAGAAAAAATCAAAGTAGTCCAACAATTGCTGGCAGAAAAAGGATTGTACAGAGGTGCAATTGATGGTATTTTTGGTCCGGAAACACTCAAAAGCCTCAATCGAGTACCAGGAATGAGCGTCAATCTTCCAAATGTGAGAAAGGTTACGACCATGATTCAAATAGGAGCCAGAGAAAAAGGTTTTAATTCTGGAGCTATAGACGGGATGTGGGGCCCTCAGACCCAATATGCTTTTGAAGAATTGGTTTATTTACAAAAGTATGGTAAAGTCAGGGAACCATGGAGGCCTGAAGAGATCAACCCTATGAATCGCTGGCCCAGGCAAAATTCACCTGCTTTTCACGAATTTTATGGTCTTCGGGCAAAAAATCTTGTGACAGTGACAGTGCCTTATGAAATGAAAATAGCTTGGGACATGAGGTATAGGGCAAAGAAAATCACCTGCCATGCTAAGGTTGCAGAGAGTCTGTTATTGGTGTTAGAAAATGTGCGAAATATTTATGGGGAGAATGAAATTGAAAGACTAGCGCTAAACAGGTTTGGAGGGTGTTTTAATAATAGACTGATGCGAGGAGGAACGCAATGGTCAACCCATTCTTGGGGAGTTGCCCTTGATTTTGACCCAGCTAGAAACCAATTGACCTGGGGAAGAAACCAAGCCGCATTTGCACACCCTGTGTACAATGACTGGTGGAGATGCTGGGAAGAAGAAGGTTGGGTAAGTCTCGGCAGGAGAAAAAATTACGATTGGATGCACGTTCAGGCTGCTGAAGTGTAACGCCAGGTTGTTTTATGATAAAAAAGAGAAATTAATCCCTACCTATATTGACCCGAAATAGATAATTGTCCTACTATTACCTGTTTCGGGTTTAATTTATATTGGGTTTTTGGCACAAAAAAAAGCTATGAAACAAAATCTCATAGCTTTAGTCAATTAACAATAAACCCAAAATAACCTGCTGTAGGAGAAGGAGTCGAACCTCCACGGGGCAGTTAGAAAAAACACGAGCTCGCTATTTTTTTTTATCCTGTGATCCCCACCCCCGAGACAGGAGGGCATGTCTGCCAGTTTCATCATCCTACAGTATATATCATCAATAAAAAGTTTGTCTTTTATTGACCAAAGACCGTTTGTCTTTGTTTGATATTTCAAAGGTAAGGAAAAGATTGATTAATTTAAAATATAGCAATAAAATAGTTTAAAGTTTACACTATAATTAATAATATGGGTAGATAATTATTATTAATGTAATTTGATGCTCAAATTTGATCTAGATTTTGAAGATTTGTAATTACATGAGTTTGGAGAGGTCCTAAGGAGTTAAATTCAGTGGTTATTTAAAAGTAATTGGTCATGTTTATCCCTGAATTTAAACGGAAGGGATGTTGAAACCAAAATATGAAATAGACTTTCTATTATGTGCTGAAATCACTTCAAAATCAGTCACTTCAGTCATGTTTTCAAATCTGCCTTCCTATCAACAGGTTCACCATAGTGATGCTATGCTAAAATCTTCAAACAGCCTGATTTTCTTGCGAATTCAACTCTTCTCGTACACAAGGGACAGGCTTCACTTCTGACTATTGTCAGAGCGGAGAAATACTATTGCATAATCCGGTTTAAAGTAGTGGATTATGGCTCAAAAGGATTTTTAATTAGCAAATATTACAGATTCGATCCATTATTGAAGAGGGTGGGGGTATTCATAAGCCTGGTTAATGTTACTCATTATAGAGTGTGCTTATTTGCTTTGAATGCTTAGAATCAATCCACTTCAATGCCAAATCATACTGATAATTAATGATAGAAACAGGTTTAAAAGGAAAAAATCAAATTCTTTCTCCAAAATAAGGATTTATTTTAGCTAATAAGCCTAAATATTTTTGATATGCAAGTTTGAAGTCCTAATTTTAAAGAATAAAGAAATTACTGCAATTGATTTTTATGGATGAAGCATTTCTTTATGCGATGGCAATTTTTTATATGACAGTGGGTGTTGCACATTTTGTAAAACCTGCCTTGTTTACAAGTATTATCCCGCCTTTTATTCCTAAACGCAAATTGGTTAACGAATTAGTAGGGAGCATAGAGGTAGGATTAGGATTTGGTTTGATTTTTGAGCCGGTTCGAATTGTAGCTGCCTATGGAATCATCCTTTTGTTAATTGCAGTATTTCCAGCCAATCTATACATGTATCAAAGAAAGCATTTAGGGATTCCAAAGTGGTTGTTGTTGATTAGACTTCCGATGCAATTGGCATTAATTGGCTGGGCATATTTGTACACTTAAACTAGAGAAAAATTGATTTTTAGTGAATTTAATTTTGTTCCCGAACTTCAGGAAGGTTTGGACGCAATGGGTTTTGAAAAAGCAACTCCCATACAAGAGCAAGCAATACCAATAATACTAGGAGGGAAAGACCTGATAGCAACTGCACAGACAGGGACAGGAAAAACTGCCGCTTTTATATTGCCAGTGCTTAATGAAATAAGTAAAGGGGAAAGAAATGGGGTTAAAGTCTTGATAATTGCCCCAACAAGGGAGCTTGCCATCCAAATAGATCAGCAAATCCAGGGACTTGCCTATTTTTTAGGAATTAGTTCTATTCCAATTTATGGAGGAGGAGACGGGAAAGTCTGGGAGCAACAAAGAAAAGCCTTGGAAATGGGTGCTGACATAGTAGTAGCTACTCCTGGTAGGTTGATAGCCCTTCTTGCAGGGGGTAAAGTGAATTTTGATTCCCTTGAAAATTTAATATTGGATGAGGCTGACAGAATGTTGGATATGGGGTTTTCAGAAGATATTCTGACGATTGTAAAATACCTTCCTCAAAAACGACAGACCTTGTTATTTTCTGCTACCATGCCTCCGAAAATCAGGAAATTCTCTCAACAGATTTTGCATGATCCCGAACAAATATCCATTGCTTTGGGTAAAACAGCTAAAGGGGTCAGTCAATATGTTTACCATGTATATGATGGGCAAAAAGAGGCATTGGTAAACCATATACTGAAATCCCAGGATTTTCAAGCGGTTATAATTTTCTGTTCGACCAAGGATAAAGTCAAGTCTTTGTATAAGGTATTGAGAAAAAGCTTTATGGTGGAAGCTTTTCATGCAGACTTGGATCAGAATGAGAGGGAATTAATTATGTCTTCCTTTAAAAACAAATCATTAAAGATTCTTGTTGCTACAGATATACTATCAAGAGGGATTGATGTGGAGGATATCGAAATGGTAATTAATTTTGATACACCTAATGATCCAGAAGATTATGTGCATAGGGTAGGGCGTACTGCTAGAGCAGAGAAGAAAGGGAAAGCTGTTACTTTTGTCAATGAAAAAGACAGGTATAAATATAAAAATATTGAGAACCTTATCGGCATGGAAATTGAGGTATTGCCTAATCCAGAAGATATAGGGAAAGGACCTGATTTATCTAAGAGCCATTCTAATAAGTCCAATGCAGGGAATAGAAACGCATCAAAAAATAAGAAAAAAGGAAACTCCTTTAAGAAACAGTCTAGGCCGAACGATAAAAAAAGATCAAGTGAAACGGCTAATGTAAAAACCGAGCCAAGACCTAAGGTAAAAGCCTCTTCGGATAAGGGGAAGTTTCGTGAGAGGAAAAATATAAAAAATGAGGGTGAATAAAAGGAGTTAATTAAAACCATAACAATGCTTTCAACTGAAAAAAGTGTATACATTATTGGAGCTGGAATTTCCGGCCTTGTGGCAGCAATAGAGCTTGAAAGGGCGGGTTATTTTCCAGTAATTCTTGAAGGGTCTGATAGCATTGGAGGTAGAGTGAAAACTGATGAAACATACGGATATTTGCTCGATCATGGTTTTCAAGTTTTGCTAACTGCTTATCCAGAATTAAGTCGCTACCTTGATTTGGATAAGCTAAATTTGAAAAAGTTTAAGGCTGGGGCAATTATTCTCGAAGCTGGTGGACAATCTTTTGCCATTTATGACCCGATTCGGAACCCACTTAAGGTTTTTGCTATGGCATTTTCTAAAGTCGGGACACTTTGGGACAAGTATAAAATGTATGCGCTGACCAAAAGGTTAAAAGAAAAAAGTATAGAGGCTATATTTACTAGTCCACAAAGTACAACTATAACCTATTTAAAAAATTTTGGTTTTTCAAATCGCATTATTCATAATTTCTTCAAGCCATTTTTTAGTGGAATCTTCCTAGAAGATCAGCTTTCAACATCTTCCAGAATGTTTGAGTTTGTTTTTAAAATGTTTGGTCAGGGATATGCTGCCATTCCTGAAAAGGGCATGGGGCAAATTCCTCAGCAACTTTTCGAACAATTAGCACATACCCAAATCCGGTTCAATACCAAGGTTTCATTAATTGAAAACAATACCATTCACCTTGATTCCGGAAATTCTTTGACTGCTGATCAGATTATCATTGCAACAGCTCCTGGAAAGCTTATTGGACAAGATAACCTGGACTATCATCAAGTTACCAATCTGTATTTTACCTTACAGCAATCATTTATAGCTAAACCTATGATTGGTTTGGTGCCAGATGATAAGTTCATGATCAACAATTTGGTGTTCTTGACTGATGTTAGTAAAAAATATGCCAGTGATGGTAGGGCCTTATTGTCTGTTTCCATTATTAAGGATGTCAAAGGATTAGAAAATCTGGAGACACTAGTAACAAAGGAATTAGAAGCTTTAACAGGGATTGATGCCAATTTTTTTGAACACATTAAAACTTATAGCATTGAGAAAGCATTGCCAAAGCTCACAGATGTGAAAAATAGTGCCCCCCTGCAACATGTGAAATTATTCGACAATGTTTTTCTAGCAGGGGATCAATTATTAAATGGCTCTATCAATGCAGCAATGACTTCAGGTAGATTGGCTGTAAAGGCATTGCTCAGTAATGCCTAAATTCTAGCCTGAAAGGTGTACAAATCATGGTACCTTCCATTTGTGCTTATCAATTCATCGTGGTGTCCACGTTCTACAATCTGCCCTTTTTCAATGACGAGAATCTGATCTGCTTGCCTAATAGTACTAAGTCTGTGGGCAATCACAAAGGTGGTTCTTCCTTCCATTAAGCTTTTCAAACTGGACTGAATAAAATGTTCACTCTCAGCATCAAGATTACTAGTCGCTTCATCAAGGATAAGAATTCTTGGATTGGCGAGAATGGCCCTGGCGATGGCAAGTCTTTGTCTCTGCCCTCCTGAAAGTTTTACACCCCTTTCACCGATAACCGTTTCTAGTCCTTTTTCGAAATGATCTGTAAACTGATGGACATAAGCTGATTTTACAGCATCCTGAAGTAACTCTTCTGAAGCGTCTGGTCTTGGAAACATTATGTTTTCTCGGATTGTACCTTCAAAAAGAAAATCATCCTGCAATACCACACCCAATTGTCTTCTAAATGAATCCAAATCTATTTTACTAAGGTCTTGTCCATCTATGGTTACCCTTCCTTTGGTTGGGTTTAAAAAGGAAGCTACAAGACCTGAAATGGTGGTTTTTCCTGACCCTGAACTCCCAACCAAGGCAGTGACTGTTCCTGGTTCAGCAATAAAATCTACACCCTTTATTATTTCAGTACCTGATTCATATTCAAAATGAACATTTTCAAATGCCACCCTACCTTTTATCTCCGGCAAGAGAATATTTCTGGTCAATGGGTCCGCCTCTAATGGAATGTTCATTAATTCCTGAGTCCTGTCCAAGCCTGCAAAAGCTTCGGTCAATTGACTTCCTATATTGCTCATTTGAAGAATAGGGGCAATCATAAAACCTAACAATAAGGTAAAGGCAAGGAAATCACCAAATGTCAATTGGTCTTCCATGATCATGTAGCCTCCTATACCCATTATTCCGGCAGAAGCGAGTCCAAGTAAAAAGGTAGCCGCGCTGGTAACAAAGCTTGTCGCAGTTAAGCTACTTTTAACATTTAAAAACAATTTGTTTACTCCTGATTCAAATATTTTTGTTTCTTGATTTTCAGCATTAAAGCCTTTGATAACCCGGATACCTCCTAATGTTTCAGTCAGTCTTCCTGTTACCTCAGCATTGATTTTTCCTCTTTCTCTGAATATTGGACGAATCCGGCCAAAAGCTTTTAGAGAAATAACGCCAAAAATTATTACTGGGACCAAGACATACAAAGTCATTTTTGGACTGATATAAATCAGTAATACCAAACTGATCATGGATGTCAACAATCCACCTACCATTTGGGCAAGTCCTGTCCCTACCAGGTTTCGTACTCCTTCTACATCAGTCATTACTCGGGATACCAATTCCCCAGTTTTGGCATTGTCAAAAAATCGTATTGGCAAGCGAATAATGTGAGCCTGAACTTCCACCCTCAATTTAGCAATCAGATTCTGGGCCTCAACACTTAAAATTTGTGTTAAACCAAATGAAGTTACTGATTGGATGGTAACCGAAACAACCACAGCAACTATGAGCCATTTTAATAATTCAAAATCACTGGAGGGAATGACATCATCAACAAGGTACTTGCTAGCCCAGGGTAAAACTAAACCAGATAACCTACTGATAATTATTAAAAAGAGTCCAATAAAAATATATTTTCTTCTCGGCCAGATTATAGTTTTAAAAACACTTTTTAAACTGACCTTACTTTTATTTGCTTTCATAGAATGCTTTCAATGGGGTAGAAGTATAAAACAATTTTTGATAAAAATCATTCCTTTTAGACAAAAACAAATTTCCCCAAGCTCGATTTTAAAGTAATTGATACATTTTCCCTATTGATAGGGATAGGATATTTTGTAATCTGGACTATAAAAGGCTGTCTTTTATAGCCGCCATTTTCACTAATAAATTTGAAAAGTTGAAGAGATCCTTTTTCTTTAAATTTATTAATCGTAATATTGCAATGTAACGATTGATTAAGCCCTAGGTTAATCCAAAAGGAACTGCTTTTGTATTTAATTTGTCCTTTCTTTGAATAAAGAAATGGCCTGATTTAAAAGTTGTTTTACTCTTTTGGGTATAACCAGTTTATATAGGCTGTATGTTTCAATGGGGACGCCAAATTTATTATAAAATGGTTCATTCAAAATAAAAAAATATGAAACTTTCAGAAATAAAACCAATATTAAAAGCCAAGGAAATACTTAGTTTTCAATTGCCTGATGGAACTTTGGTTCCTGAACATTTTCACGTTACAGAAGTGGGAAAAGTAATCAGACATTATATTGATTGTGGTGGTACTGAACGTAAAGAGGAGGCGATTAATTTCCAACTTTGGGATGCCGATGATTATAACCACCGTTTACATCCAGAGAAGTTATTGCACATTATCGAACTGTCAGAAAAAGTTTTGGGATTGAGTGATGCGCCTATCGAAGTTGAATTTCAAGGTGAAACCATTCAGCGGTTTGGATTGGCCTATAACGGGGAAAGATTTTTACTTACCAGTAAACAAACGGATTGCTTGGCAAAAGAGAAATGCGGTGTCCCTGAGAAGAAGCCTGTATTGAAGATGGTTAGTACTCCTTCGGGTGGAAGCTGTACTCCTGGCGGGGGCTGCTGTTAGTTTATAAAACAAGTCATTTTTAGAGCTCAATCTGCACTTTCATTGTCTACCTAGATAAGGGGTGGTAATGAAAGTGCAGTTATTACAGAATTAAGCTTTCTCAGCCTCCTGCTAAATTGTCAAGGGAACTTTTTGATGCATTTTTTTTATTAATGACAAGTAATACATCAATTGGTTCATTCATGACAATTACAGAAAGAATTAAAAATGAAATTTTTAATACCGAGTTAACGTTTTTGGCTTCCAGAAGCAGTGGGCCTGGTGGACAAAACGTGAATAAGGTAAATTCAAGAGTAACTTTATTTTTTAACGTTCCCAATTCCCAATACTTGTCAGAAGAAGAAAAGACCAAGGTTTTTGAAAAGTATGGGAATAGATTGGATAAGGATGGAACCATACAGATCGATGCACAAACTTCTCGTTCCCAGATTGAAAACAAGAAAATTGCCATTAGGAAATTTTATGAGCTAATGGAAAAGGTTTTTAAAAGGAAGAAAAAAAGAATTGCTACCCGACCAGGCAAAGCTGCCAAAGAAAGACGTTTAAAAGCAAAACGCGTTCGTTCTGAGAAAAAAGCGATGAGGAACAAGAATTTTTAACAGGGAAGTAATAAATAGGTGTTAAGCCAACTATCTAGTTCCGAGCTAAACTCGAAATTAACAGTATCCCGGTTTTTTATTTTGATTGAAAGGATTTTACTCTTGGCACCAAAAAAATAACAGAACAAATTTTGTAGGTAAAGTAACTAGCCTTAAAAGTGAAAAGGCTCTTCAGTTTTTATCATTTAGTAGTATCTAACTCCTCTTATAGGTAAAGTTTGTTTTTGGTGGTAATGACGCCTTTTTTAAGCAACAATACCACCAAAATTTAGATCAAAGTCAGCCTTATAGCTTCACATTTTTTATGTATCATACTAGGTCTGACCAGCCAAAAGGATCAGGCCTGATGCCTCTTCTAATTTCAGAAAGCATTTCCTTTATGCGATACATTCCAGCATCTTCCTGAACGTAGGTTTCGAATGAATCACCTTTATAGGATATTTCCTTAATCGGAGAAATAACTGCTGCGGTTCCAACTCCAAAAGCCTCAACTTGTTCTCCTGAAGCTATGCGGTCAATTATTTCCGAGATCTGAATGGACCTTTCTTCTACCTCCAAATTCAATTCTGGGGCAAGTTTAATGATTGAATCCCTGGTAATACCGTCCAATATGCTGTCACTCAGTGCAGGGGTAAGTAATGTTTTCCCATTTAGGATAAACATGATATTCATTGTACCCGATTCTTCTATGTATTTCTTTTCATTGGAATCTAGCCAAATGATTTGGTCGAATCCCTCTTTTTTGGCTTTCTGTTGGGGTAGAAGTGAAGCACCATAATTTCCTCCATTTTTGGCTGCACCAGCACCTCCTTTTGCAGAACGGATATAGTTGGTCTCTACCACCACTCTCAAAGGCCTATTGTAATAGGCTTTCAATGGGGAAAGGATTACCATGAATAAATAATCATGGGAGGCATCTACACCAAGCTTGTTCTCTGTAGCAATAGCAAATGGTCGAATATAAAGTGCATACTCAGGATCATCTATTACCCATTGGCTTTCTTTGCTTACAAGCTCACGGATCCCATCAATAAAACACGATGCCGGCAAAGCAGGCATGGCCATCCTTTCAAGAGAACGATTCATTCTTTTAAAATGAGACTCTAACCTGAAGATATTAATCTTTCCATCAGTGGTTTTAAAGGCTTTTAGCCCTTCAAATACTGTTTGACCATAGTGCAGGCACATGGCCAAAGGGGACAAGGAAATGTTTTTGACAGGACCAATTTGGAAATTTGACCAAGCGCCATTTTCATACTTCGCTACCAACATTTGATCTGTGGCTTGCACCCCGAAAGTGAAATTTTCAAAATCAAAATCCGGCTTTTCAGTTATCGTTTCGTTCATCATGGGTAATTCTTTTAAAAATGCATTTGCCTGACAATCATTTTTACCAAAGGGAAAAGCTAATGTCAATATGTCTTATTGGTGAATTTTAAACAATTCAAAATACTTAAGGTTCAAAAAAAGGAATGGCCTACAATCTAAATATTGGAGGACTTGTATCTTTTCACTTTTTTTCGGACCTATTAAATAAGATGTTTCTTGTCTAATTCACGAAATCATTTGTTTGTAATTGCAAATTAAATAAGAATCATCGATTGGTTACAGATACAATTTATTTAAATTTGAAGGGTACAGTTTAAATTTTTGTTTCAATGACCCTATTTGAGAAGCTTGCTGGAAATTTTGAAAACCTCATTGCCAAAGGAACCCTAAAATTAGGGGATAAAATGCCTTCTATACGTACCGTAAGTAAAGAGTATGGGGTAAGTAAGAACACTGTGATTCAGGCCTATTTGCTCTTGGAGAGCAGGTCATGTATAGTGTCACGTCCTCAAGTCGGATTTTTTGTTTGTTTAAAAGAGGATCAAAGACTACCTATGCCTCAAGCCAGTAGTCCTAGCATTAATGGTGCTCCAGGTAAAGAGGATGGTTTAATAGGGAAAGTTTTTTCAAACTTTGTAAATAAAAGCATTACACAAATGTCCTTAAGTGTACCTGATGAATCGTTCTTTCCTGTGGCTAGATTAAATAAATGTCTACAAACAGCCACTAAAACACTTGCTGCGGGAGGAACAGGGTATGATGATATTCAGGGAAATCTTCGCTTACGCAAAAATGTGTCCAAATGGTCTTTTACTTGGGGAGGTAATTTGGGTGCGGATGAATTGGTAACTACCTCAGGGGCCATGCATGCCATTTCTTTGGCTTTTATGGCTTTGACCAAGCCGGGTGATAGGATAGGAGTGGAGAGTCCAGTGTATTTTGGTATTTTGCAATTGGCGAAAAACATGGGCCTAAAAGTAGTAGAACTACCTACAGACCCTGAATTTGGTGTTTTGCCGCAAGATTTAGAAGAATTGATTGGGGAAATTGATATCTGCTTGCTGGTTAGTAATTTCAATAACCCATTGGGCAGTTGCATGCCTGATGAAAATAAAAAATCTGTTGTTGAATTATTGACCAGGTACAATGTGCCATTGATAGAAGATGACCTTTATGGTGATGTTTATTTTGGTGCTAGCCGACCAAAACCTTGTAAAGCCTTTGATACAGAGGGAATGGTTTTGTGGTGTGGCTCTGTGTCAAAAACTTTAGCGCCTGGCTATAGGGTCGGCTGGATGGCACCGGGTAAGTTTATAAAATCTATTTTAAAACTTAAACTGTTTCATTCCATTTCTAGCACAACTGTGACCCAGGAGGCAATTGGGTTATTTCTGGAAAACGATTATTATGAAAAACATTTGAGGCAGCTAAGGGCTACTTTATATAGTAACTCTCTACATTTTATACGAGCTATTGCAGATTACTTTCCTAAAGGCACCAAAATAAGTAGACCACAGGGAGGTTTTGTATTGTGGGTGGAGCTGGATAAAAAATGGGATACTGGAAAACTATTTGATAAAGTATTGTCTAGAGGTATCAGTATAGCTCCAGGTCGAATGTTTACCTTGCAGAGTCAATTTCACAATTGCCTCAGGTTAAATTACGGACTTCCATGGACTGATAAATTGGAGCAGGAATTAAAGCTATTGGGCCAGATCTTAAAGGAATAATACCCTTAAGATCTGACTAGAATGGTTTTAAAATTCCTTTTCACCAAATTCACTTTTGACAAAACGCGATTTATTTTTGCCTGGGTTGATGGTATAGCTTAGGTTTAACATGATCATATCTACTTCCAATACATAATTTGTGGTAGTGTAAAACTCATTCTCCCTCCATGTGCTAATTCTTTGTTCATTGGTTGGTAACAATCCCATGTCCATATTTAACCACTGAAGAGTAGCACTAAAACGATCTCCAAAAAAGGTTTTCTTGGCAACTAGGTTTGGAGATAGAAATCTTGAATCTTCTCCTTGTGCTGTGATTCTCTTGGAAAGGTAGTTGAGAGACCACTGTAAGCTAAATGTGGAAGTAAAGGCGTAGCTGGTATTGGCATTGATAGAATATATCCAGGCAGAGGTATCAATCGGTCGGTTGTCAAACTGACCTTTAATTTCATATTGATAAACATTTGCTCCGGTAAAGACCTTCCAATTGGAGGTAGGATTCAACTCAATGCCAGCTTCCAAACCAAGAGATCTACCAGTTCCAACGTTTGAGTAAATTCGATTTAAAATGGTGTCGTTATAGATAGTGTTAACTCTATTTACCAAATTTTTCACTTTTCGATAATAAGCCGTGGTGTAAAAGCTGTTTTCACCAATATCTTTAACAATTCCAGCCTCAACCAAATCAATAAATTCAGGTAACAAACTAGGATCTCCCTGTTCCAAAGTTTCAGAATGCTCTCTCTCAGGGAATGGGTTCATTTTAAAGGTAGTGGTTCGTTCTACCCTTCGGCTATAGGCTGCCTTTAGCTTTAAACTTTCATTTGCGCTGTATTGGATATTGGCAGATGGGTAGGGTTGAACAAATTCATAAGTATAGGTACTGTCTATAGTATTTGCTTTGTCTTTCAGATGCAATGACCTATCCATGAATTCCAGTCTCAACCCCGCAGTGTAATTCCATTTGCCTTTCACCCCATTTAATTGGCCATAGCCAGAATGTATCAATCTGGTCAAGTCCACATTGGAAGAAAAATCAGGGACCAATTCAAACTTTCCCTCACTGTTTTTCCTTTCATATACAAAATCCCCCAAGTGATTTAGGCTCCTGAATTGGTAGCCAGCTTCTAGGGCACCCCAAGGCTGAGGTTTGGATTTATAGTCAATTTGCCAACGTATTCCGTGCAGTGGGTTGTCATTGGTATTGTATTCATCCTGGTAAATGAAATCTGAATTTGGGTAGCCCAGATTTCTGTTGGTGGTCGGGCCTCCCAACATGGTGTACTCATATAAAAATGAGGTGGAAATCGATGCCTTGTTCTCAAATGTATGGATATAGTCAAAACTACCTAAGGCAAAATCACTTGTCCTGATACGTAAATTCTCATTGTAATATTGCATGGTATACAACCTCTGATCGTTTACGACTGCATGGTTGTCATAATAGATAATATCAGCTGTTCTATCCTTACTTCTTATCCCTCCATAAAAACCCAGACTGAAGTTATTTCTTTCATTAGGCACAAAGCCAAGTGTAAGCCTTCCTGAATAGGCTTCTTCATCAAAACCTCTTTCACCATCTGAGGGAAAGTAGGTTGTCGAATTGTCGATTATGGTGTATACTTCACCTTCTCTACGACCATTTATGTCATTTCTAAGGTAACTTGCACCAAAAGACAGGTCCCAAGCTTCTTTTTTATGGTTAATGGTGAAGTCTGCTCCATACCTTTGCGGTTTTTCCTTGTTGTTATAATCTTGGATACTAGGTAGACCAAGCCTTGTGTTTACTTGAATAAAAGTGCCATCTGTAGCCCCTTTCTCAGTAGTTATATTGATAATTCCAGCTTTTCCTTCAGGGTCATACTTTGCCGAAGGCGCCGTAACCACCTCAATGTTTTTAATTGAATTTGCAGGCAATTGGCTAAGGATAATAGAAGGATCAGACTGAATGGGTTTACCATTTAACATGACAACAAAGCCTGTAGCTCCTCGAACTGAAAGTTGACCTTCGGCATTAATGGATACAGATGGAAGGTTTCTTAGGACATCAATCGCATTGCCACCTTGACCTGATAGAAAATCAGAAGATTCAAATACCTGGCGATCTACCTTATGCATCGTTGTAAATCTAGAGCCGGAAACCTCTACCATTTCTAGCAATTGCTCATCTGGGGAAATTAATAGTGTTCCAAGGTCCAGAACGTTTCCTCTGTTGATTTCAATGGGATTTACAATAAGGCTTTTATACCCCATAAATTGAATACTTAGGTAGTAGCTCCCTGGTTTGATTCCTTTTAACTCAAAAGTACCATTGGGTTGGGTAACTGCCCCATTTATAAGGCTTGAGTCGTTCAGGGAGAATAATCCAATACTGCCATATTCTATGGGCGTGTTTTCTTGGGCATCTTTGAGGGTGCCTTTGATCCCAGTTTGGGCATAAACGCAGTTAAAAACAAATAAATGTATGAGGAGTAGTTGGGCTATTTTCATTAATTATCTCGCTTTAGATGCAAAATAAGCGAGCATAGCAGATAATACTGCGGTATATTATTACCAATAATGGTAATTTTAGGACAATAACCTAGACCGGTATTCCATAGGAGTGAGGGTGGATTGGGATTTAAAGAACTTAATGAAATTAGAAGGGTCTGAAAAATTCAATTTATAGGCCACTTCGTTGACGGGTAAGTTGGTATGCGTAAGTAGGTTTTTGGATTCAATAAATAAGCGTTCTTTAATTATTTCTATGGCATTACATCCAGCGGCAGCTTGACATATCTGATTGAGTTTCCTGGTGCTAATTTTCATAAGGTTGGCATATTCTTCAGAAGTTCTCAGGTTTAAATAATTTTCATTGAGCAATCTTCTCAAGCGACTAAACTCACTAATGTAATTTGGATGTATATTGTCTTTGAGGGCTGGTAGATTTACGGTTTTTAAAATTAATGTATTGAGGTGAGCAGAGAGTAACTCTAAAGGTTCATTAGCTTTAAAATCTCTATAAAAAACGTCTAATTGTTCCATTAAGTTATAATCCTGACGCGGCATATTAAACTTGTCATGTAGCCGGAAAAGATTGTTTAAAGCTGAAGGGTAATTGGTTAGTGCTTCTTCTTTAAACATGACAACATACCCCTCTGGAATTTGAGAAAAGTCCCAGCAATGGACTTGGCCGAGGTTCAAATAAAATCCAACAGGAGGACGTACCTCATGTTTATTATCATCAACAATATGGTGTCCAGATCCTTTATTTAAAAAGATCAATTCATGGTATCCTTCGTGGCGATGGGGTTTGGTAGGTTTTATGACTGGTTTCATTTTTGAAACCTTGATTACAAGCTCTTTTTCAATTTTGTTTTTTTTGCCTATTTCTCTGATTTCTTTTTCCATGCCCTTTTAAGAAACTTCCTTTCTTTTAAATGATTTTCAATTAACAAAAATACAGAACCAAATTAGGGTTTCCCCATAAGCAAAGTATTTATTTAGATAAAAGTTGAATTTTAGCCAATTGTAATTCAACAAGGTTTTAGGACTGTAGTGTAGATTAATGAGGCCTAGAACCCAATATAAGCCTTAGAAAACTTATATAGGAAGGGAATCCTACTTAATACAGATCAGTATTTTTATAGCCTAATCAGGCGTAATTAGGTGTTAATCCATTTTAAAAATAACATTGCGCTGGGTTTGATTTTTAAGGTGGATTTTGAATTTTAATTGATATTTTAAGAATTTAGAGCAAATTTCTAACTAGGTTTAGGTTATTCGATTGAAAATTTAGTAGCGAAATTCAATGAAATATTGGGGATTTAGGTGTGTTTTAGAATAAAAACGCGTAATTTCTTGAAATTTATGGCCAGTTCCGGTGTGGTTAATTGGAAACTAGAAAATGTTGCTATAAATTGGTCGGGTGTAGCATTTCAAATCCTACTTAAAATAAAATGAGAGAATCCGATATCCTATTGTTAAAAGCAATGGCCGCAGACAATGTGAAAGCATTCGAGACCATTTACAATAAGTATTGGGAGATGCTTGTCCGGCAAGCATACGCTAAATTAGGAGATGCTTCAGAGGCCGAGGACTTGGTTCAAGATATTTTTTTAACCATTTGGAACAACAGGAAATCTTTGGCTGTTCAGAAAAATCTTAAAGTTTATCTGTTAACAGCAGTAAAGTACAAAGTCTACCGGGTTATTTATAGCAGGAAAGTGTTGTGTGATATAGCCAATCTTGATGAAAGTCAGGTGCAGACAGATGTATCAAAAATCCTGGAATTTGAAGAATTGTATGCAAAAATAGAAGTGGCCATAGACAAATTGCCTGAAGGTCAAAAAGAAACCTTTAAACTTAGTCGTTACAATCACCTCTCTACTAAAGAAATTGCGACCAAACTTGAGATTGCCCCACAGACGGTACACAATAAGATTCACCTTTCCTTACTTTTTATTCGAGCTGAAATAAAAAATTACCTTTTCGGTTAATACTCCAATTTAATTTTTATAGTTAAGTCTCAGTTTTTGAGTAGGTTAACTGTGGGTGATTAAAAAAAATGTAAAAAAAAAATAAATTTATTAGGTAGTGTCTTATCAAATTTGACACTTAGTATATATAGCAGGTTAATTATGAATATCCCAAATCATATTTTGCATCTAATTAAGAAGGAATTAGAAGATAAGCTAAGTCCTGAGGAAAGAGTAATATTAAATCATTGGTATGAAGGATTAGATGTAAGCAAAGAAGCTCTTCTTGACACGAGGAAGGAAGAAAATTTAAATATTTTAAAAGCGAAAATAAAGCCCCAACCCCACCCTAAAATGGATTTTAGATGGATCGGATGGGCTGCAGTGTTTTTAGTCATTTTTTTGGGTGTATTAGAGGTTTACAATTTTAAAAACAAGGATTTACCTTTAGAAGAAACCTTGGTTGAAGAGAGATTTGAAGAGTTTATTAACCCTCGGGGAGTGAGGCGAAAGCTTACTTTAGCGGATGGTTCTATTATACATTTGAATGGTGGTAGTAAAGTAAAAATAAACAAGCAGTTTTCTACCAATCGTAAAGTGTTTCTTGAGGGAGAGGCATTTTTTGAAGTAGCGAAAGATCCAGATTATCCTTTTGTAGTAGTTACAGATGGATTAGAAACCAGTGTTTTGGGTACTGCATTTACGGTTAGTGCTTATAAAGGAAAGGCACAAACGGTAGCCGTAAAAGAAGGAAAGGTGAAAGTGAAAGAAGCTTCAGATCAAGCTTCAAAAGACGATAATTTCTTAATTGCAAACGAACAATTGACCTATAAACCAGAATCAGGTATAGGCAGTAAAGTGAAGATTAATCCCGATTTAAAGTTTGCTTGGGTTAATGGAAAGATAATATTCAATCAGACGCCTATTAATGAAGTATTCCTAACTTTATCCAATTGGTACGGATTAGAATCTGTAGAACTGAGTGATAAAAATATGAAATGCTTGGTTACGGGTAGTTACACTCGAATGACCTTAGAAGACATTATGGAATCAATTAAATACGCTACTGGAATTGCCTATGAGATAAACGGAAAACACCTAAAAGTAAAAAAAGGTAATTGCTAAAAAGTGGCGCTAGTACCAATAGCGCCACCGAAATAAAAGCAATTCATTAAAAACGAGTTACATTTAACAATCACAAATTATGAAAAAAAATTTACTTCTCCTTTTTATGAGGATAACTATGCGGATATTTTCCATTGGATGCCTTTTTTACCTGGGCTTAGGGGTAGGTTGGGCATATAATTCAGATGCCCAGATAATGAAAGAGACCAAGGTCAGCCTCCATGGCGAGGTTGAAACTTTGGTAGAAATTTTCAATCAGATTGAAAATCAGACTGATTTTAATTTTGTGTATGAAAATGCGCTTGATAAAAATTTGGTGTTGGAAATAGGTCTGAGTAAATCAGATGTAGAAACAGTTCTTGAGGAGATTTCAAGGAAAACTAATCTGGTATTCAAACAGATCAATAATACGATTACTGTTGCTAAGAAAACCGAGGCTACCAAATCAAATGCGCCTCCTGCGGATCTAAAAGTGATCACAGGAACCATTGTTGATGAAAGTGGAAGCCCTATTCCCGGTGCTACGGTATTGGTAGAAGGTACAGGCATAGGTACTGCTACAGACCTTGATGGAAATTTCTCGATTGACGCGCCTGCTGGTGCTACATTGGTCGTTTCCTTTATTGGTTATGAGACAGTAAAAATCGATGTAGGTAATCAAACCAAGCTAAGCATTACTTTATCAGAGGACGAATCTTCCCTAGATGAGTTTGTAGTGGTTGGTTATGGTTCAGTTGAAAGAAGAGAAATTACTGGATCAATTGCTTCTATTGGAAGGCAAGACATTGTTAGTGAACCTACTTATTCATTTGAAAGCTTGCTTCAAGGTAGAGCTGCCGGAGTAGATGTAGTGGCAGATAGTTACAGACCTGGTGCAGGAGCTACAGTAAGGATTCGTGGTGCTAGATCATTGGTAGCAGGAAATGATCCACTGATAGTAATGGACGGTATTCCAATTGCAGGAAACCTTATGGATATTAACCCATCCGATATTGAATCTATTGAAATCCTTAAAGATGCCTCAGCTACAGCAATTTATGGTTCGAGGGGATCGAATGGTGTAATATTGATTACGACCAGAAGAGGTTATTCTGGAGGTACTCAAATAGAATATAGTGCCTTTGCAGGTGTGCAAAATATTTCCAGCAGAGTTGATTTGATGGATGCCGAGACATTCACTGAAATGCAAAGAGATGCTGCCAGACAACAAGGATCTTACACTACCGATGAGGCCTTGTTCTTAGATTGGGAACTTGAAGGAATTAGAAATGGTGTAGATACCGATTGGCAAAAAGAAGCCTTTAAAACAGGTTTTCAACAAAATCACCAATTGAGTGTAAGAGGTGGAACAGAAGATACTAAATATGCCTTGTCAGGTACTTATTTGGATCATAAGTCAATTGTATCTAACAATGATTTCTCCCGTTTTGTGGGAAGATTAAATTTGGATCAGGAAGTTAGCGATCGATTTAGAGCTGGTGTATCAGCGCAGGTAACTACCAGTGAAGAATACCAGGGAGGTAATTTCAGAGATCTAATCTTAAGAAGTCCATTGGATTGGCCAGCTAGAGCGGAAGGAGCTCTTTCAAGTGAATTTGCGGTAGGTGAGAGTTTCCCTACTTTGGCCTTGGATAGGGATTTGTATATTGACAGGAGAGACAGAACCCGTATAATCACTAATGTTTACGCAGAAGCTGATATTATAGAGGGTTTGAGTTACAGGTTCAATTTTGCACCGGATCTTACCTATTACGATAGAGGAACACATACTTGGCAGACTTCTACAGCTAGCGTTGCCAATAGCAAAACCAGTAATATCCTTTATGAAAACATTGTCAACTATTCAAAAGACATTGGCACTGATCATAAAATCCGAGCTACTGGTCTATATAGTGTGCAGACTTTAAGAGAAACAGGTTCTGGTGTTTCCGTTAGAGGATTGCCTTTTGAGCAACAACGTTACCATAATATTGGTACAGCTGAAGAAACCACTTCTAGAAGTTCCTATTTGAATGAATGGGCATTGGAGTCTTATATGCTTCGTTTAAATTATTCAATGAAGGACAAATATATTGTGACCATGACAGGTAGGGTTGATGGTTCTTCCAGACTGGCAAAAGGTAACAAATATGGTCTTTTCCCTTCCATGGCTTTAGCTTGGTTGTTGGATAAGGAGGACTTTATGTCTAACAACTCAACTTTTGACGAATTGAAATTACGTGCCAGTTACGGTGATGTAGGTAATACAGGTATTGACCCTTATCAAACTCAAGGTAGAGTTCAAAGAGTAGGATATGCCTTTGGCGATCAATCCGTATTTGGATTTCAAAGTGCAGAGTTAGCCAATTCAGAATTGAGATGGGAAAGAACGAGACAAATTGATATAGGAGTAGATTTCTCACTTTGGAACAGTAGAGTAATGGGTACTGTAGGGATTTATGAGCAAAGAACCATAGACCTACTTATGAACAGACAATTACCTCCAACTTCAGGTTTTGTAAGTACCTTAGAAAACGTTGGTGCGACAAGAAACAGAGGTTTTGAGTTTAATGTTTCTATTGTCAATGTAGAAGCCAAAAGACCAGGTGGTTTTAGGTGGACTACAGACTTGGTATTTCATGCAAATAGAAATGAAATTACCGAATTATATGGTGGTAAAGAAGATGATCCAGGTAACTTATGGTTTATTGGACAACCAATCAATGTGTATTATGATTGGCAGTTTATCGGAATCTGGCAAGAGTCTGAAAAAGATTTGGCCAATTCTTATGGAGCCAACCCTGGTGACATGAAATTAAAAGACATCGACAATGACGGTAGAATTGGTGCTGATGATAGAGTATTATTGGGATCTGATGTACCAAGTTGGACTGGTAGTTTAAACAATAGAATTACATATAACAATTTCGATTTCGCGTTTTTCATTTACACCACTCAGGGAATTAACATTTTCAGTGAGGCAGGAGGAACTTCTTTAGGAGGTATGATTAACCTTAGAAGAGGGTATAACCTGAATTCGAGAGATGTTGATTATTGGACTCCTGACAATCCTAGTAATGAATACCCTCAACCAAGGGTTCGTGGTCATGATTATTCTACACCTATGGGTTATTTTGATGCTAGTTTTGTAAGAGTTAGAAATATCACCCTTGGTTATAGTCTGCCTGATGGACTTTTAGATAGACTGGGCTTACGAAAATCCAGAATTTATACAGGTGTTCAAAATCCTTTTACTTTCACTCAGTTTCCTGGATTGGATCCTGAAGGAGCAAGGAATCATGATATGCCTAATTACAGAACCTATTTGTTAGGTATTGAACTTGGATTTTAAACCACTAATGTCAAAAAGATGAAATCTACAATAAAATATATACTTGGATTGGCTGTCTTTAGTACTTGCATAAGTTGTGCAGACCTGACAGAGAATATGATTACAGATACAGTTGCTGATGTGCAATTTTCAACTCCTGAGGGTTTAGATGAAGCATTGGTTGGAGCTTATGTACCATTAAGATGGTATTACGGTAGAGAGCCAGGATTATTGATGAACCTATTTGGTACAGATATGTTCATGGAAGGACAAAGCTATAACTCTGAATGGGACAATTATGGACCAGGCCTTAATGCTTCGACCGTACTTTCTCCTTCTGGAGATGTGCTAGTGTGGGAACATTTCTACAAAGGTATCAACTATGCCAATACGGTTATTTCAAGAGCTGATGGTATTGAAGGAATGAACGAAACTACAAAATCGGCGAAAGTGGCCGAGGCGAGATTTTTACGAGCGCATTATTATTTTGTATTGGTTCAGCATTTTGGACCAGTTCATTTAACCTTGGAAGAAACTACCGGTGTTGAATTGGAAGCTTTCAGAGCTTCTGAAGATGAGGTATATGCTGCCATTGTTTCAGATTTGGAATTTGCTATGGAACATCTTCCTTTAGAGCAGGTGCAGTACGGCAGACCAACTCATGATGCTGCTACCAATCATTTGGCCAAAGTTCACCTAACAATAGGCAACTGGGAAAAGGCTTCTGATCTTGCTATACAAGTAATTGAAGGAGGAAGACACCAATTGTTGGATAATTATGCTGATGTTTTCGATCCATTCAATCAACGACACGAAGAAGTAATCTGGTCGGTTCAATGGGGTGATAATACAGAAGTAAACAATCCAGGTAACGAACTACAGAGATTTTTGGGCCCAAGGCAATGGTTGCTACCAGGCTTAATTGGTGATGATATGTACCATGTTGGTATTGCTCGTTTTTGGCCAACAGATTTTACCCTTACTACATTGTTTGGTAATGATTATAGAAATGGCGGTTTACATATCAGAAATGATTCTCGCTATAGCGTTACCTTCAAAGAGGCTTGGTTGTACAATGACGAACCTAATGTTCCTGCAGGCTTCTCTATAGGAGATACTGCTGCATGGTTTACCAATGATCCGATTAGGCAGGAATATACTCCTGAGCAAATAGAAAGTGCACCATACAGGTTGGTAATTATTAAAGATAGAAATGACGTATTTTCTCCAACTGTTCAAAAACATCGTTATCCTTACCTTAGAAATAATGGAAGGGATTATATGTACATGAGATTGGGTGAAACTTACCTTATCGCTGCTGAAGCTTTGATGATGCAGGGCAAGTTGGACGAAGCAACTTCTTATTTCAACACGCTTAGAAAAAGGGCTGAATTTCCTGGAGGTGAAGAGATTCCTTTGATCACTTCAGCTGAGTTGGATATTGATATGATTCTTGATGAAAGAGGTAGAGAGTTAGCAGGAGAACTTCATAGATGGACTGATTTAAAAAGAACAGGAAAACTATTGGAAAGAGTTAAAATGTACAATCCTAATGGTGGTCCAAATATTCAGGATTACCATACGCTTCGACCAATTCCTCAAAGCCAAATTGATAGAACGAAAAATGAATTTGCTCAAAATCCGGGTTATTAATTTAATTCTTGAGATTTAAACTCTGACTTTATAATCGCATAGCAATTGTGTATCAGAGTGAAACTATTTCCCCCGACTTTTATAAGCCGGGGGATTTTTTTTAGCCAATTCCGAGATTTATCTGAACCCTACCATCTTGGTTAAACCCGAAATATGCAATAGACATTCTATTACGTGCTGAAATCGCTTTAAAATCAGCCACTTCGTTGCTGTTTTCAATTTCACCATAGCGGAGCTATGCTAAAATCTCCAAACAGCCTGATTTTCTTGCGATTGCAACACTT
>NZ_JBSXOH010000101.1:0-128587 GCF_056859355.1 Cyclobacterium sp. L-R
AGCGATTTCAGCACGTAATAGAATGTCTATTGCATATATCGGGTTAAAGTTTTAGCTGAGTTGGGCCGGCTATTGAGCCATCCGTAATTTTTATGTATTTTGTTTATCATTATAAGCGTTTGTTGATGAGTAATATACCAATGGTAAACCTTTAGCTACCGGAGGTTTAGTTCAACAAAAACTATAAGTAAGCAGGGCGACAGTGAAAAACGAATCAATAAAACTAAGAACTAACTTTCGGATCGGCAGACAGGAAATTGCTTCTAAAGCCCACCTGCGCATAGTCAAACCGTCAGCAATAAATACAAATCATGAAAAAACTAAAACCGTTTTCAGTATTTTTACTTGTAGTTCTTTTTTCCTCATGTCAGCAAGAAGAACGAATTCGTAATTCAGAATTTCCTTGGTATGGTGCAAGTCTCGCAAATGATAAGTTCGTAAGTCTTGACCAGATTAATGGAGAGAATTTTAATAAGTTAGAAGTTGCGTGGAGATGGACTTCTGTAGATGAATCCATTATTGAACAGGATAGTACACTCTGGACTTGGACAAATGAGTCTACACCTATAATGATTGATGGAATTCTTTATACGAGTACTTCATTAAGTCAGGTTGCTGCCATTGATGCCAAAACTGGTCAAACGATTTGGTCATATAACCCAGAATCATATGTGGAAGGATCTCCACCAAATCATGGATTTGTTCACAGAGGTGTATCATTTTATGAAGATGGAGCTAATAGCAAAGTATTTATTGGTACTGGAGATGCTTATCTCATTGCAATTAATGCCAAATCCGGCGAGCTTGTAAGCGAATTTGGAAATAATGGAAAAATTGATCTTACCAAGGGATTGAGAAGACCGATTGACAGACTAGCCTATGGTGTTTCGAGCCCTCCGATTATTTGTCGCAATACTTTAATTATAGGATCATCAATTGTTGATTATCCACTTCATGAATCGATGCCGCCAGGTGATATTCGGGGATTTGATATAAATACCGGTGAACAAAAGTGGATATTTGAGTCCATTCCACAAGGTAATGATCCGGGTGTTGAGACATGGGAAAATGAATCCTGGAAGAATATCGGCAATACAAATGTTTGGACAATAATGAGTGCTGACGAAGAATTAGGATATGTATTTTTGCCTTTTGGAACTCCGAGTAATGATTACTATGGAGGCAATAGACATGGAGATAATTTGTATGCCGAAAGTTTAGTTGCACTTGATGCGGCAACAGGAAAAAAGATTTGGCATTTTCAAACAACCCATCATGGCATATGGGATTATGACCTACCAGCGGCCCCTATTCTTATGGATTTGCTGATTGATGGTAAAAACACGAAGGCTGTGGCACAGCTTACAAAACAAGGATTTTGTTTTGTTTTTAATAGGGAGACAGGAGTCCCCATTTGGCCAATCGAAGAAAGAGTTGTCCCTGCCTCGACCGTGCCAGGTGAAAAAACATCACCAACTCAACCATTCCCAACAAAGCCCAAACCTTTTGATCAACAAGGACTCTCAGAAGAAGATTTGATTGATTTTACTCCAGAATTAAGAAAAGCTGCCCTTGACTACGTCAACCAATATGTCTACGGACCGTTATTTACTCCACCTTCACTTAAAGGCACTTTACTATTTCCTGGAGTTGCAGGCGGTGCAAACTGGGCTGGTGGTGTTTTCAACCCAAATAATAACCATTTATATGTTCCTTCAGTTACGCTGCCATTTTTAGTAAAGCTGCAGAAAGCGGAGGGTGCTATGGAATTTAACAAGTACTACAAGCTACCTCCAACGGTTCCGTCTCTTGACGGCCTGCCGCTGACAAAACCACCATACGGACGAATAACTGCCATCGATATGAATAGCGGAGAGCATTCTTGGATGTCCCCCGTAGGCTCAGGGCCGATTAATGATTCTAGGCTAAAAGAATTAAACCTGCCTCAATTAGGTTGGCCATTCAGAATGCAGGTTCTTGGAACCCAAAATCTACTATTGATAGCCCAAGACGGTGGAGTGGCATCTCGGGCCTATGCATCGCGGGGCTATAACATCGCTATAAGTAGTACTGATATCGAACCATCACTTCGTGCTTTTAACTATGATAATGGCGAGCAAATAGCTGAAATTCCAATCCCCTCAAATGCAAGGGGGGCTATGATCTCATATCTGCTCGATGGAAAACAATACATTGTTATTCCGATTGGTGGGGCCTCAAAACCGGCAGAGTTAATTGCTTTAGCACTACCAGACTGAATATAAAAACAAGCTGAGAATAATTAAGCATTCTGACGGCTGGAACAGCCTAGTTTGAATGCAGTGTGTGTGCCCAGCATGGGTATCTGGTATCGAAGATACCAAATTATTCCAGAGGGTGAAAACCTGTGCAGAAGCAAGTCGGTAGCCTGTGCCGGGTTTTATCGGTATCCCTTATGTGGGAGAATTAATGTCCCGAAGCATTAGCTTTACTGCTTATTATTATCTTTATAGGTAATTAAATAGGGTAGGCTATCAGGCTTTACTCTACGGCTTAATGCAATTAATTCGCGAGAACCCAAAGTGGAAGTAGACTCGTGATGTGCTACTTGGCCTGGAATTTTGACGCAGATGCGTGACGAATTATGTGGCTGAATGGTTGGTGAGGCCAGCACACGGCTTTCAGAAATATAAGCCTTTGCCAGCCTTAACTTGGTGAATCCCATCAGCGATGGAAGTGCATTGTGTCTGCGCATCTTGAATTTAATCTTGCGTTTATGTACGATATTATGTACATTTATCCGTACATAGTAGAAAAAGCCATGAAAGCACTTACAATTACATCCCTCCGTCAGCGTATGAAGGAGCACTTTGACTCGGTGAGCAAATCACTAGAGGTCATTATCGTACCGCGCAAAAGAGAAGAGGATGCTGTGGTCATCATGTCAATCAGAGAGTATAATTCCTTGATGGAGACAGGCCACTTGCTATCGACTGAATCGAATCGAAACCGATTGCGTGAGTCCATCGCTCAAATGAAAGGTGGAGATACTGTTTCGTTTGACGATTGAATTGGAGCTAAATGAATATCCAATTCACAAGTCACGCTTGGGAGGAATTCAACTATTGGTTGGAGACCGATCCAGATACAATCAAGAAGATAAAGGAGCTCATTAAATCAATCCGACAAACTCCCTTTAAGGGAATCGGAAAACCGGAACCGCTGAAATACGATCTAAAAGGATTTTGGTCGAGAAAAATCTCAGGGGAGCACCGATTGGTGTACAAGATCACTGGTAAAAAAGGTGTTGACCAAGTATGCACAATTGTCCAATGTCGATTTCACTATGACGACAAATAGAAGTTGATTGGAATATTGAACTTTGATAAACCACACCGAATAAAAAAAGCCTAACATTCTGTATATCCCATGGCCACACAAATCCAGCGCGCAGCCGAGCGGAGCTCGGCCCGCCATGCCACTGGCCATACAGGTGGTACGGTATCTAGCTATTTGAATAAGCGTAACTAGTCCTTATATTGGCTTCTTCAAACAGTAGATACCCTATTGTTATGGGCAAGTTGACCACAACACAATTAGCAGAATGAATTTCCACGAAATTGCAGAAAAAATAATCGAACTGAAAAATACTGATTTGGAATTTCGTGAAAAGCTAATTGAAAGTGGAAAACTCGGTGAAGGCTACAATAAAGAAATGGCTGAAATTCACAACAAAAATACCATAACTCTAAATGAAATAATAAACAAAATAGGTTATCCAACGCTTGACAAAGTTGGCAAAGAAGCAAATGAAGCAACTTGGTTAATAATACAACATTCTATCGGACAACCTAACTTTATGAAAAAATGTGTGAAATTATTAGAAATTGCTGTTTATCAAAATAAAGCCAATTCAAAAAATTTAGCGTACTTGACCGACCGAATAGCAGTTTTTGAGAATAAACCACAACTTTATGGAACTCAATTTGATTGGGATGAAAGCGGAGAATTGAGCCCTAATATTTTTGATGACTTGAAAAAAGTGAATCAAAGGAGAAAATCTATTGGACTTAATTCAATTGAAGAACAAACTAAAATTATAAGAAAACAAGCTAAAAATAATAAACAAACGCCACCGACAGACTTTGAAAAAAGAAAACAGGAAATTGAGGAATGGAAAAAAACTGTTGGTTGGAAAAAATAAAACCAGCCCATAATAACTAAGCATTCTGATGGCTGGAACCGCCGAGTCTGAAGACAGTGTGTGTGCCCTGAGAAAGTTTCAGGGTAAACTGCAATGTCCCTTCGACACCCTTCGGCAGGCTCAGGGACCGTGCTCAGGGGCCAGTTCAGGGTGTTGAGAATTCGGGTTACTATGGGGAATGATTTTCTCCATTTGTTTTTAAGAGCTTGAAGAATAAAAAAAGTAGGTGGTTATAGGTTGTTCCTTTACGTTGTTTTATTTTTTTAGAGAGACTAAGGCCACTTTCCTGATAGTTTTGGAGTGAATTTTAGGCTGTTATTACCATTTGGACATACCTGTCCCTTTAAGCTAATTGATGCTTATTATTTTTTTTCTTGATTTTGTTAAACCAGTTGCCTGGAGGCCATCTTTGGTCGAAGCACTCCACTGTATGCAGTTCCCCGGTTTTGCAACAAGGACACTTTCTGAGTAGGGAGTCTGGTTTTTCCCCAACTTCTATCACCACCTGACCGATCTGCCTGTCGATACTGACCTTATGTGTTGCCTTAAAAGCACTGGCCAGGATGCCATAATGTCTGATCCGGGTAAAACCCTTGGGTAAGATTCCGATTCTCGGGACAAATTATGTAGCGTGAACCTTCTTAGGAATTCCGGGGCCTTTAATGTGCAAATTTCTCTTTTGCCCTGTTTCCGGTAGTTCTTTACCGTAAATTGAACCTTACTGTTTTGAAATGTACTGGAGGAACCAAGGTCAAGGGTAAAATTAAAATGAGGCGGTTCCGAGTAAATAGAAAAATCAGTATCTTTAAGAAGCTACGAGTAGGATGGAAGAGTACGTTTTCAAATGCCCACCTTCCCTAAAATAAATCCCGTTGGGGGTAACTGTCGTACAGACCATAAAGAGAACGTTAAATTGAAAGGTTTGGATTTGTAAAAGCAAATAGAAAGACATGACAAGCACTTGACAGGAATAGGTGTCAAAAGACAAAAAGATCAATGAAAAGAGTATTTCAATTATTGTTGTTCGTAACCATAGGGTTTATATTATTAGTCTCATGTGAAAAGGATGAACCTCTACCAAAAATGAGATTATGCGATGATAAAGAAAATTTCTATTACTCGGGAGAGGAGAAAATTTATCTTGGAAAACAATCATTGTCTGAAATTTATATTGTGTTTGAGCAAGAAAATGTATCAAAAGAGTTTGCAGAATCTATATTAAGTAAATATTCCTTCATAACTAATAGCGCTATAACAGGGTACATCAATTACGATCAAGTTTGGCTTAGAATCAATGAAACCTTGACCGACTGTACGCAAGTCAATAATTATTTAAAAGAATTAAATAAAGACGATGAAATTTATTCAGCTACACCTATATTTTATACCAATGAGAATGACCCAAATTCTTATGTTGTTTTATTAAGTGAAGTTCTAACAAAGATTGATGAGGATATTATTTCTGAATCTGACTTTATAGATTATGCAGAATCAAAGAATTTAGAATTAATTAGTTCGAGGTATTCTATTCAATATTTTAAAAATAAAAAAGTTGAAACAGGTTTTGAGTCTTTAGAAATCTCTCAACAGATTTATGAAAGTGGAAAAGCAGCGTATTCTCACCCGAATTTTATAGTAAAGATTGAACTGCATTAAGGGGCTTCGTTAACAAATCTCAACACGAGGGTAAATTTGTCTTCCCAGATAGAGAAGAAATATTTCGAGAAAAGTTTATTCACGGTGGACAATTTTTGGTTAGGTATCAATCAATGCGAGCAGCTATCAATATTGTGTTTATGCGATCTGCGATTGAGGCGTTAATTTGAAGTCTAGTTTCTATATTTCGTTTCGGCAGGTGGGACCAGTCGCAGCTTTGAAATCCGCAGCTATCATAAAAATGGAGGTTGCAGGTAAGTTTAAGAAAACCTACATTATAACTAATTGTATTACCGAAAAAGACAGATAAAGGATTGAGCCATGAAAAAACTACTTTTCCTAATAGCATTAATTATTTCGATTTCCCATCTTAAAGCTCAAGACACTTTGAACTACGAATTAGTAGATGCTTTTAGGATAGACAAGAAATTCTCACCTGAAATTTTAAATTATTTAATAAAAAAGGGGGAATTAACAAAATCTGAGGTTGATGAGCAAATGTTGAATATATTTCAAAGCGTTTATGTAATTGATATTTTTTATCCAGAAAACCTTAATCAAAACGGAATCTATAGATTTGGTAGAATTACAAGCCATGGAGATGTTTCTCTCCTGATTAAATCTGAAGACCAAATAGAAATAATTAATAATTTAAACTATGAGGAAATTCAAAATAAGGTTGGAAATTTTCTCCAACAAGAATCCAACGAATTTGATGATCCTACAATAAAAAATTATCAAGAAGCATTGAATAATTGTTTTGTAAATAGAAGTTATTAAAAAAACACCGAGATATAATAGTACCACAGAAACAGCGAGCGGTTTCGAGTAAATATGAAAATCAGAATTTTTAAGAGGATATTTAAGGTGAAAACCTCCTAATACCCACTGTCTCGAGACTGAATCCCTTTAGCATGCCACCAAACTTTTTTAAAGGAGTTGGCGGAATTTGTTCCCTTGATGAAAGCCCAGGATTCAAAGGGTCTATTGTTGCCCCTTCTTTTCTGCAAAAATAGCTCTAATAGAAGCTGGCCATTTGTCTCTTACTGATATAATCCCTTGCCATTGGATCCGGATCATTGAAGTTGTTGAATGGACGATAACCGTACCTCTCATTACTATTGCGGAATAAAAGTTACCGGGAGATGGGCAATAGCTTCCCAATATTTCTACTGCAAATGGGGGTGGTTTTAGTAAGACAATTGCTAAAAAGGGAGTATTTATATATTCGGCAGATTTGCCCAGTGGAATATACAATTTGATGTTGGACGGTAAAATATTGGAGAGGACTATTTGGAATTTCAATCTATGATTGAAGGTAATTGGTAATTATTGCAAAAGGAAATTATGCCAATCCATATTTAATAACTATAATTAGGAAGCCTGAGTTGTAAAAATCCCTTTTTGAGGGATTGATCACCAATTATTTCAAAAATGCCTAATTATAAACTTGATCCCTTTTCAAGTGAAATTTCTGAAATCAAAAATACAGACGCTACAAAAATTGTAGCGCAGGGGATGTTATGGGATGAATTCAGAAAAGGTGGTGATGCTGCCTTTATTCAGATATATGAGCAATTTTTTGATAGTCTATTTGCGTATGGCATGCGTTTATCTAAGGATGAATCCCAAACCAAGGACGGGATTCAGGAAGTCTTCTTTGATCTCAAGCGCCTGCGTCACAAAATAGGCCCTACTGACAATATTAAGTTTTATTTACTCAAATGCCTTAAACGAAAACTTCAGCGTCAATTTTCCAAATGGGAACACAGAAGGGAAAGCCTTGACATAGGCCAGGATTTTGGTTTCACTATTTCCCATGAACAACAGTTGATTGATCAACAAATGGGTTTGGAGAAGATTGAGGAGTTGAATAGTGCTATTGCCAAGCTTAGTCCCAGAAAAAAAGAAATCATATATTATTTTTTTTACGAAGGTTTCAGCTATGTCCAAGTTCAAGAAATAATGGGGTTGGACAGCGTGAAAACTACTCGGAATCTAATGTACAAGGCATTGGGCTTTTTACGAGAGAAACTTAAATAGGGAAGTTTATTAAGTTAGCCGTTTCTTCTTAAGATTAAGATATTTCAAAAAAAAGTAAAATTTTTAGGTGTTCTTTTGGAGGTGCTCTGTATTTACATATAAAGCCAGTATAATTTTGATGAAGACCAAAGAGGATTTTTTAATTGACCCAGAGTTTATTGCCTGGGTAAGACAGCCAAATGATCATTTGAATGATTATTGGTCTAAATGGATGGATGCCAATTCTGGAAATTTAAAAGAACTAAAGCTGGCCCGAGAGATTTTATTGCGCACCCACTATCAGGAATACAAGGCCCCAGAGGGAATGAAAGATGCGATTAGACAAAAGCTTTTAACCATAAAACCTGCGGACCATCTAAGAGAAAAGAAAAACTACCGATGGATTTTAAATCTAGCAGCGGTATTCTTGGTAGGACTTGCCTTGGCATGGATCTCTGGCGTTTTTAACAAAGACATAGTAGAAAGTCCTGTCGAAAATGTGGCAATGCATCACAAGCAAACTGCTTCAGGGGAGAAATTACAGCTAACCCTGGCAGATGGCTCAAGGGTTTGGTTGAACAGCAACAGTGAATTCTCTTTTCCAGATAAATTTGGTGCTAAAGAGAGAAGGGTGATTTTAAAGGGAGAGGCATTTATAGAAGTGGAAAAGGATAGCCTGAGACCGTTTAGGGTTGTTGCTCAGGGTTTGGTGACCACAGCTTTGGGTACTTCCTTCAATATTAAGGAAAAGGGTGATGTTGGAATAAAGATTTCATTAGTAACAGGTAAGGTTAAGGTGGAGAGTGTTTCCACAAGTGCAGATTTTATACTTAATCCTGGAGAAGAATTATACAGAGACCATATTTCAGAATTGCCCAACATCCGAAAATTTGATACCCAAACCGTATCCTCATGGAAAGATGGCGTCTTATTGTTTGAAAAATCGAGCCTTGCTGAGGTTGTGGAGATACTGGAAAATTGGTATGGGGTAAAGGTTAACATCCAAAATCCCACAAAAGCAACCTGGGAATTTTCGAGTGAATACCGTAATCAAAGCCTGGAGAATGTTTTGAAGAGCATGGCATATGTACAAAATTTTGAATTTGAGCTAAAAGGAAAAAATGTCACAATTAAATTTTAACAAAAGAATGCCCAAAATACCACCTTAATAAAACCGGTTGGATACATCCAACCGGCTGTGAGAGGTCTAATGATGAAGAACATTGGGGAATGGATCCATCAATAGACCGTGCATATTGAAATTAATTCCAATAAACATTCAAAAATATGAAAAAAAAATTACTTCAGACAATTATGATGTTGTCCAAAGGCTTCTTGTACGGCTTAGTTTTCCAAATGTTGGTGGTTAATTTTACCAGTGTTATACAAGCAAAAGGCCAGTATAAAAGCATAGAAGAAGTTACCATTCGGCTATCGGCCCCTTCATTAAGTATAGGGCAATTTTTTAAAGAAGTAGAAAGAAAAACTCCTTTTAAGTTTGCATTTGATAATCAAAGGCTTGACAGATCTCAGATTATACTTTTCGATCAACAGAAAGGAACTGTGGAAGAAAGCCTGATCGTTGCAGGCAAACAGCTAAAACTGAGTTTCCGTCAGATAAACAATACGATTGATGTGATCAAACGTATTGATCCCGAATCCATTAGTCCTATAATAGCAGAAAGAAAACCTATTACAGGTACGGTGAAGGATGAAAATGGAGAGGCAATACCTGGTGCTACCGTTCTGATAGTTGGTACCAATACAGGTACAGCTACTGACATAGACGGGAACTTTAGCTTAGATGTGGAAGAGGGTGCAGAGATATTGATTTCTTTTATCGGTTTTGAGCCTCAAAAGATAGTAATAGGAAACCAAAGCAAGCTTACCATAACAATGTCAGAGGATCAATCCTCTTTGGATGAAGTGGTGGTCGTGGGTTACGGAACCCAGAAAAGCAGGGATCTGACTACGGCTGTAGCCAAACTTTCCGGAGAAAAACTTGAAGACAGAACAGGAACGATTACCCGGGTTGACCAGGCATTAATAGGTGCATTGGCCGGAGTTAGGGTTCAGGAAGTTTCAGGTCAACCGGGTAGGCCTTTAAGCATCAAAGTCAGAGGTACAGGATCGATTACTGCAGGATCTGAACCATTGTATGTTGTGGATGGTGTGCCTATTTCAGGTGATCTGGACAATATTGCTGTCGGCAATATAGAAAGTATAGAAGTATTGAAAGATGCTGCTGCATCTGCTATATACGGGTCAAGAGGAGCCAATGGAGTAGTGATCATCACTACAAAGAGAGGGACATCTGGAGCTCCTGTTGTTTCAGTCAAAACAAGGTATGGTTTCCAACAGGTTGCAAAGACTTATGATGTATTAAACAGGGATGAGTGGATAGATTTTGCTGTAGAGGAAAGGAACAACACTTATTTATTGAATGGTGGGGACCCTAATGTTCCCTATGATGACAGACCAGGAGGAAGCAGAATAAATCCGGAATGGATTTCAAACCCTGGAAGTTTCCCGGATACAGATTGGCAAGCCTTAATTTCAAGAACAGCACCAATTCATAATTCTCAATTGTCAATTTCGGGAGGTACGGATAATACAACCTATAATGTCTATGCAGACGTCTTCCAGCAAGAGGGAGTTATAAAGCATACAGATTACAACAGGTATTCATTTAAAATAAATGTAGAAACCAAAATTCATGAGAGAGTTAAAGTTGGTTTAAATATAAGTCCAAGTTTTTCCATCCAAAATGAAGCGGATGCAGAAGATGTGGGTGGGCCTATAGCAAGAGCCAAATTTTTAGCACCAATAGTTGAACCTCATTTGGGAACCGTAAATACTGGTGGAGAACCCTATACAAGGACCGATATTCTGGTTAATCCATTGGCTTGGTTGGAAGAAACAGATGATAAAACCAAAAGATTCCGAACTATAGGAAGCTTTTATGCCGAGGTGGAAATCATGAAAAACCTAAGCTTAAGAAACGCTACCTCTGCGGATTACGCAAGTGGTAACAATAGCTTTTACAAGACCAATAATGTCAATAGAGACAATGGTAGCTTCGCCCAAGCTGCTACTTCATTAAATACCAATTTACTGAATGAAACATTATTGAGTTATTCCATTGGAAATGACAACCATGATTTTACTGCAATAGCCGGGTTTTCCGCTCAGAAGTTCCGTAATGAAAATACTTTTAGTGAAGTAAGGGGATTTCCGGATGACTTGGTCAAAACGCTAAATGCGGGTACAGAACTTATTGCCGCCCAGTCCACAGCCAGTGAACACAGCCTTTTGTCCTATTTTTCTCGTGCTACTTACAGCTTAAATGACCGCTATTTGGTTACAGCAAGTATCCGAAGAGATGGGTCTTCCAGGTTTGGAGGCAATAACAAATGGGGTTGGTTTCCATCTGTGTCTATGGGATGGAGAGTATCGGAAGAAAATTTCATGCAAAATGCCAACGCACTGAATAACTTGAAATTAAGGGCCAGTTATGGAGCTACAGGAAATTACAATATTCCTAACTATGGATACATAGGGTCTCTTTCGCAAACAAATTATGTCTTGGGTGATGGAACGGGTAGCCTTGTAGGAGGTTTGAGCCCCTCATCGTTTAGTAATCCTGAGCTAAGCTGGGAAAAAAATAACACTTTAAATTTTGGTGTTGACATTGGCTTTCTAGAAAACAGATTCACCTTAGGTGTGGATGTCTATAGAAGCGTAACCCGTGATTTACTCTTAAATGTACCAATTCCAGTTATTTCAGGATTTAGCAGCACCTTACAAAATATAGGGAAGGTAGAAAACAAAGGGTTAGAGTTTGAACTGGGAGCCAGGGTTATCAATACCAGTGATTTTTCATGGAGAATAGATGGGAATTTATCCTTCAATAGGAATAAGGTCTTGGAATTAGGTCCAGAAGGAGCACCCATTCCCGGATTTGCCCGAGGGACTTCTGTAACGATCACTCAAATAGGATCTCCAATTGGAAGTTACTTCCTAATTCCTGTTGCTGGAGTTTTCATGACTGAAGAAGAATTGAATTCTAGTCCTAAATCGAAAACCCAAAATGTGGGTGACTTGAAATATGTAGACACCAACGAGGATGGTATAATTACCGATGATGACAAACAAATAGTTGGGAAAAACCAACCTGATTTTACCTGGGGTTTGACCCAAACCATACAATATAAAAACTTCGATTTAAGTGTAATGGCATATGGAGAATCAGGAAACCATTTGCTTAATGAAAGTCAAGGTGGAGCAGGACGTTCCCATGTAGGAAATGTACTAGGGTATTGGAGAGACAGGTATGTTTCTGCTGAAAACCCGGGAGATGGTAAAACGCCTAGGGCCGCAGTTACATCAAACTTGACTACTCCTTCAACGTTTTGGTTATTTGATGGCAGTTTCTGGAGAATTAGAAATGTTTCATTAGGTTATAATGCGCCGGATGTTTTCTTAGGGAATTTTAGAGGTGCAATCTCAGGATTAAGGGTTTATTTAAGTGCTGAAAATGTATTCACCAAAGACAACTATTTTGGTAACCCGCAAACGGGGGTAAGGAACAACAGCCTGTTGGTTCCTGGTATTGATGCTACTAATACTTATCCATTGGCCAAATCGCTTGTTTTGGGTTTAAACATTACATTTTAAAAGTTAAGAAATATGAAATTTATATATAAATATGCATTCATTTCCCTGGCATTTCTTTTCTCATGTTCAGAAGATTTTCTCAACCTGGCGCCTATTTCTAATAGAAGTGTGGAAGGGTTTTATAATAGTGAAGAGGAATTAAACCAAGCTTTGATGGGCGTTTACGATGGACTTCAATCCACCCAAACAAGTGTCTTTGCCATGTTGATGAAAGAGCAACGCTCAGACAACACCTTTCAGCAATCGCTCTTGTATAATTTTCACTCAATTATTCATTTTAACGAATCACCTGAGAACACACAGCTTTACCCTGCTTGGTCAGAATTATTTGAGGCAATATACCGCTGTAATATTTTTCTTGAAAAGATTGATGGGGTGGGTTTTGAGAATGAGCAGGTAAAGGCACAAATGAAGGCAGAAGCCAAAGTGATAAGGGCGCTGTTTTATTTTGATTTGGTAAGGTATTTTGGAGGAGTTCCTATTGTTACCAAGCCATTGTCTATTACAGAATCACTTCAATATGAGCGGAATTCTGTTGAGGAAGTTTATGCAACCATCATTACGGACTTAGAAGAGGCGGCCGCCGCTTTACCTCAGACTTACTCATCACAGGATGTAGGAAGGATTACCTCTTTGGCTGCAAAAGCCCTTTTGGGTAAAGTGTATTTAACCAAGAGTGGTTATCCTTTGAATTCGGGTGAATGGGAGAAAGCAAAAGGTTTACTTGAGGAGGTTATTAACTCAGGTGAATTTGAATTTTTCCCTGTGTATTCAGATGTGTTCAATATTTCCAATGATAATGGCAAACAGTACGTTTTTTGGGTTCAATTTAATTCAGATGCTCAAGGGGAAGGTAATCCTATTCCTAGAATTCAAGCGGCCAATAATATTGACCGAAACGACCCTGTTTTAGGCGTATCCTCAGGAGGATCTCCGCTAAGCCCAATTGTCTCTCAGGATTTCATTAATAGTTTTGAAGAGGGTGATGTAAGGCTTGCCCACACCGTTCAAATGCAGTGGCTTCAAAACGATGGGGTGATGTTTTATACTCCCTTTTCTAAAAAGTTTGTTTCAGGGAATTCCGGTCCGCAGAATAACTGGGATATAAATTGGCCTGTCATTCGGTACACAGATGTACTCATGATGTATGCAGAAGTACTAAATGAGATTGCTTATACTCCAAATGGAAAAGCTTTTGAAATTTTAAATCAAGTACGAGAAAGAGCCGGTTTGGATCCTAAAGCCAGCAATGATGTACCCGATCAAGGGTCATTTAGAAACTGGGTACTGAATGAGAGAAGATTTGAATTTGCCTTTGAACATCAGAGATGGCACGATTTGGTTAGAACGGATCAGGGTTTATCCGTAATGAAGAATTTTTTGAAGGAATATGGACTTGATGGGAATGTAACCAAGGAGAAATACCTTTACCCAATTCCTTCAAGAGTAATTCAAACCAGTCCAATCATTACCCAAAATCCTGGTTTTCAATAAAACAGAAGGATTCTTGATGCCTGTTCCGATTTTTATTGAGAGGGGTTGAAAGGATGATTCATCAGGCCATTTGGAGGTTTCAAATTAGCAGGGCTAAATTGTAATCTCCAGATGGCATTGAATATTTTGTGTTAAGTGATTTCACCACCTAGTTTATTACAGGTTAATCCCAACTACAATTGCCGCATAAAATAAAAAACATGAGAAACTTACTTTACGGATTTATTTTTTTTGTTTCACCTCTTATTTCATGTAGTGACCAGACAAATTCCCAAGGGGAGCTTTCTTCAGAATTAAGAGAACATGCCATCGAACAACTCCATTCGGTTTTGTACAGTGATTTGAAGTGGGAAAAAATTCATGCAGCAGAGTACTTATTGGCACTTGACTATCAGACAGGCGTAGATAGTGTTTTTAAAAAAGAAGAATTAAAATTTGGCAATGAACCCTATTATAGAATTGGAATATGGAGGGTGTTGGCCCAATCTGGAGGGAATGATGATTTTAAAAAGGTTTGGATAGATAAAATTAGGGCAGTCTATCAGGACAGCCTTTCACAAGATAGGATTCATGCGGTGGAAGCACTGGCGAAGCTCGAAATATCTCCCAATATTGAAATACAGACAAATGATGAAATTTTACATGTATTTAGCACATGGGCTCATGCCTATTCATCCGAATCCAGAAAAAAGCAAAGCATAGCGGATTTGATGGAAATTTTAAAAGGGAAGGAACATTCTGAGAGGGCTAGAAAGTTGGCTGCTTATGCATTAAGAAAGATAAAAGGGATCAGTACCTCAGATTGGGATCAATTAACTGATTTGGCATTAAGTCAACCTGAAATTTCTGATTTTCAGGTTTATTTGACTTCTCTAAGTTGGATTACAGCTCCGAAGGATTCTTTATCAGTTCCTAGGATGGAAAAGCTAAAGAATCTTTTGTCAAATGGGGGCAAGGACAATCTAATTTATCAAAGAGAATATGCCTATACCTTGGGCGAGAAAGGGAGTAATCTTGATCTGGATTTACTTGAGAAAATGGCCAATTTAAACCCTGACAAAGATAACCCCTCCTATAATCAACTTATTGATTTAAAAGTTACGGCTGCCTATGCCTTGCTGAGGATTGAACGAAGGGTGGAGGCTACACTTTCATGGATTGACTGGCTCGTCATTTCCTTGTATGGGGCCTTGATGTTGGGCATAGGATATTTCTACTCAAAGGTCAATAAGACCAAGGAGGACTATTTATTGGGAGGAAGGAAGATGAATTCCGTGTCTATTGGCATATCACTCTTTGCCACTTTACTTAGTACGGTGAGTTATTTGTCCTACCCGGGAGAAATGATCAAATATGGGCCGGTAATTTTCGCCGGAATGTTAGGCTTTCCAATCGTTTATTTTGTTGCGGGCTGGTGGTTGATCCCTAGAATAATGGCAATGAAAGTGACGAGTGCCTATGAAATATTGGAATTGAAACTGGGTTTAAGCATCAGGATGTTGGCCATCTTTATGTTCCTTTCCTTACGGTTCCTTTGGATGGCTACTATTATTTATGTCACCATTGATGTCACTTTTCTTACGGTAGTTCCTATAGACCCAAGCTATGTCCCTTTGGTCAGCATTTTATTAATGGTTATAACCATTGTTTATACTTCAATGGGTGGCTTAAAAGCAGTTGTGGTAACCGATGTAGTTCAAACGGTAGTGTTTTTGGGAGGAGCTTTTCTGAGTATTTTGATTGTAAGTATACATTTTGGATCGGTAAGTTCATGGATACCTACGGAATGGCCGGCCTACTGGAAGCCCATTCAATTTGGTTTTGATACTCAGGAAAGGACCACCATAGGGAATGCAGTTGTGATGTTATTTGCCTGGTATATCTGTACCACAGGCTCCGACCAAATGGCCATTCAAAGGTACTTGTCCACCAGAGACATTAAGGCAGCCAGAAAATCTTTAAAAGTTTCCTTGTACACCAATTTATTGGCTAAATGTCTTCTAGGTCTTTTGGGGCTTGCAATGTTTGCCTTTTTCTCTAAGAACCAACATTTTTTAGCCGATGGCCAATCCTTTAGTGAACAGTCAGACACCTTGTTTCCAAGGTTTATATTGTTAGGATTACCGGTAGGGATATCAGGCTTGGTGATTGCAGGTCTGCTTGCTGCAGCCATGTCAAGCCTTTCTTCAGGCTTAAACTCCGTCTCAACGGTGATTTCTGAAGATATTTTCAATCGATTTTTTAAAAGAAAAAAAGAAGTTTCCTTTAAAGGCTCATTGCAACAGATTAAAATCCTTTCCTACTTAACTGGATTAATTGTAATTGGATTGAGCTTTTTTGTAGGAAGTGTACAAGGGAACTTGTTTGATATTGTGATTAAGGTGACCCACCTTTTTGTGGCACCTTTGTTTGTATTGTTTTTTATGGCGCTGTTTGTTCCTTTTGCCACTGAAAGAGGGACATTTCTGGGGGGCATAGTGGCCATTATTGTTGCTGTAGCAATTTCATTTTATGGTGTGTTGGGAATTACGGTGCTCTGGGTTTTACCCTTCTCCTTTTTTGCAGGAGCTATTGTCGCCTGTACTATTAGTTTGATTAATAAAAAAGAATAAAAGATATGAATAGTAGCAAATGTTTAGCGAAGTGGGAAGCAGGTCAACCGGTTTTGGGGATAACGCTTCATTTAACAGATCCTTCCGTTTTCGAACTTACCAGTTTAATGGGGATGGATGTTATCTGGGTTGACATGGAGCACCACTCTCATTCTATAGAAACGGTTAATGGGTTGATGAGGGCAGCAAGGGTTGGTTCGTCCGATCTTATGATAAGACCAGGAAATGGTGAATACAACCAAATGGCCAGGTTGATGGAAGCAGGAGCCAATGGGATAATGTATCCGAGATGCCGTACGGTAAAGGAGGCAAAGCTTGCAGTGAAAAGCATTAAATTTCCTCCGATGGGAGAGAGAGGATTGGATGCCGCAGGTCCGGATGCCCATTATGGTTTAACACCATTGTCAGAATACCTGGTAACCTCCAATAAAGGAACCTTTTTGGTGATTCAAATTGAGGATCAGGAAGGACTTGCTGCTGCACAGGATATCGCAGAAGTAGTAGGAGTCGACTTGCTTTTCTTTGGCCCAGGAGACTTTAGTCTTCAAGGTGGATTCCCTGGGAAGTTCAATGATTCTAGATATTGGGATGCGGTGGAAAAAGTTGCTGATTCAGCCAAGAGTGCCGGTAAATTGTGGGGTACACCTGCCTTTTCATCTGAACATGCCAAGAAATTATTGGACATGGGAGCAATGCTTATTACCTATTCGAGTGATTTAAGTTTATTTCGTAAGCGATTGACTGAAATTAAAGATGAATTTAAACCTTTGGGAATCAATTTTTCATAAAGAATTTAGAGTTAATTGAATGTTATGATAAGGCGTAGGCAATTCTTAAAATCTTCTGTTTCAAAGGGTATTTCTCTGATGGTTATTCCTGGACTTGGAGGACTGAATTTTCAAACTTTCAGAAATAAAAGAAAATTGAAATACCAGCTTAAACATGATATACCGACCAAATTATATGATGGTAAAAACTGCTGGGTTCATCCTCGCGCAGGGATAATTCCTGGTGCAGGGAAAAAAGGCAAACCAAAGGTCTTGTTTACGATGAATACCCATGATATTTCAGGAAGTGATGTATTCAAGGGTATGTACGGATTTCAAACGGATGATTTAGGGAAGTCCTATTCTGAGCCTAAAGCATTACCTCCGTTAAATCCTCGTTTCGAAACAATTGAGGGAAAAGAACATCCCGTAGCAGCCAGCGATTTTTGGCCCGCTTTTCATTCTTCCTCTAGAAAACTATTAGGCATAGGCCACACGGTGGTTTACACTCCTGAATGGAAGGTTATGGTTCCTCGTCCAAGACATACCTCCTATGCTGTATACGATGAGAAAAAGGACAAATGGGGCAATTGGAAGAAGCTCCAAATGCCTGGTGGGGAGCGGTTTTATTTTGCAGGAGCAGGTTCAGTACAAAGGTATGATGAAAGCGATGGGAGCATTTTATTGCCGATCTATTTTAATCCCCATCCGAATGGGAGCAAGCGATCTGATCGTATAGCTGTTTTGCGGTGTAGTTTTGATGGAGAAAACCTCAATTACCAAAGCCATGGTCAGGAAATTAGTATTGAAGACAATTCCCGAGGTTTACAGGAGCCCTCCTTGACAAAGTTCAAGGGCAAGTATTACCTAACCATGCGTAACGATCACAATGGATATGTATGCAAAAGTCAGGATGGTTTAAATTTCGAACCGATTGTTTCCTGGAAATTTGACGATGGAACAGACTTGGGCAATTACAATACCCAACAACATTGGGTTACTCACAGTGAAGGCTTGTTTCTCGTTTATACCAGAAAGGGGGCAGACAATGATCATGTCTTTCGCCACCGTGCGCCCTTATTTATGGCTCAGGTAGATCCGGAAAAGCTTTGTGTTATCCGGGATTCAGAGCGGGTTATTGTTAAAGAAAGAGGCGCCAGACTGGGGAATTTTGGTGTGACAAATGTAAGCCCTAACGAAACCTGGGTGACAGTGGCGGAGTGGATGCAGTTTTCAGGAAAGATAAAAACTCCTGGCTCAAATCTCGGGGTGGAAAATTATGGGAGCGATGGCAGTATATGGGTAGCCAAAATTCATTGGAATCAGCCTAATCAGTATTTTAAAACCTGATGAAATTTCTCTTAGCTATGGATGCAACTGTTAAAATTCCTATCATAAAGGGGGCTACTTGTATGTTTAAATACAAACATTTCTAAAAATGGATAGAAAAGAGGAAAATAATAGCCTAAATCAAAAAGATCAATGTTGGTAATCAGAAACTTGCTTCAATTGTCTCGGGCATTGCACTGGGTGATCTGCTTTCTAATTTTTATAAATTATACCAATTCCTATGCAATATCATTTCCGAAAGATACTGTAATCGAGATTTCTAATCGAAAGGTTTACATCGCCTTGCCTAATAGGAATGAAAAAATGGATGAAGCCCCATTTTCGGTTTTAATGGCAATCCATGGAAACGGTAGGAATGCGATGAGTTATGCTCCTGAAAATGATCAAAGCGTGCCCTTTTATGTGCACCAAAGAAATATGGCCATCGATAATGGCTATCTATTTGTTGTCCTTTCCAATGGAAATGAAACCTGGGGAACAGACCAAGGGCTGGAAAATTTGATGGATGTATTCCGGTACATAAGCTCAAATTATAGGGTTAAAGAAAAATGGGTTTTATGGGGCACTTCAGCCGGAGGGCTTCAAATGTTTAGAATGATAGCCGAATACCCGGAGAAAATTGACCGGGTTATTGGCACTTTTCCTGTCTATGATTTAGAACAGGCTTATTCGCAAAGAAAGTCTTCAAATTTTATTTGGCAATCAAAAGAAAATTTTGAAAATATCAATCCCGCAAATTTCCCTGAAAAATTAATAAATGTACCCATGTTGATTTTTCATGGTAGGAAAGATCAGGCAGTACCATATAAGAACCATTCGCTGAAATTAAAAAGAGAGGTCAATGCTATGGGCGGAACTGTAAAGCTAAAGCTGGTCGAGGGTGGCCACAGTACCTCAAACTGGAAAGTGTACAACAACCCTTTGATTAAGGCTTTTTTGACAGAATGAAAGGATATTAGTAGGTAATAGATTAGTCTTTAAATTATGTGGTTAAATATTTATCATCCCGGATAACATCGTTTTCAATCCTTATTCAAATAATTTAAAAAATGAAATTTAGAAATTGTTTTGGCTTGGTAAAAACAATCTTGATAGGGATATCAATTGTGCTATTCATCTCTCCTACGGTAAAAGCTTTGGATGTGGGAAATTTTAGTGGACTGAACTATTCCGAAAAGGAGGACCCATTCCCTATAGTTTTAACCTGGGATTATAATATTTATGTCATGGGGCCAGCTGAAATAAAGCAATTTGTGCAGTTGGCTAAGGACAAGAATATTGATCAAATTAATTTAAGAATAAACAATAAGGGGGTAATCAATGCACGAATCGATCATGGAACCGTGTATCGGGAAAGGCTCGATGCTTTTGGTAAAGATTTTGATCCATTAAGTGTGCTGGTGGAAGAAGGTCATAAGGCCGGATTAAGGGTAGGCGTTCATTTCGATTTGTTTGAATCAAGTTATGATCAATTTTTTATTCGTCATCCGGAATTCACCCCACAATCTCGAAAGGATACCATTATTTACAATGCTTTTCCAAGTTACGCACACAAAGAAGTTAGAGATTACATGCTTGGTAGGGTTAGGGACCTTGCTGAATACGAGGTGGATCAAATGTTTTTTTGTACAAAGTCCAGTCATACACCAAGAAACATGACTGAGGTTCCCCGAAACACCTATGCAGCTTATAATTCACCAATTATAGAAAAATACACAGAGATTTATGGGGTTGATATTTTGTCAACTACACCGCATAGAGAAAAGGTGGCTAAAATTCATGGTGATTTCATCATTGATTTTCTAAAGGAAGCCAATAAAATTCTGGATGCCTACAATATATCTTCCATTGCAGGAGCGACACTTAGCGGGTACTTACAACCTTCCGGTAAAAACATCTTCTTGGATTGGAAGTCCATGGTTGATAATAAGGTCGCTGATGGCTTGGTGATGTCCAATACCAGAGGCGAAACTTATGCCTGGTTTGAAGACGGTGCAATAGAGAAGTTTCGGGAAATTAGACAGGAAACTTCAAATAATGGGATGAAATTTTATGCCTACATGCTCTCTACAGTGTTTTGGAAGGTTAGGGATGAGCATTCTTTGAGTCACCTTTTGGAATACATCCCAAAGCAAATGCACTATTTTCAACAGTTAGGGGCTGATGGTATTCTGATACATGAAGTTTATCAACCCGACATTTGGGAAGCCTTAGGGAATTGGAGGCTATTAGAACAGGATAAAAAACAAGCGCTTACTATTCCGAAACCTGAAGGAGGTATTTTGGAGTATATTTTTCACCAGAAAATGCCACACGGAGGTTTTGAAGAAGCAAACAGCCATTGGTTTTGGGACATCTTACCGGCATGGTCTGGTAGGGATGATTGGCTTCCGGGTAAAAATAGTCCTATAGGCTTGAATGCGGATGATTTTGAGCAGTTTTGGGTGTCTGATAATCAGGGCAACGATCGTTTACATGCAGCATACGACTGGAAGGTAATGGCCAATTCTGATTATTCGGGTAGGTCTTATTCCGGTAGATCCTCCATGTTACTTTACGCAGACAGAGATGCAGGGAAAGGTGCTAGCAGAAAAATATCCTGGAAGTCCTATTCTAAAATTCCTATAATCCCGGAGACCCCATCTGTTTTTTCAGTTTGGATGCATGGGGAAGAATTGGCCGGAATTGAAAAAGCAGGTATGCAAATCACTTTTAAGGACTCCAAAGGTAATGTCATCGATTGCGTTGAAAAAAATCTAAAAGTTAGAGGAACATTTAAATGGAGGGAACTGAAATTACCTTACCTGATACCTGCCCTATCGCATTTTGTAGAAGTAGCCTTAGCAATGGAAGTTTCAGATGAAGTTGAAAGCCATGGTAGGCTTTGGTTTGATGCTTTTCGCATTGAGGATGCTCAAGGGACCTTTGGTAAAGAGCATTTTACTATTGTGTCAAGCCAGGATGCGATTGAGGGAACCCACTTTGCAAGTTTTAATAGCCGAAAGGGTTATGAAATAAGCTCGAAAGAATTTCTATTGAAAAAAGGTAAGGCAGATTATTTGAAGGTGTCTCTGAGAACTCCGGAAAAAGAAGCAATGGATGTTTTGTTGTTATTAGGAGAGGGAATCTCCAAAAGAGTCCACCTTACTGAAAATTGGGAAACGTTTCAAGTCCCTATTTCCAAACTCCCTAATCAATTGAAAACAAAACTAATTATACGTGCATTGGCCACAGGAACCATTCATGTCGATAACATCATGTTTGAATAAACCCGGATTATGTAATAGGATTCGTAATGAGTGTTGCAATCGCAAGAAAATCAGGCTGTTTGGATATTTTAGCATAGCACCGCTATGGTGAAATTGAAAACAGCAACGAAGTGGTTGATTTTAAAGCGATTTCAGCACGTAATAGAATGTCTATTGCATATTTCGGGATAAAATACAATAAGAAAAACCAATAACCTCAAAAGCAGCGTGCTTGTTGCTTTTTGACCAAACCTTATAAGAAATAATGATAAATCTTAAAACTTTAACCAATAGCTTAGCAGTTTTTTTTATAGCCATTTTTATGGCAAATGGACAAGACGCTATAATCCCAAAATACAAGACAACGCAAATTTTGGTTTCTTCCAATGAATTTGAAGAAGACAATTATTTGGCTTTCCCAGCTATTTTAAGACTGAATCCAGACGAAGTATTGGTGTCCTTTAAAAGAGGAACACAACATGGCGGAGGGAAGGAAGCTCGGTTGGATATGATGCATTTCGATACCAAAAATAATGTCATCATAGAAAGAGAAAACCTGGCGAGTGACCCCGGATTAATTCACCAAATGGGGGAATGGGTTGAGTTTCCGGATGGATCTATAAAGCTCTATATCGACTCTCAACATTCCGGACATGACAAGGACAATTACCGTACAGGGCTGAGACAGGTAAGTGTAAGGAAGACAAAGGATGGTTTTGAGGCTTCAAAAACCGAATTGTCGCCAATGGTAGATGGGCGGGAATATGGCTATGCATTTGACTTTATCGTTAAGGACAAAATTACTTATATGTTGGTGATGGGCTTTGGTTATAGGCCTGGAGGTAAATGGTCTGTGGATGTGATTCAGTCCAAGAATAATGGTAAATCATGGAGTTTGGTTCGCAACTTAACAGAGGAATTTGGTGGGCATAAAATCAATGAAAGTGCATTTATTCCATGGGAAGATGGATTTATGGTGACCACCAGAGAATATGGGCACAATCAAAGAATTTATTTTACAGATGCTGAATTTAAGGTAATCAAGGAGAACAATTTAAGTTCAGCCTATGGGTTTATAGAATCTCATATTGGTCGACCACGGCTTTTTTCAAGAGATGGCAATTTGTATTTATTGGGTAGGAATTGGAGAACCATGGAAGGAGAGGGGAGAAGGATGGAGTTGGGACTGTTCAAGATCAACCCGAAATCTTTAGCCGTAGAAAAATGGTTCATATTGGACAATAGCGAACGTGCGCATATCACAGATGGCTATTATGCGGCCCCTTATTTTCAGGAAAAAGAAGGCAAGACTTTTTTTAATATGATCAACTACAAAGGAGCCAATAAGGCTTTCCCTAGTATTGAGCGGTATGAATTTTTATGGGATGAGATTAAGTAGAGTGGAGGGGTTGTGGAGGGGTGATGTAGTGATCAGGTGATGTAGTGATCTGTGATCTGTGATGGTGTGATTTGGTGATGTCGTGATGTAGTGAAAAGTGTAGATAAAACTAATCTTTCCCTCATAAAACCCAACGCGGCCTCGTAGTTTTGGCCCGGCCACCGCGCCCTAATATTTACGATTTTGTTAAAAATTCTCTATATCGTCATTGCGAACCCTTTGTTGGGGAGCTGTTGCGTAGGAAAAGGGTGTGGCAATCTCATTACGTTGGAGATTCCTTCGATTTTTTCAATAACAAGCCCTAACAATGCCTCGGAATGACGTTTTTCGGTCACTGAGCCTGTCGAAGTGTACCGAATTAACGATATACCACTTCGTCATTTCGAACCCTTTTTTGGTGAGGTGAAGTGAAGGAAAGGGGAGTGACAATCTCATAACGCTGGGGATTTCTTCGACTTCCACCACTCAAAGTCTTTGAATGAGGCATTTTAAATAAACCTGATTAGGATTCAGTTCATATGAAAAATTAATTTCCGCCTTGTAGCTTTTCGACGTTAAGAAATTTAAGCAGGGATTAGCAAGGGCACAGGCACTGTTTGACGAAGTTTTTGGTTAAGTAATCAATAAAAAAGCAACGCCAATATTTAAACCAAAAACTAAGGAGTTTGCCTGTGTGCGGGAGGCCTTAAATTTTAACCGAAAAGATACTCAGGGCGGGCTTTTTCCTGACTTGCTCCGCATCAGGACAGGCCACTGACTAGCTCCGCTTCAGGACAGGTTGTTTACTTTTTGGGCCCTGAGTTACTACGCTTCAGGGAGTCGCTCCACAGGGGCAGGGCCTCACCGCTTCGCATCAGGGCAGGCCTACAATAAAAAAGTGAGATTAAAGGATAAAATGACTAATAAAACACTTATAATCAATCTACAACATTCAATTTTACGATCAAATAAATCGAAAAACTATAATATTTCGGTGTATGTTTTTAACTTTATAGTCCAAGCTAAAATCATGTTGATATCAGGTAGAAATTAAAATTTAATTCTGAAATTAAAACATTATGAAATACATTATAGTAGTAATATTTTTTATTATAATACATCTTCAGCCTGCTGAAAGCCAGGAATTAGATTCGATTCCAAACCTCAAATCCGTACCCTATCACTCACCTTCTCCGCCTCCGGAATGGGCTTTGTTACAAAGGCAAATGATGGAAGCACTCTATCCTGCAGCCATGGAGTTTGTTGAAAAATACACCAATCCCGACGGTACCTTAATCTGGAGAGATGAATGGCCCGGGATGGATGGTTCTGATGACGGATATGAGAGCTTTTATAATTTCCCACTGTATTATGCGCTAGGCGGACCAAAAGAAATTGATCTGCTTTCCAGAAAATTATGGGAAGGAGTTACCAGACAGTTTACTGGCTATGGTCAGATAGTGGATGAATTTGATGCAGGCTATGATTGGATGCATCATGGGGAGTCCTATACCTATTTTTACTTTTTCGGCCTGGCAGATCCTACAGATAAAAAGATGCGGGATAGGGCGATGAAATTTGCAAAATTGTATTTTGATGATGGTACCGAAAACTCCAATTTTGACAGTAAACTGAAACTTATTCGTTCACCTCTTACGGGTAGCCTTGGTCCCAGGTTTGTGAATACTGCTGAAGACTGGGTTACCCATAGACCCATTTTAAGTAATTATCCCCTTCCTTATGACGATATACCTAATGTTACATCCGGAAAAGATTGGAACAACGACAACAAATTCCAATTTATTTTGGAGGCTTTAAATAACCGGATGATGAAAGGAGATGTGCCCTTAAATTTGGCTTCAACAAGCATGATGCTGAATGCCTATATGTACTCTGGGGAGGAGGAATACAAAGTATGGGTAACCTCCTATGTCAATGCCTGGATGGAAAGGACAGAAAAAAACAATGGGATAATCCCGGATAATGTAGGCCTTACCGGGGAGATTGGAGAACATATGGGAGGGAATTGGTGGGGAGGATATTATGGGTGGAAATGGCCCCATGGTGTCAAAAATAAGTTGGAAGCGACAACAATTGGAGCTTCCAATGCCTATTTGATTTCCGGAGATGATAAATACTTGGATTTACCCAATGCAGTAATAGCATCAGTATCGAATCAAGCAAAGGAAGAAAATGGTAAAAAATTGGTACCTCACCGATATGATCAAACGGGCTGGTACGACTACCGGCCGATGCAGCCCATGTATCCTACGCATTTATGGTACATGTCCCGGGAAAATAAGGATTGGGAAAGGGTAAAAGACTTGTTGGATCCTGAGGAAATGGAAAAATTGACTTATAAAAAGGGCAAAGGAGATGAAATTAATACGGCAACATGGTTAGGGTATTTGGAAGGGAAGGTTCCCACCTATCCGGTAGATATTTTAAAAGCCACGTACAATGAAATGCTTTCCAGACTGGACCGTATAAGAAAAGATACTACCACACCTGATTTCCAGGATGTTCATCATTGGCTGAACCTGAATCCGGTTGTTTTAGAAGGACTTGTTCAGACCATGCTTGGTGCTCCCAATCATATCTACCATGGAGGACTATTGCATACTTCAGTCCGCTATTTTGATCCAGAAAATAGAAGGTCAGGCATTCCTGCAGATATGGCAGCCTTGGTTGAACAAATCACAGATGCCGGTATTTCCCTTACCTTGGTAAATCTTCATCCAACTGAAACAAAAAAAGTTATCATTCAAGGCGGGATGTTTGGAGAACACCATATCAAGCGGGTAAATATGATCGACAAATATCCATACCAATTTGATACAATCGATCGCAAATTTTTTCAAGCTGAGATAGCACCGGGATCGGTTGTGAAACTGGAAATTGAAATGACCCGATTTCAAAACCCTCCAACATATTCCTTCCCTTGGCATGGAGAAAACATACCGGAAAGAGAGATTAATTATTAGTTGGGATTTGGATATTGAAAAAAATGTAAGGGAATGACGCTTGCGTGAGAGATTTTGTCAGCATTGTTGCAGAAAAAAAGCAACAATACCGCCAAAATCAGTTTGTGCTTTTTGCCTTAACCAAGGCTTAACAGCCTTGGCTACAAAAATACCACCCCCAATGGGGTTTTGGGCCATTGCTTTTACAGCTGATTGGAGTTCCTGACTTGCTGCGCATCAGGACGGGGCACTACAAAGGTTGAACTCTGCTGGAGTGATTTATTGTTTATAGTCATCTTAACTCTGAGCTTTTAAAATGTAAAGTCTCGGAATGACGTTTTTCGGTCACTGAGCTTGTTGAAGTGTACCGAATTAGCCATATTCCATTTCGTCATTTCGATCCCTTATTTGGGGAAGTGTAGCGCAGGGAAAGGGTGCGGCAGTCTCGGCATTGTTGAGATTCCTTCGACTTTCTCTACGCGAGGCCCCTGCAAAGTCTCGGAATGACGAAAATTTACTTATAGATAAGTGCAATCGCTACACTTTTTATATGGAACAAAAAAATAACAATGATATGTAGTTTAATTAGTGATACATTTATTTCTTTTCTTCGGAGCTGATTTTCTTGAGGACAAGCATTAATAAATAGTAACGAATAATAATCAGAATTAATCTTCAGAAATAACACCAACCTTTTCAATACCTTACCCGATCCTTTTTGTTAAAAAGTAATCCTTTTTCCTGTAGTAATTGATAAACACTGACTTTCTCTTTGATATCATTGTTGATAAAGGACCTTATCAATTTACTGTGTAACATTGAACCACCTAATTTTCCAAAGGAATGCCCATCCCGAATAAGCAATAAGGTGGAATTCAAATAAAACTCTGCCAACACATCATAACAAAACCTGGAAAGCAATTTGTCATGTACTGCACCTACAATCAATACCTTACCAGTAAAATTTAATCCCCGATCATAATTTACCCCATTTACAGAGAAAGGTATGCGTTCAAACTGCTTCCATGTTTCATGACTTTCCAGCATCATCCACTTCGCTATTTTAGATTCTAGTAAATTGGCAGCTGCATTATAGGTCAATCCATAACTGTGCTCAAAAAGCCTAATCTTCTGAGCGATATCGGCTTTATCTGCTTCTACTAAAGACGGTAACAGAAACCGCCATTTTAAATAAAAATAAAAGGCCAGGTCAATGTCTTCAGTCCCCGTTTGTTCCTTACAAAGGTTCTCGGAATTGTTGTACCACAAAAATTCTAGGTAGGAAGCATTTTCAAGTGGTATTGATTCCAGGCACTGTGAGGGGTTGATAAGATTCAGGTTTTTTTGAAGGTCAAAGAGTAGGGGGTTAAAAGAAATCAAAGACTTGACGTTTTCAGGGAAAAGGCCAAGGTAATAATGCAGGTAGGCAGCAGCACCGGAAAAGCCTATTAAATGGACTGGCCGATCCCCTGATAAGTCTTTACGGATATATTCTATGTCTCTTGCATGTTGGTCCATGTTTAGCCATTGATAAGCTTTTGCCCAATTAATTATCCCTGTAGAATTGATAATTTTCAATATGGCATCAGCCTCATTCCGGCCTTTGATATGAACGATATTAAATTCATCCGCTAGTGGCTGGAGGTCTATGCTTTCCTGAAAATACTTGTCCAAGGCATCCTCAATTAGCAGAATGGTTTCCTTTTGCTTATCGTAGGGATGCATTAGGGTATAGCTAATTTCTATTTTCCTAGCATTCTTTAAATGATGATCCAGCGGTACTAATAGGAAGTGAGTTGTATCAAAGGGAGGAAGGTAAAAACCTGTGATTGCACTTAGGAAGAGGAGAAAAGCTATCAAAAAACTGTTTGGTTTAAGTTGACGATACGAGGCTCAAAGTATTTTTCTTAAACCTCTAATATTCAGTGAGTCAGTACTTAAAAATAGCATGTTTAAAATTTTAATCCAATTATGGATAGAATTTGCAGCGTTAAATTATGTGAAATAGGCTCTTTTGGTTCCTAGAGGGATTGTAAGTCAAAAACAACAAATCTAGGGTCTTCTTGGAGGGGTGATGTATTGATCTGTTGATCTTGTGATGGGGTGATAGGGTGATGTTGTGATCTGGTAATAGAGTGAATGATTGCTGACAGGCACAAGGGTAAAGCTAAGAGGGAAATAATTCAGGGAGCTTAAGGTTAAAACCCATAGTTTTTGTAATTAATTTTTCAATCCGGTTTCTGAAGGGGTAAGCTTAATTCTGGGAGGTATATTAATAATTGCCTTCATTCAAAATCAGGTCATATGGCAAACTTAAGTAATTGCAATTTCCTAGGCCATAAACCTAGATTTTACCACAAATCTATAAAATCAAAAATTATCAGGTAGGCTAAACACAGCCAGTCCAGGATCCCGATCTGTGGTAATACCATAAAGCTTACCGGACTTTTCATCTACAGCAATGGATTGTAAAGACCTGTCTAATATCAACTCAAATTTCGAATTTCCTTCATAATCAAATACATAAACTGTTGTTGAGTTGATTTCACTATTTAGTAATTCTTCCCTATTCCTTCCGCAGAAAAGCCCATAAATGTATTTATTTCCCAAACAAGCGCTTGAATAGGCATAGGGTTCTCCCTCATTTATTACCAATCCAGCACCGCTCCCTTTTCCAACAATAGAAAATCCCGGGACATGGTTTAATGGTCCATTTATCGCTAAAATTTCTCCTGTTTTTCTGTTTAAAATCTCGATCCTGTCTCTTCTTATCCCCACATGAACAAATATATCACTATTGGGTTTCCTCAACAGTTTTCCTTGGTGTAAATCCCCAAGATTAAAATTGGAAATTCCCTTGAATTCCTTTTTGGGCTCTATCTCCTTCCACGTGCCAAATTCATTTATTCTATCTCCCTCCAATTTAAATTCAATGTATCGGGCAGGATCGTTTGCCATCCTGGTCATCACACTGGAATCAGTAGCCCAAACTAAATTAATAGCCGTAATAAAATTTTCTTTTTGTTTTATTTGTTGAGTTGGTTGATGCGAATCATCTCTTAGTTCAAATTCAGAATAAGTCTTTCCACCTAAGCTGTAAACCCAAAAAGTACCCTCATCATTGCCAAAATCAAACATAAAAGAATCCGTAATTTCTCCGGGGCCGAAACCAGATTCACCTTTCGAATTTAAGTATTGAAGTGTTTTTTTATCCAGTATGTGCATGGGGGGTTGATTGGTCAACTCCTGTATTACAATAAAATCATTTTTAACTAGAAGATTATTTGGTTTTAATAATTCAGGATAATAATATTTTTGGCTAACTAACTCAATGCTTTTTGGTATGGTCTCTTTTGTGAATACCTTGTTAGAAGGATCTGACTTCTTGCAGGCACAAAGTAATAGACCTGAAATTAAGATCAATAAATTATTTTTATTTAATAATAATAGTATTTTCATATATCAATTAGTCTGCGATTTAAGCTCTGAAGCCATTTGATTAAGGCTTCAGAGCTTTTTATTTTAAACTGTGCATGAATCTGTATTACATTTTTTTTCATCACCTATCCAGGGTCTTCCCTCTTCATCGTAACATATGGTATTAGGTAAACCAGCTTGACAACACACCCAACTTGTACAACAACCCCCTTCGGCCTCCACATTAAAGGAATTAAATAATCCCACACTCATGGCCACTACTCCCATGGCAACAGTAGCTTTCTGCAAAGTTATTTTCTTTTTCATGCTATTTTTTGGTTTATGGTTAAAAGATGTTTTAATTAAACCAATTAAATTTATTTTTCATAAAGAGATAATTATATTTATTGTGAACTGGCTGCTTTTTCCCGTGAACTAGCGGTTTTATCGGACGTGGTGAGTTGGAGAAGGTTTTATGTAGTGATGTGGTAATTGAAGATTAGTGAAAGAGACTGGGTTTTAGGTATTATTTGTAATTTAGCTTGATCCTCATTTCCTTTGTTAACGCCTTAAACATTTCTTTTTCCCTTATGGTCCACTGTTCAAAGGGCGGGAGGTACTCTACCTTGGTTGCATTCGATCTTTGATTCATGATACGGTTTATTTTGTTCCAATCTGCATTCCTTTTTTCAGTTAATTTCATAAAATCTACAACCCGTAAAATTGTTTTTTCCCTGATGGACTGATTTTTTGAAAAGAAATCTTCGTACTTAATTTGTATCGAATTCTCACTGTTTTTTAATGATTCCTGAATAATGCTATTGACTTTATTCCAGTACCAAGCTATTTTGTGAACCCGGTTGAAATCGGGCCATTCTTTTTCCCATCCATCGCCTGGAAAGTCCTTGGGGCAGATCCTTTTCCTGTGATCGTTTTCCCCATAAAACAACATTTCCCCACCACTATCTTTTGGAGATTTAGCATAAAATGACCTGACGGAGTCTATTGGATTTCTAACCACATACAAAAACTTGATAGATGAAAATGTAGCCATTAGTTCTGGAATAAGGTATGCAGCGTGTGGATTTGATTCTATATAGGTGGTCTCTGGAGTGGAAAGCACTTGCTTTAGTAATGGTCTTCTAAATTCACATATATTTTGGCGGCTGACATCAAAAAGCAAATCTGTCCTAATTTTTTGCATACCCATGTCAAAAAAATCAGGTTGGGGCTCATGAACTGCATATACCTGACTGAAACAGGTATTAAAAAAATCCTGAAAAAAACGGGTGCCTGATCTGCCTGCACTGATGATAAAAATTGTTTCTACCTCAATGTTTTCTTTGGGTCTTGACTTCCTGCTATTATTTCCAGTATTATTTTTAAATAAAAAAGAGATAGGATTAGTTTGTATTTTCCAGGCCATTATTTAGTTGGTTTAGTAGAGTGATTTTCTTTTTTATTTCAGTCCATTTTGACTTGGCCACTTTAAGGCGAAAACCGTTTTGCATAATTATTTCCCTCTTTTTTACTTGAAGAGAATAGATTAAATTTACATTTACTATGCAGTTTCGGTTTATTTTGAAAAAGTTATGCGGCAACTTATCTTCCATACTTTTAAGAGAAGAACAGCAAGAATGGCTATTTCCATTCAAACAAAAGACCGTGAGAAGGTAATCATTTACTAAAAAATGCGTTATTTTTTTCAACTCTAGTTTTAGTATGGTTTGGCTGAATCAGTGCTTTTAAACAAAAAAATTTGAGTCCTAAATGACTTATAGCAGATCAGAATATATTTTTTCCAGTTTTTTACCTAAATGGAAGTTGTCAAACTTGTGTTCTATAAATTTTCTACCACTATTTCCCATATCCTTTCTAACCCTTGGATGTTCAATAAGGTATTTCATTTTTATTTGAAGGGCATTGATATCTTTTTCGGGAACTAGGTATTCCGGTTCTTCTTTATAGCGGCGGATATGACTACTGATAAAATCAGTGTCAATAGAGGAAAAATCTTCAAAAAAGGATTTCCAATCCCCCGAGAATTCCACGTCGTCTTCAATGCACCAATAGTAATCGTAATGTGGATGAGAAAGGTAGAATTTTAGCAAGGGGAAATGATTGCTACCCGGTACCAGGGTAAAGCCAAGTGGGAAATAATTCAAGGAGCTTAAGACTTCATCGTCAAAGATGTGCGTATTCACGTCTTCTAAGTTTGGATTAGAATTATCCCCTAGCAAATGGTACAACACCACTGTATCTCCCATATTTTGGGTAGCTGTAAACAGCTTATGGTATTTTTGAATTAAAGGGAGTGAGGTTTTATTGGTGAGGATTAAAAAAGATTGTTTTAGCGAAGTATTTTTGCCCATTGAGGTATTATTTTAGGTCAGGTAAGTCAAAAACAGCAATTCCTGGATCTTCATCTGTGGTGATGCCATATAATTTTTGGGATTCCTCGTCTACCGCCAATCCTCTGATAGAAATATCCAATATAAAATTACATTTAATTTTACCTTCCAGGTCAAATGCATAGATATCATTGGCGATTTCATTACTTTCCCTCAATTGTTTTTCGGTTTTATCAGAATATAAACCAAAAATATAGTTTTTGGATATAGCAATGTCCAAATAGGCCAAGGGTTCGGCTATACCCACGATTAATTTATTAGATGAGCCACTGGAATTAGCAATTGTAAATTTGGGAATGTAATTGAAGGGGCCATCTGTAATGAAAATTTTTCCTTTCTCTTTGTTTAAAATTTCAATTCTATCTCTATAAACACCAGCAGATGCATAAACATTATTTATCTGGTTTCCTTTAAACCATCCCATATGTAAATCCGACATCATATAATTGGTTAGGTCTTCTCTGACTAAATGATCTTCCCATTTCCCATAATTCGCTAAGCGCCTTCCATCAATCGAAAATTCTACAAATTGATGGGGATCATTTACCATGCGGCACATAACTGTACTATCGGAGGACCAAGCCATGGCCATGGCCATATAGAAGTCTCCTTCTTGTTTGATTTGATTTTTTGACAATGATGTGGTATCATCAAGGTCGAATTCTGAAAAATGCTTTGACATTGCGCTATAAACCCAGAAAGTATTATCATTGGCACCTAAATCAATTCCTGAGACGTCAGAAACTTCACCGGGTCCAAACCCTATTTTACCGAATGGCCGCAAATATTTCATTTTTTTTGCATCGAGGACATGAATTGGAGGAAAATCTTCAGGTACCCTTCTGCTTTCGCCAATGATCAACTTATTGTTTTTAATGAAAATTTTAAGCGGCACTTTTATTTCCTCAAAAAAGTATTTTTTGCCAGCCAGGTTTACTGTTCTAGGTATCGTTTTTTCAGTAAAGCTTTTTACATTATCAGATTTCAATTTGTCTTCTGAACAATTCGATAAAGACAATAGTATAATGATTAACATTGCCGCATTTAATAAAACCTTATTTGATTTTTTAGTTAATTTCACAACAGTATTAAATTTACAATTTGCTAAAAAGCTTCACGATAAACCGAAAGATTCTAACTAACCTAAATAAATCTAGATATAAAATAACTCTTATCGTGAAGCCTTTTATTTACTATTTACCATAGATTATTGATGATTCGTACAGGTATCACCTGGAAAATCTCTATCAACCGGTCTGTCCTCTGACCATACTATTCCAGATTCATCAGTACAGTATGAGGTGCCTGGGCAACACATATAGCCACAACCTCCATCTGCTTCTACATTAAAAGAATTAAATAATCCAACACTCATGGCCACAACCCCAGCGGCCACCGTAGCTTTTTGTAAAGTTATTTTCTTTTTCATGCTATTTTTTGGTTTATGGTTAAAAGATGTTTTAATTAAACCAATTAAAATTATTTTTCATAAACGATTAATTATATTTATCGTGAACTGGTTGCTTTTTCCCGTGAATGGGCATATTTATTGGATATGGTGATGTAGTGATCTTGTGATGTAGTGATTGGGTGATAGAGTGACCTTGTAATCTACTGGAGGTGAGTTCTTAAGGAATAGGTTAATCCTTTATTTGATATATGGCAAAAACAAAAGACACTGTTTCTTGTTGCAGTGACTCAAGCAGGGGATGGTCTGAATTTTCCATCTGTTCAATTGTAATAAATTCATCGGGATAATGAACGCTAATGAGTGTATTATTGGATAAATATTTAACATTTAAATAAGGTAATAACCCATCTAAATCATTGGTAGCATTGGAGATGGATTTAGATGTTTTTTTTGTTCTATTATAGAGTAGCGTACTTCTGTAATTTTTCTCCCTAAAACAAGTGACCAAATATTTTCCGGATAGGTGTAAATTGGGCATGTGGTATACATAGTCTTGCATGTACTCCAAGTTATTTAGAATATTTGAGTCATGTTCCTGAAATATATTTAACTTTAGCTTTCTAGAATTCTCAAAATCCAAATACATCTTTTCTTTCAATTCCTTACCTTCAAATACGTAGATTGTATCGGAAAAATGCTTTGTAAAGAAAGTTTTGTTGTCTAAGTAGACCAAGATATTCCTGTCGGCAAAAAACGGAATTTTTTCTTCCATAAATTTAGAGGTAAAAAAAGGATGGATTTTCTGGTTTTCATATGAAAATAATATATTATCGCCATGCTTAGGGTCAGCCGACGAAATGTTTGGAGGAACGTAAAATACCAACTCGTCCTTTTTGGTAGCTAAGAATTTATATCCACCACTTATTGGTCTGTCTAAATCTTCAACGAAATTTCCATTGAAATCGAATGCCAATATTTTTTTGGTAGATAAAATAAGTACTTTCGGGTCTTCATGATGAATGACAAAGTCGTTAATTTGAGTGTACTCCCCTGGTCCTTCCCCAAATGCGTTGATACAGCTTAGGAAATTACCCTCCTTGTCAAGGATAATTACTTTGGGATTTTGGTAAAAGTCTCCAATGAATATATTATCTTCAGTTATAATTACTTTATCGGCCTGGCCAATGGATGATTCAAGTGGTAATTGGACAGTTATATAATTTACTTTATTAAAAACTTCTGAAAATCTTTCGATATTTTCTTCAGGTATGGGAATTGCCATATTTTGGGAACCCAAATTATTGTTATTGGATGTATTTGAGCAGGAGCAGAGAAATAAAAAACTAAAGATAATTCCGGGTAATGTTTGAGAGAAAGAATTCATTGTTTTTCTTAAAAGCCTCCACATGCGAGACTACATGGGTTTTGCATCCAAACTTCGCAGGTAAAAATTCCTTCTTCACGGCATTTTTTTACTACAAAGGTACAATTGGGATAATAATTTTGGCAGTAGTCGTCTTCTTTATAATAACCACAACCTCCATCTGCCTCCACATTAAAAGAGTTAAATAGCCCAACACTCATGGCCACAACCCCCGCGGCAACTGTTGCTTTTTGTAAAGTTATTTTCTTTTTCATGCTATTTTTTGGTTTATGGTTAAAAGATGTTTTAATTAAACAAATTAAAATTATTTTTCATATAGGAATAATCATTTTTCCTGTGAACCGGATTCGTTTTCCCGTGAACAGCCATTTTTATCTTGTGAATAGCATGTGTGAAGACTGTAATGAGAAGAAAATCAGGAATTTGTGGTATAGAGATTGAGTGATGGTGTGATGTGGTGGTGGGGTGATAGTGTGATGTAGTGAATCGGTGGCTGTGGTGTGCCATTCTTTTGCCTTTACCTTTTTTAGCACCCGTTAGGAATGAAAATTTGACATCTTGTATAATGGTGAATTATCTTTTTGGGAATCTTGACATAAGAAAAAATGATCTTGTAAGCTATCTACTAGAATGTAAAATACGTTTAAAAACACTTATTAAAACCACTATAAAAAAAATCACTATATTTAAAGGAGCTAATTCTACCAAACAGCATGGAAAAATTTGAAGAATTTGAACATCGTATTAAGCGGGCTTTGAACAACATGGATGCCAAAATTTCCTATTTACATGATTCAACAGGTCAACTCAAAAACTCCTTTGGAGAATTCCAGGAAGAGATGGATGAGTTTATGCATTTTGTCGGGAATCACGTTTCAGATCATGAACAGCGTCTCATCCGGATTGAGAAGCACATGGGTATTTAAATAATTGTTTGTTCTTTTTTGACTTGGGTTTTAATTATGGAGGTTTAGCAATAATGATATTAAATGAGAATGATTAATAATTCTAATCTTTTATACCCTCTATTTGTTAACAGGTATCAATTTATTGGTGATAAAGTGATCTGGGAATGTAGTGATCTTGTGATCTGCGATGGGGTGATTTAATGATTGTGTGATTTGGTGATGGTGCTTAATGTTTGGGGCTCTATTGTTCTGGTTCTTTAAGAGGTGTATTCGGGTTTTGTCTAGGTAAAGACAGATTGAACTTTACCAGTCTTCAGGCAAGTCCAGCGACCAAACATCATTGACAAGAGGAGGGAGCATGCCGCCGGCAATAAATATTTTATCCTGAAAAACGAATGCCGAATGTTCGTGTCGGCCGGGCCAGCTAATTTCCGGTTTGTATTCAGTCCAGTTTATGCCATCCCTGCTATACCAGACATCTCCCCAGTTTTTGTAAGGGTTGTTGGACCAGCCGCCCATTACCCAGATACAGTCCCTGTACACGACAGAAGAAAACCATATCCGCTCATGCCAGGGGGCAGCTTCGGTTACCTGTTCCCAATTGATACCGTCTTCTGTGACCCAAACATCGTTATTTGCATGGTATTCAGGAGTATAATTGCCTCCGCCGAAAACATACATCTTGCCATTGAGCACAGCGGACTGATGGTAAGCTCTTGGAGACCAGCCGGCATCGGCAGTGGCCAATTCCCAGTCCTTCCCATTTTCGGAAACCCAAACATCGTTTTTAAGGCTTTTTTCATCCCCAAAATAGTAATTCTCTACACCACCCATTAACCAAAGCTTGTCTTTGAATTCCACTATGGTTGATGCAATTCTAGCTGTCCAGGAAGCTGCCTTCTTTTCCAATTTCCAGTCTGCTCCATCCGTGGAAGACCAGACACTGTTGCTTGCAGAATGTCCTTCCAGTCGGCCATTGTACCAACCACCTGTAATCCACATTTTGTCCTTAAAAACAAAAGTCATGGGCAGGTCACTGTGGATCCATGGCGCATTGGATGCTACTTTGTTCCAGTCCTTTCCATTGGCAGAGGACCACACATCTCTTGGTGGCGCATGATGGGAGTCAAACCAGCCACCTAAAATCCAGAGTTTGTCGTTATAAACCATTTCTCCTTGTGAATCCCTGGCTTGCCAGTCCGCCTTTTCGCTCACCTTTTCCCAATTGGGCAAAGGGTTTTGGGCCATCAGGTCATTTACCAATAGGCCAAGAAAAAGTAAAGTGAGGAGGTAATTTCTCTTGTTCATTTTAGGAAGCATTTTACTAATTTACTCTTTTTCCAATGCCCAATGAATACTATTGATCAGCAATTTAATAAAGGGCGCTTGTTTGAAATCCGTAGGATAGCCCAATGAGGTGTAAAAAACCTTTCCACCATAAGCTGTATTTCTTGTCCATGCTATAGGTTCTATGTCAGATTTTCCTCTTGGCTTACCATTGAGTAAAACCACCGCATTTGGGTCTATGATAGGTTTAACTTTGTACACCTGCCCCTTGCTCTTCCAGTTTTTTAAATCCAGACCATTTAGAATAGAATGGTTTTCAGCCCCAGGGTAAGCACTTACAATCGTCCCTAATTTCTCAGGGAAATAGCCATTGTTTTCGCAACCCAATATGTCCGGTACAAAACCCCACCATCCTTCAAAACCGGGCTCCACTTCATCTCTAACCGAAAACCCATGATTGGCTGTTCGCAAACCCACCAATGGTTTACCCGACCTCAGGTAATTTTTAATGCTTGCCATTTGGTCAAAAGGCAGGGCCAATCTTCTACAAAAGACAACCAAAAGGTCCGCTTCTTTAAGTATCTCAAGATTTGGAAAGCGGTAGGCACCGTGTGTACCTTTACCTTTGAGAATGGTCACTTTTAAGTCCCCATATTTTTCATCAAGCATCTCCGCAAAAGGAGGGACGGTAAGGTGGGCCTCATAATTTAAAGGATCCTCACTGATTAGAAACACCACATGCTTTGATTCCTTAGGTTCATTGAAAGGAAAGGTTGTTGCAAATATTGCTTTAGGTAAGCCTAGAGCACAACAAATTAAAAGCGCGACCAAAAGGTATTTGTGATTTTTCATTAGTTGGGTATATAGGTAAGAGAAAGCGTGTTTGAATTTAAAATAGTGAAATAGACAAATTTAAATTTTGCACGGTTACGTTACCTAAATATGGCTTAAATTTTTGATGTATTGAAATATTATCTTATAAAATATGGAGTAAGTAATGGATTTAAACGGAGCCTAAGGGGGTTGAAGGGGTAAGAGTCAACCCTTCAAGGCAGAATAAAATACGAATAATGCCATAGCATATTTTTTTCCAATTTAGGTGACATTTAAAATTTGCTATTGCTAGAAGCGCGTGGGCATGCCAGAGAACGAGGCGGCGTTGGGCCATGCGGGGAGGAGTTTTCTGCTGGCTTGATTTTTCTTTGCTTCGTTTCTTTTCATCTAAGGAAAAGAAATGAAGAGGTGAAAAATATCTTTGCAGCAGAGAATTAAAATTTTAACCTCTCCAATAGGCTAAGCCAAATACTCTATCATCACGTCTCCCTAAGGCTTCGGCTCCGCTCAGCCACCGGGAATGAGGTGATTTCCTTCATTTATTATGTGCGATTAATTTACAATTCGTGGAAGAAATCCCCCTTTATCCCCCTTTGAAAAAAAGGGGGATTTTAAGTTTTCAGGATTGCCAATTGCTTTACAGACTTTACATTGCGTTAGCCAGATTACAGGGCCAACGCTTTCTCTAAAATAACCGGACCCTGAGCGGTGTCGAAGGGGTAGGTATATCGTTCACGTCACCCTAAGGCTTCGGCTCCGCTCAGCCACCGGGGAAGGGGGATTTTCTTTATTATTCCATCTAATAATTTACTCGAGAATTAAGGTGCTCCAGAGGAGCAGTATTTTTGTAGCATATGAGGTCAGTTTCGATTATTAGCTCCAGAGGAGCGGCACCTTTTGATTTATAACGTTCCAATAAAGGCTCCTTTTAAACTATGCTATCACAAGAAGCGCGGGGGCATGCCAGAGAACGAGGCGGCGTTGGGCCATGCGGGGAGGAGTTTTCTGCTGGCTTGATTTTTCTTTGCTTCGTTTCTTTTCATCAATGCCTGCCCTGAAGCTGAGCAACTTAGGGGAAAAGAAATGAAGAGGTGAAAAATATCTTTGCAGAAGAGAATTAAAATTTTAACCTCTCTAATGGGCTAGGCCAAATACCCTATCATCAAACCACCCTAAGGCTTCGGCTCCGCTCAGCCACCGGGAATGAGGTGATTTCCTTCATTTATTATGTGCGATTAATTTACAATTCGTGGAAGAAATTCCCCTTTATCCCCCTTTTTAGAAAGGGGGATTTTGATTTTATAGGAATGCTACTTGCGTTACTAACTTTACATTGGGTCAGTTCAATAAGCGAATCAGAAAGGCTAGGCGTAACAGCCACGCAGCCCCATTCATTATTTATAATCCAAACTCATATTTTTCAAGTCATAACCTATATAAAGAGGGCCATAGCCAAAATCATACGACATAATTCCTCCCAGGTTGGGCTCAAACTGATTTTTCATAAACAGACTGTAAATGCCTTGGTTAAATGCTTTCATGTCAAAAGAGAAAACCACATATAGTGTCTTGGATTGTTTGGCGGGTATCTCTGCCTGGTTGGAAGGTACCTCTCCCAAATTAATTTCACCCATATCTTTTGGCTTAACATACATGGTGAAAGGTTGACCTCCAGGTAGGATAACACTGGAACGAAATATAGGGATACTAATGGGGAATTCATTTTGATTCTTAAATGTAAAAGGAATTAAGATTTCAAACCCCCTGGTCTGTGGTCCGGGAAGCTGATCCGGGAAAACAGTATATTTAAACTGATTATAGGAAGTTTGGAAAATATCCCACTTTTCTGAGGCATCAGGGAAACCTGCCGGATCAAGAATATTGTCTACAAAATAATCAGTCAGCTTAAAGCTACTGTTTCGGTACATTAGTGCCTTTGTATTGTTCCATTTAGTATTGATTTGACTGTCGAAAGGCCTAATCAAGTCAAGCATGTAATTCTCAATTTTCACATCCTTGGTCCGGAATATATTGTCAATGACCGGGTCAGGAACAGGAACAGTCATACTCACTACAGCATCAATAAAAGGATCCTTTAAACCGGCCATTTCTCCGTTAACCAGTAAATCTCCAAATGGAATCAAAGCTGTTTTGATGGCATTGGGGTTAATCAGGTTGCTTCCTTCCCCTAAAAGCTTGATTTCAATTGGTTGGTTTGACTTGCTGATCACAGGAGGTGCCGGGATTTTTATTTTGGCGCTGTGTTCATAGGAAAAATCAAACTTGCCGATCTTTTTTTGGAGCAGTTTGTTGAGGTAGGGTTTCAATTCGGAAGATTCAAGATCAAAATCCTCACTGACAGCCAATTGAAAATTCGGCAACATATTGGTGTAATCCGTAAGGTCCAGTTCTATGGCCGACCTAAACGTGATATTGTTGTTTTTGCCCATCAATTGCCTCAACTGATTAGAATTTAAAGTAAAGGAATAATTAAGCAAAGTGTTGGATTTGGGGGGCACCAAAACCTTTTCATGGGTTTTGGCCAATCCTATGTCTTTTCCATCAACGAATATCCCCATGACATGATCAGGAATGGGCAATTCTTTTTTGTAAGGATTGCTGATTTCATAAACCAGATCAAAATTAACGACAAAATCTACAAGGGATGTTTGGTCAAACTTAACATTAAAAGACTGTTGTTTGGCCCTTGGCAACATGTCTTCAAGCACCATCAGGTTGGTACTGCAGCTTAATAATAAGCAAGATCCTATAAATAGTATGAACTGAATAATTCTAGGTGTTTTCATGAGAGGTTGTGTTTTGAGTGGTTATTTTATCTTCAATCTATTGATACATAGTAGAATGAAGCTTACTAAAGGTAGCTCAAAATGCCGGTTTTTTTCTGTGTCATGGGAAAAGGGTGATGATTACACCACTTAAAATCATATTTTGCAATTTGATTCTTCCCATTTTCGAAGACATGTGCTTTGATTCCATTTGCCCTGAAGCCTCCTTAAGTACTAGCTGCCTTTTCAATTCTGGCGGAAGAAAACGAGGTATGAAAATCAACACATGATGACCATTGATTTAAATCGGTTAGATAATTTCATTTATTTTCGTAAATTGAAATATTATAATAAAATCCTATTATAAGCTATTTTAATTAATTACCTATATTGCAAATAACCATTTACCAGAAGTGATTGTGAGCAATTAACTTAAACCCAGATCTTGAGACCCCTAATTTACCATACTGATAAGGATTTGGTATGTTCCCTAAGGCAAGGGGATATAAAAGCTTTTGATGAATTGTATTTCCGCTATCTTCCAAAATTACTTGGTTTTGCTTATAGATACCTTAGCGACAAAATTGAGGCAGAAGAGGCGGTGCAGGTAATATTCATCAAAATATGGGAAAGGAGAAAAACACTTAATGAAAACCGAAACTTCAAATCCTATTTGTTTCAATCCGTAAAAAATCAATTGCTCAATAAACTTAGGGACCAAAAGAAAAACTGTACTATCGAGGAAATACCTGAGAAATATTGTGTCAGCGCTGATAATGTATTTGAAAAATTATCTTTTAAAGAACTGCAGCATACTACCACAGCCCTGATTAAATCCCTTCCCAAAACACAACAAAAGGTGTTTCTTTTAAGTAAATTTGAGGGGCTGAGCAATGAGGATATAGCTTTCCAGTTAAGTCTTTCCAAAAGGACCGTCGAACATCATATTTATTTGGCTACCAAGTTTCTTAAGGGAGAGTTAATCCATAAAGTGTCTATATATGGGCCATTAATTTTGTTTTTTTTTAGTAGTTAATACTAGAGTAGGTATACCAACGTATCTGTACCTGTCTGTTACATAATTTTCTATACTATCATTTAAAATTGTTTCGAATTCTTAAAAGGCAGCCCCTCAATTAGAAATGAAATTTTTTCTGGTTATACTACTGGGAAGAGAAGTTTATCAAAATAATTTTCGTTTTTTTTAAGTAATAAGTCGGTGTCAGGTGTAATGCTTAAAATGAAATAATATTTTGGAGGAGGAAAAGTTAATAAGATTTTTAAATAACCATACTACGCCTAAGGAAAACAGGGAGGTATTGGATTGGTTGAGTAAAGCTGACTCGGAAGACAAGTTCTTCATGATGCTTCACGAAAACTGGAATTCAGAGGAGACGGATAAGGTAAGTAAATTGAAACAGGAGCAAATATTGGGTAATATTCATCATGCAACTTTAAAAAGCTCAAAGGCTCCCAAGAGAAAGCAGATTTTTCATCAATTTTTTAAATTTAGTAAGGTTGCCGCTACTTTCCTTTTGTTTATCTTTTCTGTTTACTTTCTATATGAGGGCATTGTTTTAAAGGAAGATCAAGTAGAAATTACAGGTATTCCAGTTGTAGAAATCCGAAAGCAAACTACCGCCGGTGAAAAACTAAGGTTAACCCTCCCTGACGGCTCAGCGGTAATTGTAAATTCTCTGTCCACGATCACCTTTTCTTCTGATTTTGGTAGTAGCAATAGAGAAATAGCACTTGAAGGTGAAGCTTTCTTTTCGGTAGCTCCAAATAAAAACCTGCCTTTCAAAGTGAAAACCGGCCCTGTGATTACCACTGCATTAGGCACTGCCTTTAATGCCTATGCCCGAGATGAGGGGGTTAAAATTTCGCTCACTGAGGGCAAAGTCAATGTAACCAAAGAAGAACAATTGCTTACCCTTATGCCGGGAGAAATGGCTACAGCGCAGCAAAATGGTTTTTCAGATTTATCCAAAGGAAAATTTGATCCGGCCCAAACAACGCTTTGGAAGGAAGGTAAGATTCGGTTTAAAAGTAAACCTTTCAAAGAGATTCTTCAGTCCCTTGAGACTTGGTATGGGGTTCGTTTCGAAATGAAAAGGGATGAGAATAGAAAAGTCTCGGGCTTGTTCAATAATGAGAGCCTTGAAGACATCCTGACAGGTTTGAGTTTCTCTCTTGATTTTGACTATCAGATTAATCAAAAAAATGTAGTTATAAAATTTTAATTGCCTATGAAATAAAAACAAAAAGCAGGATAAAATTCCCATCGCCAAATGAAACATTTTACCCTGCCCGCTTTAAAGAAATCAATTCAATAAAACACCCAAAATTATGAAAAGAAAAATACTATACCTAATAAAGATGGTATCCAAAAACCTGCTATACGGCTGTTTACTGCAATGTTTGTTTCTGACTACCTTGCTGGCCAATGATTCCAAAGCCCAGATCAAACCGATCGATGAAACATTCCTCCGAATGTCCAATAAGGACTGGAGTGTACGGGAGGTGTTTCATAACCTTGAATCCAAAACAGACTATGTTTTTATTTTTCCGGATGACCTGCTTAGTGAGAAAGATTCGGTTAGATTAAAGACCGGAAAACAATCTGTCAATGACATATTGTTACAGGTAGCTCAATCTTCTAAGTTGAAGTTCCGGCAGGTAAATAATTCCATATATGTAGGGGGATCAAGTCAAACAAATCAAGCTGAAGAAGTTACCATAAGTTTTGATTTCATAGAAATCTCCGGAAAAGTTGTAGACGAAAATGGACAGCCTATCCCGGGTGCGACGGTGCTGGTTGAAGGGACTAATACTGGAACTGCCACCGACCTTGATGGCAATTTTTCTATGGAAGTGGCAGAGGGATCTGTACTGCAGTTTTCCTTTATAGGCTACGAATCTCAACGCATCACGGTTGGCAACCAATCAAGTCTGACCATTACCTTAATTGAAGATCAGTCATCACTGGAGGAAGTGGTGGTAGTAGGGTATGGAACGCAGAAAAAAGTCAATGTAATAGGTTCTGTAAGTCAAATTTCATCTGAAGCGATTGAAAATCGTCCTGTACAGCAACTATCTCAGGCAATTACAGGCCAAATGCCCGGTGTTACGGTGATACAAAGATCAGGTAGACCAGGTCAGAGTGGTGGTGATATAAGGATCAGAGGCGTAGGTTCCTTTGGGGCCACCCCTGATGCATTGATCTTAATTGATGGCATACCCGGAAATATGAATGACATTAATCCTGATGATGTACAATCGATCTCTGTATTAAAGGATGCTTCCTCAGCAGCGATTTATGGAGCAAGGGCAGCAAATGGCGTTATTCTGGTAACTACTAAAAATGGGTCAGCTAAGAAATTGACTGTAAGTTACAATGGATATGTAGGTTTTAATCAACCTACTCAGTTACCTCAATTTGTGGACTCCTGGGATTATGCAGCCATGTATAATATTGCCTCAGGAAGCAATAGTTACACGGCTGAGGACATTGAGAAATACAGGTCCCAATCAGACCCTGATAATTATCCAAACACTCGGTTCTTAGATCATGTGTTTGCTGGAGATGGTACTCAAACTGGGCACACCTTGACTTTGAATGGTGGAGATGAAAACAACAAATACTTTCTTTCAGGGGGGATATTAAGTCAGGAAGGTATTGTTCCAAAAAACGACTATACCCGTTACAACTTAAGGTTAAATCTTGAAAACAAATTGGGGGAAAGTTTGAAATTAACAACGAGACTGTTTGGATCGATAGAGGAGCGAAATGAGCCTCAGGCAACTGCCAATAAAGGGGGAGAGCTCAGTGATCAATTGATCCAGAACGCCATCAGATATCCTGCAATTTTTCTGGGTCAGGCTTCCAATGGTGACTTTGGTATTGGACCCGAAAGTGGGGGAACTCCTGTTTCTTGGTTGCAATCTGATTCCTATCTGACTAACCCTAGAACCCGTGTTGGGATAAATATGAAACTGGATTGGACGCCGGTTCAAGGTTTGGTTTTTTCGGCAATTGGGGGGTATAATTCTTTTCTACTTGAACAGCGTTCTTACCTAGCCTCTCAAAGGCTAAATGACAATATCATACATGACCAATCCTATCTGAACCAATTCAGTAATAAGGAGATTTTTAAAACAGCGCAATTTTTAGGTGAATATTCCAAAAGTTTTTCTAAAAATATCATCGATTTTCTCGTGGGTTATACTTTTGAAAATCAAGTCAATACCTATTTTAATGGCTATAGACAAGATTTTCCAAGTAATGATTATACAGTCATAGGAATGGGAGGAGCTGATAACCAAAGAGTAGGTGGTTTTGATGCTGAATGGGCCATTCAATCCCTTTTTACCAGAGTAAAGTTCAACCATGATGAAAAATACCTGTTTGAAACTACTTTCAGGTACGATGGTTCCTCCCGGTTTCCTGAAGACAATAAGTATGCCCTCTTTCCTTCCATGGCAATAGGTTGGAGACTTTCAAACGAGGATTTTTTAAAAAACTCCTCTTGGCTTTCTGATTTGAAGCTGAAAGCTTCTTGGGGGGTATTGGGCAATCAGAACATAGGTAACTACCCTTACCAGACAGTGCTTGAGTCAGGAAGAAATTATCCCTTGGGAGGAGGTATTTCCACGGGTGCGGCCTATTCAGTATTTAGAGACCCTAATATTAAGTGGGAATCAACCGAAACAACAGACGTAGGTGTTGAAAGTAGCTTTTTACAAGGAAAATTAAGTTTTAACGCCACCTATTTTAAGCGCAAAACGACAGATATTCTTTACCAGCCTACCGCTAGTGTTTCATCGGTGTTAGGCGTGGGCATTGGCGAAGTAAATACCGGTGCTGCTAAAAATACAGGATGGGAGTTTGATTTTGGTTTCAGGGAAAGAGTAAATGATTTTCAATATTCCATTTCAGGAAATTTTTCAATCATCAATAATGAGATTGTTACTTTAGGACTTGGGAATGTGGAGCAGCCGAATGGTTTGGTAGGCAATGGCTCTAGTTTGTTTGTCGGTTTTCCTATGGAAATGTATTATGGTTATAAATCAGATGGTGTATTCTTAAACCAAGAAGACATCAACACATGGCCCAGCCAATCCTCCATTACACCCAACCCTGTTCCTGGTGACATTAGGTATCTTGACATTAGTGGCCCCGAAGGTGTGCCTGATGGAAAGGTAGATCCAACTTATGATAGAACTTATCTCGGGAGTAGAATACCGAAATATACCTATGGACTAAATTTAGGTTCCAAATATAAGAATTTCGATATCTCCCTGTTTATTCAGGGAGTTTCAGGAGTAAGTGGTTTGTTAAATGGTTATGCTGGTCTGGCATTTTTTAATTTAGGTAATATTCAGCAGTGGCAAATGGATGGAAGGTTCAACCCTGACAGTCCAGAGCGATATCCTGCCTATCCGCGGCTTGAGGTTATTACGAATAGTGGGACCCCAAATACAGTTTCATCAGACTTCTGGGTAACCAACGCCTCCTATTTAAGGATTAAAAACATGCAATTTGGGTATACATTACCCAATGAAACCTTGGACAGGATAGGCTTGCAAAACCTTAGAATTTACCTTAGTGGAGAAAATATCCTTTCTCTGACTTCCTACTTTGATGGTTGGGACCCGGAAATAAATACTGGCGGAGCTTATTATCCTATTTTATCTACCTATACCCTAGGTGTAAATGCCAGGTTTTAATCTGAAATAATTTAAAGTTAAAATGACTTCAATTATGAAAAACATTAAAATATATATTCTCACCTTACTTTTACTAGGATCATTTTCGGCCTGCGATGAAAAGCTTGATCAGTTTCCTACAGACGCATTTGCAAGTGGTACCTTTTGGACATCTGAATCCAATGCCCTTATAGCTTTGACAGGCATGTATCGTGGTAATATTGAATTTGGAACTCAAGTGGTGCCATCTGATTGGTGGACTTATTGTGGAATCGTCTTTTTAGAATTTGCTACTGACAATGCTTATGACAGAAGAGGAGATAATTCTACCTATAACCGACTTACGGATGGAACCCTTCTTCCCAACAACAATGTAGTTGATGGTTATTGGAGTGGTTCCTACAGAAGAATAGCCATTGCCAATGATTTCTTAGAAAATATTGACTTGGTAAGTATGCCTCAAGAAAAAATTGACAGGATGAAAGCCGAGGCAAGGTTTATCAGAGCCACTCAATATTTTTATTTGTCCCAGTTTTGGGGGGATGTACCTTTGGTTACAAGTACTTTAACACCTGATGAGGCAAATAATGTGGAAAAATCTGATAAATCGGTAGTCGTTGACTTTGTTGATACCGAATTGAAAGCAGCTATAGATGCCTTACCCCGATTTTCCTCCCTTGGGGCTTCTGAAATTGGAAGAGCTAGCAAACAAGCAGCCATGGCCTTTCTTGGACGACTCTACCTGTCCGAAGAAAGATATGATGAAGCCTCAGCCACCTATAAGCAAATCATAGACTACGGGGACAATGAGTTGGCTTCCGATTATGGTTCACTTTTTACACCCCAAAATGAGAATAGTTCGGAGAATATATTTAGTTCTCAATTTGTTTCAGGGCTGGCTCCAAATGCCCTACCTCAGCACGCTTTTCCTGCGGCATCAAGTGGGTGGCACATAGTCAATCCACTGGGAAGCTTGGCCGAAGCCTATGGTTTTGATGATGGATCCGATTTTTCTTATGATGATCCTAAATTTATTCAGGAAGACATGGGAGCAAATAGAGATCAGCGCTTTAGAGATACCTTTATCTGGAATGAATCTACTTTTCAAGGAAAGAGGTATGTCTGTCATCCTGATTCCTCTCAATCTGTTGATCAACTGACCTATTCCAAACAGGCCACAAGAACAGGATTTGGCTTAAGGAAATTTTTCGATGAGTCTTTTAGTGGAAATTTAAGAACAGATTATGGTGGAAATATTCCAATTATTAGGTATGCCGAGGTTTTACTAAGTTACCTTGAAGCTGAACTGGAGGCAGGCAATGCGATAACCCAGGAATTATTAGACCAAAGCATCAACCTGGTTCGAGGAAGGGCATCGGTAGCTTTGCCACCCATAACAGAAACAGATCCATCTTCTCTTAGAGAACTGCTAAGAAGAGAAAGAAGGATTGAACTTGCCTTTGAAGGTACACGACTTTGGGATATCTTTAGGTGGAATATTGGAGGTGAGGTCCTAACTGGTGATTTTTGGGGTGCTCCTTTCCCGGAATCAGAAAGGTATCCTACCACATCTATAAAACTCGATCCCAAGTCTCGTTGGTATGTTACCTCCAAAAATTTCAGACCAGGTCAAGATGAAAAATGGCCGATTCCTGAATCAGAAACAAATATTAATCCAAAATTAGCTGACTAATTTATATGAAAAGAAGAAAAGCCATCAAATCAATCGCCTTAGGAACAGTAGGTTCATCTTTCGTTCTTACTGAAAATTGGGCTGGAACAAGGCCTATAATATCCTTTAAAAAGGGAAGTCCGCTTAAAAGCAATTGGCAAAATTGGCCTGACATGGCTTGGGTAGGTCCTGAATACTGGGGGAACCGACTTCAGGATTGGGAATTGAAAAATGGCAAAGCCGTTTGTAACCTAAGTGCTAAAAACAGAACCCTCCATAGCCTTACCCATCAATTGAGCCCAGCAGCTGATTCTTTTAAAAGTGAAGTAAAGGTAAGCTGGCTAAAGGAAGATAAAATTGGTGATTCAACGTCCTATGTAGGGATAAGGTTAGGAGCCAGAGGGAAATTTGAAGATTACCGCTCTGCGGCAGTTTTTGGTAAAGGGCTGGATGCTGGTATCAATGGTGAGGGTTATTTATTCATTGATGAGCAGGTGGGGACGGAGAAATTGCCCTTGGACAAAGAAATTAATCTAGTGGTGAAAGGAGAGAAAGGTGCTTTAACAATAGAAGCTTTTGTCCCTATAAGTAAGGAACTGCTAGGAGTTTTAAAGATTGAAAATTACAGCGGAAACCTTGGTGGAAATATTGCATTGGTTTCCCATTTTCCTGAAGAGGCACTTTTCGAAGCCTCTGTAGCTTTTTCGGATTGGGCTGTAACAGGAGAGAAGGTATTAGCAGCAGAAAACCAATCATTTGGGCCTGTCTGTTTTGCGCATTATACCTTGCATGATGGTGTATTAAAGCTAGGTGCTCAATTGGCACCGGTAGAAAGAATCAAGGGAAATAAAGTCAGCTTACAGGTAAAAAAAGGAAATGGCTGGACCAATATTCAAGAGGCAAAAATTGATGCCCTAGGAAGGGTAGCCCATTTCCGCCTTGAAAATTGGGCCGAAGAAGCGGCAATCCCATATAGAGTGAAAATGGATTTACCTTTAGAAAATGGTGTTCGGAGTTTTTATTATAATGGTACCATTGCTGAAGAACCAATAGACAAGGATCAGGTTAAGCTTGCCGTTTTTAGTTGCAATGCAGATTATGGATTTCCGGACAACGAAGTAAGCCTTCATTCACTGAAACATGGACCTGATATGGCGGTGTTTTTAGGGGATCAGTTTTATGAAAGTACCGGTGGATTTGGTATTCAAACTTCACCATTGGAAAAATCAAGCCTGGACTATCTCCGTAAATGGTACATGTTTGGCTGGTCTTATAGGGAAATATTTAGACATATACCATCAGCTTTTATTCCGGATGACCATGATGTTTATCATGGCAATGTTTGGGGAGAAGCAGGAAAGGTGGCCCCAACCGATGAAGGATGGACCTATGTAGCCCAAGATCAGGGAGGCTATAAAATGCCGGCAGAGTGGGTAAATATGGTGCAATTGACACAAACAGGTCATCTTCCCGATGCCTTTGACCCGACACCTGTAAAGCAAGGAATAGGTACTTATTATACCGATTGGGTATATGGGGGAATTAGTTTTGCCATACTTGAAGACAGAAAGTTCAAATCTGCACCAAAAAATGTATTGCCTGAAGAAGCGAAGGTTACCAATGGCTTTATTCAAAACAGGGAATTTGACATCAAAAAATACTATGACATTGAGGCAGACTTGCTAGGTGAACGTCAATTGAAATTTTTGAAGCATTGGTCTACTGACTGGAGCAAGGGGGCAGAAATGAAGGCAGTTTTGTCTCAAACCAACTTTTGTACCGTAGCGACCCTCCCGGAGGGTAGTATTATCGACAGTATTGTGCCAAAATTACCCATTCCTGAATTGGGAGAATATGTGCCGGGTGATGCGCCTACTTCTGACATGGATTCCAACGGTTGGCCACAGAAAGGGAGAGATGAAGCCATAAAAATAATCAGAAAGGCTTTTGCTTTGCATATTGCCGGAGACCAGCATTTGGCCTCGGTTGTGCAATATGGGGTAGATGAATTCAAAGATTCCGGCTATGCTTTTGCCGGGCCTGCATTGAACAATTTATTTCCTAGGCGCTGGTGGCCACCGGTACCTGAAAATCATGAACCTTTACCAGGAAAGCCAAAGTATACTGGGAATTTTAATGATGGATTTGGAAATAAAATGACCGTGCATGCGGTGGCAAATCCACGAAAAACAGGCGTTGAACCTGCACTAATTCATGACCGTTCTACCGGCTATGGAATAGTAACCTTTGATAAGAAAGGTAAGCAAATGACCATGGAATGTTGGCCTAGGTATATCGATCCAAAGGCCAATCCAAACGGGCAGTATGAAGGTTGGCCGATAACCGTTTCCCAAAAGGAAAATTATGCAAGAAATGCCAAGGGAAGTCTACCTCCTTTGGACTTAAGCAATTGTAACAAACCGATAGTAGAAGTATTTGAAGCGCAATCAGGGGAATTGGTGTATTCTCTTAGGGTCAATGATAATGTTTTCCGGCCGGAAGTTTTTAGCGAGGGAAATTACTTCGTGAAAGTTACAGATGATAAGCGAGGAAAAAGTATGGTTTTTAATCAGCTGAATACCAATTCTGGTCCTATGGCCACTCTAAAAGTTGATTTTGATACCAATAAAGTATAAAACATCCCAAAATAAAATAGCCATATTCTAATGGAAATTTAAATTACCTCAACCATATAAATTAAGAATGAAAAACAGATTACTATTATTACTACCTTTTATTGTTTCCCTATTGCCAGCTTGCCAAAGTCAGGAAGAGGAAACTGTTCCTCCAAATATTATTTACATCCTGGCAGATGATTTGGGATATGGCGATTTGGGATGTTATGGACAGGAAAAAATTGAAACACCCAATATTGATGCTTTGGCAGCTTCAGGAATGATGTTCACACAACATTATTCAGGAGCACCTGTATGTGCCCCCGCAAGAGCAGTATTGCTCACAGGGCAACATTCAGGTCATTCTCAGGTAAGAGGAAATGATGAGTGGGGTAGTAGAGGTGATGTTTGGAATTACCATGCCATGTTAGCGGACTCAACCCTTGAAGGCCAGAGACCAATAGCAACAGGTACTTATACCCTTGGGCGTATGCTTCAAGAGGCCGGTTATACTACGGCCGTAGTTGGTAAGTGGGGTTTAGGAGCTCCACATACTGAAGGCATCCCAACCAATCAAGGTTTTGATTATTTCTTTGGCTACAACTGTCAAAGGCAGGCCCATACCCTTTATCCGGTCCATCTTTACGAAAATGAACAGCGGGTATATTTGAACAACGATACAATCGCTCCAAATAAAAAATTGGCGGAAGGTGCTGATCCCTATAATTTGGAAAATTATGGAGATTATTTTCTTACTGACTATGCTCCTGAGCTGATGTTTGATAAGATTACCAACTTCGTGGACGAACAGAGTAGCGAAGAACCTTTCTTTTTATATTGGGCAACCCCAATACCTCATGTACCTCTTCAAGCCCCTACAAAATGGATAGACCATTATGTGGACAAGTTTGGTGATGAAGAGCCTTATTTGGGAGAAAATTCTTATTATCCATCGCGCTACCCAAGGGCCACTTATGCAGCCATGGTTAGTTATATGGATGAGCAAGTAGGGGAACTTGTTGAACAATTAAAAAGGAAAGGGCTATATGAAAATACCTTAATCATTTTCACTTCTGACAATGGTCCTACCTTCAATGGGGGAACAGATTCTCCATGGTTTAATAGTGGGGGAGCGTTTCGAGAAGAAAAAGGTTTTGGCAAAGGCTTTCTTTATGAAGGTGGTATTCGGGTACCGATGATCGCCTCATGGCCAGGGAAAATCAAAGAAGGATCGGTTAGTGACCATGCATCAGTATTCTATGACGTAATGCCCACTTTGGCTGAGGTGGCTGGTAAACCATTAGAAACAGCTACAGACGGAACCAGTTTTTATCCTACTTTAATCGGTCATTCTCAGTCTCAACCTGAATTCCTTTATTGGGAATTCCCTTCCTATGGCGGCCAGATAGCCGTCAGAATGGGAGACTGGAAAGCCTTAAAATTGGATGTACAAAAAGGAGGTTCTTATTGGTTATTGTTTGATTTAAAAAGTGATCCTTTGGAGATGCATGACGTGGCTAAAGAAAATCCCGATATTCTAAAGAAGGTAAATGAAATTGTAGAAAGGGAACACACAACCTCACCCAATGAAAGGTGGAGATTTGAGGAATTGGATGGAGTTTAACTGAAGTTTAGCTTTCAATGTTCTTTTGAGTTGAAAATAAGATAAAGTCATTATCCGCCTTAAACAAATAAAGTAAATAAGGGCAGATAATGGCTATTTATTGGAAGGTAATGGCAATGCTAAACAAAAATCCTTATAAATAATGTTGTTTTGAAATACAGCAGCAGAATATATGTTTGCAATCTAATTGAGAACCATTAAATTAGAAGTATAATTAATGTAAACCCGGTAGGATTGAAAAATACAGCTGTTGTTTTATCGATATTTATGGTATTTTTCATTGTGGCAATGGCTTTGAATAGTTGTTCCAATGAGAATGCCAACAAAGAAATCAAAATTCCTGATCAAGTCAGTTATAATTTCCATATTAGACCTATTTTATCTGACAATTGCTTTGCCTGCCATGGGCCCGACGCCAATAAAAGAGAAGCCGGACTGAGACTGGATACTGAAGCTGGAGCATATGCTGCATTGAAGGAGAATCCTGATCAGCATGCCATAGTCCCGGGGAGCACCAATAAGTCTCAAGTGATAAAAAGGATTTTTTCGGAGGATGCCTCCGAGAAAATGCCACCTCCAGAATCTAATTTGACGATTACTGATTTTGAAAGGAACCTGATTAAGAAATGGGTGGAGCAGGGAGGAGTATATGAAAAACATTGGGCCTTTGAACCCCCCACTAAGAAAACCATTCCCATACCGGATAACGATGAATGGAGTCATAATCCAATTGATGGTTTTATTTTTGAAAAAATGGAGGAAAAAGGATTGACTCCAAGTCCAAAAGCTGAGGAAGGTTACCTTCTTAAGCGATTGAGTTTGGACCTTACCGGACTTCCGCCGACCTCCGAAGAAGTCAGGCTTTTTGACTCAGGTCAAAAGTCATGGGAGGAGATGATTGATCATTACCTTAATAAACCAGCTTACGGGGAAAAATTGGCCTTGCTGTGGCTTGATATTTCCAGGTATGCAGATTCTTTTGGCTACCAGAATGACAATATCCGGACCCAATGGCCTTACCGGGATTGGCTAATTCATGCCTTTAATAAGAATATTCCATATGACAAATTTTTAACCTGGCAGTTTGCTGGTGATCTACTTCCTGAACCAAATAGGGAACAACTTTTAGCTACGGCCTTTAATAGAAACCATAAAATTACAGAAGAGGAAGGGGTGATCCATGAAGAGTATAGGGTGGAATACGTTTTAGACAAAACCAATACCTTTAGCAAGGTTATTTTGGGTATGACCATGGAATGTGCCCAGTGTCATGACCACAAATATGATCCGATTTCTCAAAAGGATTATTTCAACCTATATGCCTTTTTTAACAATACACCAGAAAAAGGTTTTGAAGGGGGAGCCGGATCTGCTGTCCGAGCCAAGACTCCACTGATGTGGATAGATACTGAGGATACGGAAGGAATTTTGGGTTTTATCAACCATCCAGATACAAACAAAGTGGCCGTTTCCATCATGCAGGATCTTCAAGATTCGATCCGTCCTACCTTTATTTTGGATAGGGGCTTATATGATGCGCCAAAAGGTGAGCCACTAAGCCCTAACACACCGGATATCATTAAGCCTTTTTCTCAAGAATTACCCAAAAATAGGTTAGGTTTAGTAAAATGGGCCTTTGCTGAGGATCATCCTTTGACCTCAAGGGTTTTTGTCAACCTTATTTGGCAGGAGATTTTTGGGGTGGGGCTGGTGCCCTCATCCGGAGACTTTGGCATGCAGGGCAAACTCCCAACTCACCCTGAATTATTGGATTGGTTGGCTGTGGAATTTAGGGAAAGTGGCTGGGATATAAAAAAGCTTATTAAATTAATAGTTAGCTCTGCTACCTATCAGCAATCCTCTGCAGTAAGCAAAGAAATGCTGGCTATTGATCCTGACAATACTTATCTGTCCCGATTTCCCAGGTTAAGATTGCATGCTGAATTGATTCGGGACATGGTACTTGCCAGTAGTGGCTTACTGGTGCCTGAATTAGGTGGGCCGAGTGTCAAGCCTTACCAACCTGAAGGCTTGTGGGAAGCTTCCAGTTCCGGAAGGGGGGAGCTTAATATTTACCGGCAAGATAAAGGGGACAAGTTGTACAGAAGAGGGATTTATACCTTCATTAAACTCACACTACCACCTCCTTCGCTATTGATTTTTGATGGGAGTAATAGGGACATTTGCCAGGTCAATAGAAACCGAACCAATACACCTTTGCAGGCTTTGGCCATGCTTAATGATCCTTTGGTGCTTGAAGCTTCTAGGGTGCTTGCAGAGAAATTGAATGCAAACTATAAGGACGAAAAATCTGCGATTGATGAGGCCTTTGTTCGAATCCTCGGCCGTTTGCCTAAAAGTGAGGAAGAGAAGCTATTGAAAGCGTTTTATGTTGAGGAGTTATCAAGATTTCAAGAGGATCCTGATATTGCCGTCAACACCTTAATGGTAGGAGATTCTCCGGCAGCTAAAATGGAAGAAATAAGGACTGCCGCATTAATGCAGGTTATTGTAGCCATTTATAATTTGGAGGAGACCCTCACAAAAACCTAAATGATACTATTACCCATTTATTTCGAGATCATTTGTCAAAGTGGGAATTATTAAGTTTCACAATCTACTTCAAGAGAAGCAATTATTTATGCCATTTCAACTTCCTGAAATGCAGAATAACCCCAACCTTACCCAAATACCGAGGTGTATTAATATCATTTGATTGGAAAAGCAGGACGGCTCTTAACAAACTGAGCTAGTTGCTTTACTGTGAATTATATGAATGTACGTGTTTAGCAATTAAAACTTTAATAATGAAGAAGGACAATAATTCCTCTAGGAGAAAATTTTTATTGAACACTGCGGCCATTGCCCTGGCTCAACCTCTTTTATTTAATGTGCCTGTTTTTGCCAAAACAAATAGGAAGAAACTTAGGCATGCCTGTATAGGAGTAGGGGGGATGGGTGGACATGATCTCAGTCGATTTAATGCACATCCTGATGTGGAAATTGTAGCCATTTGTGACATTGATGAAAATCATTTGGCAAAGGCAGCTGAAATTTTACCCAATGCAAAAAGATTTACGGATTGGCGCGAGTTGTTTGCACAGGAAGCAGATAATTTTGATTCTGTCAATGTAAGTGTGCCTGACCACAATCATTTTCCAATTGCCTACACAGCAATCAGCAAAGGCAAGCATGTGTATTGTCAAAAACCGATGTGTCACGATGTTAGTGAAATCAGAGACCTAACTGAAGCCGCTAAAAAAGCAGGAATCATCAGTCAATTGGGGACGCAGCACGCCTCTGGAAAAGGAGATCGAACAGCCGTACAATGGATTAAGGAAGGACATATTGGGAAGGTCAAACAGGTTTACCTTTGTTCCAACAGGCCAGGGGCAACAGAGGCCTATAGGTTTGAAGGGCCAAGGCCGAAGAAAGATGAAAAAGTTCCTGATCATGTACATTGGGACCAATTTATTGGCACGGCACCCATGCGTCCTTATGCATCTAAAATCTACCACCCTGCCAAATGGAGGGCATGGCAGGATTTTGGTACCGGCTGGTCTGGTGATATTGGTTGCCATATTTTAGATGCGGTTTGGAAGGGAATGGATTTAAAAGCACCTATTTCTGTAATAGCCAAAGTTCAGGAATCATGGAAAAACTCACCGGAAAGAAATGTAGATACCTGGCCACAGAGTAACCACATTACTTGGGTTTTTCCCGGGAATGAGATGACGGCTGAAAATGAATTGAAAGTGGAGTGGTTTGATGGTGAGTTTTATCCTCCAGAAGAGGTTAGGGCTTTGTTTTCTTTAGAAAATTATCCGGCAGAATCTGCCATGTTAATAGGGACTGAAGGTGCATTGCTTATCCCACATACTAAAATGCCTGTGCTTTTACCAGAAGATAAATTTAAGCACGTTAAAAACCCTGTATTAGAAGATAGAGACCATTACCATTATTTCGCAGATTCCTGCTTAAAGAATGTAAAAACAGAAAGCGATTTCTCAATCTCCGGACCTATGTCCGAAACAGTAATTTTAGGCACTGTGGCCATTCGGGAACCAGATATTTTCTTGGATTGGGATGCAAAAAAAATGCGTGTCAGGAATGTTAAAAAGGCCAATCAGCATTTGTCTAGAAAATACAGAAAAGGCTGGAAAGTTTAAATTTTGCCACATTGATATTTAGGTTCATTTCAATGTGGCCCGATAGCACTTCAAAACGAAACACATAAGGTTCTTAATTGAAAAAGTCTAAGAAAGGTGTTATGCACGCTTTTTTGGACTTTTTTTGCCATTTTTTATTGAAAAGAAACTGAGCTTGAAGTGATTTCAAGGCACAGAAGAAAGCCTATTGCCTATCACGGGATTAATTTCTTAACACTCCTGCCATTTAAAGTAGCGTAGCTTGGGGGTATCTAGGTCATATTTTCCCAAAAGAAGCAAAACCCCATTTTATATTTGAATTTGGTTATAGTACCACCCATTAATATAGGTATAGGTTTAATACATAAAAATCTTTTATTACAACAAATAATTATTTATGTTGTGTTGTAATTTCAATAAAATATTTCAATAAACAATATGAAGTCGATGTGAATTGAATATGAATTCTTATAATAGGAATTATAGTGTATTTTTCCTTTATGGGTAAATAAAAGTGACTTATTTCAATTTATGATTATATATTTTATTCATTACATTAATGGGTAAAATTGCAGGATTCACAATTGGATTGTTCCGAATATTAAAGCATGCCTATGAAACAATAAAAACAAAATTATTCAAACCGCTTAGCCCATTTATTGCTGTTAATTAACCCTTTTTGTCCCCGAAAAATGCAAAATCCAAATTTGATTTGAGATTTGGCAATTGAGGCCAAGAGATAAGACAATTTTAGCCTATTTCAAGGGGATAATTACCTAAAGTACTTAATAGGCTTCTTTCAATTCACATTAACCCAAAAACCCATGAAAAAACCTATAAACTTCCACTTTAAGGAGGCAAACAAGAAGTTGTTGAATGTTTGTCTGCTTTTTTTAATTGTGTTATCCGCTCCGGCCATGGAGATCAATAAAAAGGCGAACGATGAAAAAACAACTATACAAGAACTATTAATTGATATTAAGGGAAAGGTGACCGACCCTTCAGGTGAAGGAGTACCCGGTGCTACTATTCTTGTCAAGGGGACAACGATAGGTACTGCTACAGACAGTGATGGAGCCTTTCAAATAGATGCAAAACAAGGCGATGAATTGATCATTTCCTTCGTGGGTTATCGAACAAAAACCGTAATGGTTGGTAACCAAACCTCGATCAATATTGTCCTTGAAGAGGATTTATCCTCATTGGAAGAAGTGATCGTAGTAGGTTATGGTTCTCAGGAAAAGAGAAATATAACAGGAGCGATCTCCTCTCTGGATGAAAAAGACATTAAAGAAATCCCTGTTGCGAGTGCTGTCCAAGCGATGCAAGGTCAAGTGGCTGGGGTGGATATCGTTTCCTCCGGTGGTAGACCTGGTCAAAACCCACAGGTATTGATACGGGGAAGAAGGTCAATATCTGCTTCCAATGATCCTTTGTACGTAATAGATGGAATACCACAAACCAGTGCTACAAGTGCCATTTTTGACATAAATCCCCAGGACATCACTTCAATGGAAGTATTGAAAGATGCAGCGGCTACTGCCATATACGGTTCCCGGGGTGCCAATGGGGTAATCATTATTACTACCAAAAGAGGTTCAACAGGCGAGACTACCGTTTCCTATGATGGCTATTATGGCTTTTCAAACGTCACCAATATGGTGGATATGATGGATGGGCAACAATATGCTGCCATGAAACGAGAGGCCAGAAGATGGGATCCTGATACAGGTCAGCCTTCCTGGAATGGTGTGGTACCAACAGATGAGCAAGTCTTTTTAGATCCCACGGAGTTTGAATCGGTAAACATGGGTAGGTCTACTGATTGGCTGGATTTAATAATTGGTCAAGGGCATCAGACAAACCATCAAGTTAGTGTCAATGGGGGAAGTGATAAAACCCAATTTAATATTTCATTGGGCTATTTCAATGAGTCAGGAATTGTGGAGAACATGGACTATACCCGTGCCACAGCCAGGATAAATTTAGACCACAATATCAGCAAAGTATTTAAAGTGGGCACTTCTTTCCTGGCTACCTTTGCCATTCAGAACTGGGGGTCAGGCTCAGCTATAGGGGAGGCCGTTTCCAACAACCCTCTGGGTGTTCCTTACAATGAGGACGGAAGTTTGCGTTTTTTGCCTACCAATGATGGCATCCGCACCAATCCTTTGAATGAATTGGTGCCAGGGGCATATGTAGATGAGAGAAGGTCCAACCGCATATTTGCTCCAGTGTATTTGGAAGCGAAAATCATTGAAGGTTTGACTTTTAGGGTCAATGCCGGTCCAGACATACGCTACAATAGGATTGGGAATTTTCGTGCCAGTAAAAGCAATGCCAATCGAGGTGGGCCAGCCAGCGCCTCTTTAGAAAACGAAGTTGATTTTGGGTATACAGTTGAGAATATCCTGAATTATTCGAAAAGTTTTGGCCTTAATCATTCATTTCAGGCCACACTACTCCAAAGTGTCCAAGGACTACGGTCCGAACAGCACAAGAGTGAGGTGTCTAACCTGCCTTATGAATCACAGTTATTTTACGATATAGGAACAGCAGAAGTGAAAGGCAACCTCAGTAGCCGGCTTGAACAATGGAGCCTTGCTTCCTATATGGGTAGAGTGAATTATGATTTTATGGGGAAATACCTTTTCCAGGCTACTTTAAGGGCAGATGGCTCTTCGAGGTTGGCGCCTGGTAGAAAATGGGCCTATTTTCCTGGAGGTTCTATAGGTTGGAGACTGATAGAGGAAGGGTTCTTAAGAAACCAAAGTCTAATAACTGAACTTAAACTTAGGGCTTCTTATGGGCAGGTTGGGAATACTTCAGTAGATCCTTACCAAACCTTAGGTAGGCTTAGAAGGACAGTCTACGCATTGGGGGATACTCCCTATCTGGGTTTTGGCTTAAATGAAATCCCAAATAGTGATCTTGGTTGGGAAATATCTTCTACAACCAATCTAGGTTTGGACTTTGGCTTATTCAATAATAGGCTTTCTGGATCCTTGGAATATTACATTACCCATACTACCGACATTTTATTGGAGAGAAACCTTCCTTATACATCGGGATACCAAAATATCTTGCAAAATATTGGGGCCACTAAAACCAATGGATTGGAGTTTTCTTTAAATGCTACTCCAATGGACAAAAAGAATTTCAGATGGGATATTCAATTTAACATATCAAGTTATAAGGAGCAAATCACAGACCTGGTTTTCAAGGATGAAAATGGTAATTCAATTGATGATACAGGAAACCAATGGTTTATTGGGCAGCCAATAAGGGTATTTTTCGATTACCAAAAAATTGGAATCTGGCAATCTGATGAGGTGGATATGGCCAGACAAATGGAAAATAAGTTTCCCGGAGAAATTAAACTGAAGGACCAGGATGGGGACAATTTGATTACCCCTGATGACAGGTTGGTACTTGGGTCTGATGTGCCAGATTATTTGGGAGGCATCACCAATCGTTTCCAAATTAAAAACTTTGATTTTAGTTTCTTCTTTTTTTATAGGATGGGACACATGATTAGAAGCAGATTCCATGATTCCAACAATAACCTTGAGGCAAGGTATAACAATTTAAATGTTGATTACTGGACAATCGATAACCCCAGTAATGAAAACCCCAGACCTAATGTTTATCAGGAATTCCCCAGAGATAGCTCCACAAGGAGTTATTTTGATGGCAGTTTTGTGAAGTTGAGAAATGTTACACTGGGTTACAATCTACCTGAAGCTTTAGCAGGTAGGTTGGCAATGAGTAGGTTAAGGGTTTATGCATCAGCTCAAAACCCTGTCTTCTGGTCCACTTTTGATACTTGGGACCCGGAATTGGCAGGGGATATTGATGCAGGGTCGATACCCTCAGCAAGGCAATTTTTATTTGGTGTTAATGTAACATTTTAAAGCAAAAAAAATCATGAAAAATAAAATAAGTTTAATTCTCATACTATTTTCTGCGGTCTACTGTCTTTCATGCGAGGAATACCTTGAAGAAGAATTAATATCAGGAGTTTCAGCAGGAACCTATTATACTACAGCCAGTGGATTTGAAGCAGCTTTGGCAGCGACCTATGCTGAACCGAAAAGTTTCTATGGAACAGAACGGGGTTTTACCATGACTGTATTTGGTACAGACCTACATACCAATGGAAGAGGAGGGAGTCATAAAATGATTAACTACTACGATGGTGCCTTTAGTCCTGCGCAGAGTTTTGTACGTGATACCTGGCGGGACTTTTACCGAGGGATCAATCAGGCCAATGCAGTAATTAACAGGTCTGAAAATGTTGAGGGAGTTACCCAGGAAGTGAAGACCACGAGAATAGCAGAAGTCCGATTTCTTAGAGCATTGTTTTACTTTAATTTAGTACAGTTTTTTGGTGATATTCATCTTTCTCTGGATGAAACGGTGGGCGTTGAAATTGATGCCAACAGGACTCCAGCAAGTCAAATCTATACAGATGCTATTATTCCCGATTTGGAATTCGCTATTGATAATTTACCGGATAGCCAAAATGAATACGGCCGAGCCACCAAGCCTGCCGCTGAATTTCTCTTGGCAAAGGTTTACATGACCAGAGCTTATAAGACCTATGGAGCTGGCAATGCTGATGCTGCTGAAGCAGCAAGATTAATGGGAAATGTGATTGACAATTATGATTTCAGTTTACTGCCTGATTTTGCAGACCTATGGGACATCAATAATGAAAGAAATAGTGAGGTGATTTTTGCCATTCAAAACAACAAGAACCAGGTAGATGAAGGTTTGGATACCCAAGGCCATAGTGGCCACCTGTACTTTTTGATGGAATACGATATACTTCCTGGGATGGCTAGAGATACTGAAAATGGGAGGCCTTGGATCAGATTTCGACCCACTGAATTTTTATTGGGTTTATGGGATAGAGAATTCGATGCACGATACGATAAAACCTATAAACATGCCTGGATTTCCAATACCGAAAGTAGTATTCCGGTCTGGACCAGTGAAGATGCAAGCAAAGGCTATGTTTCTTCCGCTTTAGTTGGAACTAGGAAATTCTCAATTGGTGATACAGCCGTATTTATCCCAGGGCCTGGGAAGGATGAAATATGGACTGATGAGAAAAAAGGAAAAACGAGGTACCTGGTTTTTACTAACAATCAATACGATGAAAGATGGTATCCAACGCTAAATAAATGGATTGATCCTACAAGGCCCAACAGACAGCATACACCCGGACAAAGAAATCATCCATTAATGCGTCTTGCGGATGCCTACCTGATAAGAGCTGAAGCCAGAATTATGCAAAACGAACTGAGTGCTGCTGCCGAGGATATCAATACAGTTAGAAGAAGGGGAGCCTGGACAGGGAAGGAAGAAGCCATTGAAATTTCTCCTGAAGAGGCTACACTCGAATTTCTATTGGATGAGAGAGGAAGGGAACTTGTAGGTGAAGGTCACAGATGGTTTGACCTTACCCGTACTGGTAAACTTGTAGAAAGAGTAAGGGCCCATAATCCGGAAGGAAAAAACAACATTCAGGATTATCATATTCTTCGACCTATTCCTTTGGAACAAATTGATAGAACCAGTGGAGGTTACCAACAAAACTGTGGCTATATCGGGGCGGATTGTTAAGACCAATGGAAGTATTGATAAGCATATTATATCAACGCGATACCTGTCCTTTTAATTAATAAATACACTATTTCATCAACTTAATAAACCCAAAATAATCATGAAGAAACCAATTCGCTACCTTTTCCAAAAGGTACCTAAGACCTTGCTTATCGGAGGTTTTTTGCAATGTTTTGTCTCGGCAAACCTTCTGGCAGAAGGAAATCCTGATTTACTAGGGATTGCCTTAACGAACGCTGAATTTATCCACTCAATCGCGGAAAATATAAACCTGAAAAATGTTTCAGGAACAGTGAGTGACAGCGGTGGTGAACCAGTTCCGGGAGCAACTGTAGTCATAGAAGGCTCGACTACTGGTACAGTAACAGATATTGATGGTAAGTTTAGCCTGGAGGTACCTGATAATGCCGTTCTTTTGATCTCTTTTATAGGTTATCAAACTCAAAGAATCAATCCTGGTAATCAAAGTAATCTTGCCATCACTTTGGTAGAAGACGCGACTTCCTTGGATGAAGTGGTGGTAGTGGGCTATGGTGTTCAGCAAAAAGTGAATCTCACTGGTGCTATTTCTACGGTTGACTTTGATGATGAATTGTCCAATCGACCATTGACTAATGCTTCACAAGCCTTAGGAGGTACCGCTTCCGGTGTTTGGGTAAGTCAAAATTCAGGCAAACCAGGCAGTGATGGTGCTCAGATTAGAGTAAGGGGATGGGGAACCCTAAACAATTCCAACCCCTTGATTATTATCGATGGTGTTGAAGGCACCTTTAGCCAGCTGAATCCAAATGATATCGAAAATATCTCTGTATTGAAAGATGCTGCAAGTGCAGCCATTTATGGATCTAAGGCGGCCAATGGAGTGGTTTTAGTGACCACCAGAATGGGGAAAAAGAACGAAGCGATGCAGGTGAATGTCAATTCCTATTTCGGGATTCAGTCCCTTGGTAGACGTTATGATGTAATCAATAACAGTGCTGAACACATGGAACTCACCAACACTGCATTATTGAATGAGGGGTCTACCCCACTTTTTTCAGAAAGTTTAATCTCAGCATTCAGGAATGGAACCGATCCTTATAAATACCCAAATACGGATTGGTTTAAGGTAATATTCAATACTGCCAATATTCAGGAACACAATGTTTCTATTAGAGGTGGTTCGGAACAATCTTCCTCGTTTATATCGTTGAATTACCTCAATCAAGAAGGGATGGTGCCTAACACGAGTTCAGAAAGGTATGGACTAAGGGCAAACATTTCTTCCAATGTCAAAGATTGGTTGACTGTAAGTGGACGGTTTAATTATATCCACAAAGACTCAGATGAACCTTATGCAGATGTCACATATGGCTCTTTAGGTCGGGTATTTGAAATGCTAGGTGGTTCAGCGCCTTATATAGCTCCGTATACAAGAGATGGACGATTTGGGTCTGTTCAGGCGATTAGTGACGATGGTAACTTATTGTTTGACAATAGAAATGCACTTATAGATGCTGCCAATGGGCTGACAAACACTGAGGAGAATATATTGACACTGAATTTAACTGCTGACATTAAATTAACCGATTACCTATCTTTTAAGACCACAGTTTCTTCCAATGGAAATTGGAACTTGATAGACAGGTACAATACCAGCGTTTTTGGGTACACGGATACAGGGATTGAAACCACCACAAGGAATTACAACAGGGAAGGCTTAGAAATCAATAGAACACAGATTTCCAGCATGCAAAACAACCTCTTCTCCACAATTAATTTCAACAAAGAATACAATGATATACATAGTATTTCGGCTATTGGAGGGTTACAATTAGAGACCTTCAAGGTTCAAAACATGTTTTCAAGAAGGTCAGAACCTCCGAAAGAAGGCTTGACTCAGGTGGATGCAGGTACTTCAGGAATCCAGGGGGAAGGAAATATGAATGGTTTCCGCATATTCTCCTATTTTGGAAGAGCAAATTACACCCTGATGAGCAAGTATTTATTTGAAGCGAATGTTAGGGCTGATGCTTCTTCCAGGTTTAACAAAGCCAATCGTTGGGGCGTATTCCCAGGCTTCTCTGCAGGTTGGCGATTGTCTGAAGAAGATTTCATCAAAGATATTTCAGCGATTTCTAATCTGAAAGTCAGGGCTTCTTGGGGTCAGTTAGGAAACCAGAATATTTCAGGGTATTGGCCTTATTTAACAATCATCGGTCAAAATAACAACCTTAGCTATAGCTATAATGGGAGTTTTTCTCCAGGAGCAGCAGTAACCGCTTTGGTAGATCAGAACATTACCTGGGAAACTTCGGCTTCTTTGGATATAGGTTTAGAGGTTGGTGTTTTAGATGACATGATTACACTGGAAGCTGACTATTTTCAGAAAACCACCAAGGATATTTTGGTTCAGCTACCTATTCCATCTGTAATGGGTGGTATTTCCTCACCCTATGAGAATGTTGGTGAAATGTCCAATAATGGAGTTGAATTCATACTCAATTACAACAATTTAAAATTTGATAGAGATCAATTGGGCTTTAATATGGGGCTGAACATGACTTATATCCAAAATGAAGTCACCAAATTCAGGGGAGGAGATTCTCCCGACCAATTGTATTTACTTAGGGAAGGGTATTCCTTTAGAACGCTATATGGCTACAATGCCATAGGCATTTATCAATCTGACGATGAAGCAAAGGAACACATGCATTCCAATCCATTTACACCGACAGCTGGGAATTTAAAATTTGAAGATTTAAATAACGATGGAAGGTTGAATTTTGAGGATAAGATGGGGCTTGGAAATACACTTCCAAAGTATACTTTCGGAATATCGTCGGGTTTAAAATACAAAGGTTTTGACTTAAATCTCTTGTTTCAGGGGATATTGGGTGTGAACATGTACACGCAGAACAATTTCACAGATCTTGATTGGGAAAACAGGATGATATCTACCCGATGGAGAGATGCATGGTCACCTGAGAACCCAGATTCAGAAAATCCAAGTTTGAAATTTAATAATCCATGGGATGGTTCCCAGTCCTCTTATTGGGTAAATGAAGTGGACTTCATAAAATTAAAGAATGTTCAATTGGGTTATTCTTTCCCACCTTCTGTTGCTGAAAAACTGGGAGTACAGAAAATTTATCTGTATGTAAATGGGCAAAATGTTTTCTCTATTGCAAGCAAAGGCTATGAAGGCTACGATCCGGAAAGAAATACTTTCGATGCTGGTTACCAGTTGTATCCTACCCCTAGAATTTTATCAGCAGGTATCAATTTAAATTTCTAAGTACATGAAGACCAATAAATATATTCTATACCTATTATCGATAGTGTTATTATTCCCACTATCCAGCTGTAATGATGATTTCCTGGAGTTTTATCCTGAAGATAAAATTACTTCCGCCAACTTTCCTCAAAATGAAGAAGACATTGAATTGCTACTCAATGGAGTGTATGCATTATTGCGCGAAAATTCAATTTACAACGAAGGTCTTTTTGGGTTTGGTGTTTTGGATGGAGCAACTCCTAATGCCTTCAATTGGGGAAATACCCCTATCGCTAGGGCTGGAAGTGGCCAATTGAACTCTAGTGATGGTAGCATAGTAAATTTTAGATGGACCAGGTCCTATGGGATTATTTTCAGGGCCAATTATCTTTTGCAAGCCTTGGATCAAGTAGATTTGAGTGAGGGAGATAAAAATATTTACCGTGCTGAAGCGAGATTTTTGAGAGGTTTGGCCTATTCTATACTTGCAGAAGGATTTGGCGGAGTCCCTATTATTTTAAATGCAATTTCAACTGAAGAGGCAAGGTCTATTTCCAGAGCAAGTCAGGAAGAAACCTGGGATCAAGTGATGGCAGATTATAATATGGCGATTGATAACCTTGGAGCGGAAGCCCCGGAGCTTGGAAGAGCAACAAAAGGAGCTGCTTTAGCCATGAAAATGAGGGCATTGTTGTACCAGAGTAAATTCGACCAGGTTTTAGAAGTAATTGATGAAATTGAAGCCCTTGGCAAGTATTCCCTTTTCCCGAGTTACGAAGGCCTGTTTAAACTTGAAAATGAAAACAATGCTGAGGTGATTTTTGATATTCAATACATTTCCGGTGAGAATTCCCAAGGCTCTTTACATGATCAATACTGTGGGACTGGTACTGGCAGTTGGACCAGAGGAAGTCGCTATGTGCCCACCGATGATCTAGTCAATGCTTATGAAACTATTGATGGCTCTGCAGTTGATCCAAACAATCCTTATGAAGGCAGAGATCCAAGGCTTGGGTTTACTGTAGTGGTTCCTGGTGCTTATATATTGGGATACAGGTTTCCAAATTATACCTATCCAGGCGGCGCATTTAATCACCCAGGAAATAGGTTAAAGCACTTGAGTGCGAGAAAATACCGCATAGAACCGGAAGCAGATTTACCTCCTTCAGGCCAATCTGGCCTAAACAACATTGTCATTAGGTATGCAGATGTGCTTTTATCAAAAGCGGAGGCGATTATCGAAACCAATGGCGATATAGATGAGGCCATCAACCTTATCAATCGAATTCGTACGGAAAGAGATGATGTGAAGATTACTTCTTTGCCAATGGGACTTTCTCAAGAAGACGCTCGTGCCAAATTACGGCATGAAAGAAGGATAGAATTTGCCTTAGAAGGTTTGTATTGGGCAGATATTAAAAGGTGGGAAATTGGTGATGAACTTTATCCATTGGAGATAAAAGACCACAATGGGGATGTAATTGAAACCAAATTCCCGAATGGATACCTTGATTTTTATCGTTTACTTCCTATCCCGGACAGTGAAATATCCTTAAATGGAAATTTAACACAAAATCCAGGTTGGTAAATAGCTTTTTTATTCCCGGACCATGAAAAAGTATAGCTCATGGTCTGGGTTAAAATCAATAAATACTTGAATTGTAAGTTAACAACAATTAAAATGAATGTATTGAAAAATGCTACTTGGGTATTTTTATTGGCTGGGATTTTAAGCAGTTGCAGTAACTCAGCTACCAAAGAAAAAGTACAGCCTAATTTTGTGATCATCATGGCTGATGACCTGGGCTTTGGAGGTCTTGCTTCCTATGGTGATCCACGTCTTCGTACACCAAATATTGACTACTTGGCAGCAAAAGGCATTCGATTCTCCGATTTTCATTCCAACGCCCCTGTTTGTTCACCAACTCGGGCAGCATTGCTGACGGGAAATTACCAGCAAAGAGCAGGTTTGGAAGGAGTTATTTACGTGAGAGGGGAGACAAGAGAGGTAGGCCTTGACAGTAGTGAGGTGTCAATAGCAAAACTATTGAAAACAGCAGGCTATGCGACTGGAATCATGGGAAAATGGCACTTAGGATATCAAAAAGAGTATAATCCCGTCTATCATGGCTTCGATACTTTTTATGGGTATTTGAGTGGCAATGTAGATTACCATTCGCATTATGACAACGCAGGCATTTATGATTGGTGGCATAACTTAGATTCAATATATGAAGAGGGTTATGCGACTGATTTGATCAGTGCGCATGCGGTAGATTTTATAAATGAAAATAAGGAAAAACCTTTCTTTTTGTATGTTTCCCATGAAGCCCCACATGTGCCTTTTCAAGGTAGAAATAACCCTGCCTATAGATTTCCTGGCAAGAAATTTAGCTACCATGGACCTGTGGAGGATACTGTAAAAGTGTACAATGAAATGGTGGAGGTGATGGATGAAGGTGTTGGGGAAATTTTAAATGCTTTAAGAAAAAATGGTATTGAAGAAAATACTTTAGTATTGTTTATATCGGACAACGGGGCAGAGATCTTTGGAAACAATGGCAAATTGAGCGGGCAAAAAGGAAACCTTCTGGAAGGAGGACACCGTGTTCCGGGTATAGCTTATTGGAAAGGAAAAATCACACCAAGAGAATCCTCTGCCACTGTACTTAGCATGGATGTATTGCCAACGCTGCTTGCGATGAGCCAAGATTCTTATTCCGAAAAGCTACAATTTGATGGGGTCGACCTTTCCAAGCACCTTTTGCACAATAAATCAATTGAGGATAGAGATTTATTCTGGAGATACAGGAATCAAAAAGTTGCTCGACATAAGGAGTGGAAATTACTTCTATCAGACAAAGATACCCTGTTGATAAATCTCAATAAGGATGTATTGGAATTACATAACTTGTCCAAAGAAAGGCCGGAAATTGTAAAAGACCTCCTTAAAAAACTGGAGGATTGGGAAAAAGAGGTAGGTCCAGTTACAGCTATGAAAACCATATAATGAATTGAAAACCATACAAACCCATGCCGATTAAATACATTGTAAATTTGCTCATAGCTTTTTTAGTTTCTGGTGCAGGGCTAATTGCGCAAGGCCAGTCAAGACCGAATATACTGCTACTTTTGGCTGATGATTTGGGGTACAGAGATTTAAGTTGCTATGGAAGTACTCAGGTAATTACTCCAAACCTTGATAAACTGGCTTCAAAAGGAATGCGGTTCACGGATTTTTATGCTGGTTCAGCAGTTTGCTCACCCTCAAGGGCTGCTTTGATGACTGGTCGTTCTTCGGTGAGGGCAGGCATTTACAGTTGGATTCATACTTCGCATAAAATGCATTTGGCCAAGACAGAATTTACCACGGCTGAATTATTAAAACAAGCAGGTTATGCTACCGCGCATATTGGCAAATGGCATTTAGGCTATGACCTGGAAGAGGGTGCCGGACCAGGACCAAATCCAGGAGACCAGGGTTTTGACCATTGGATAGCAACAGGGAATAACGCGATCCCTTCTCACCACAATCCTGACAACTTTGTTCGCAATGGCCTTGCCTTGGGAGAGGTGAAAGGCTACTCCTCCCATTTATTGGCTGATGAGGCCATAGACTGGCTTGAAAGAAGACCAAAGGACCAGCCTTTCTTCATTAACATGTGGTTTCATGAGCCCCACCAAAAAGTGGCGGCACCGGATGTATATTTGGAAAAGCACCAAGACACCGATTTACCGGCCTATTATGGCAGTATTGAAAACATGGATGCCGCAATTGGTCGGGTTTTGATGGAGCTGGAAAAACTGGGACTTATTGAGCAGACACTTATTGTTTTTATGTCAGACAATGGAAGCTATAGAGGCAGAAGTGGTAGTAACGGTGAATTAGCCAATGGCAAAACAACCCTTTGGGAAGGAGGAATACGGGTGCCTGGAATATTTAGCTGGCCAGGTGTAATAGCCGAAGGTACCATTGAAAACCGACCTGCAGGAGTTGTTGATATTTTCCCAACAATTAAAGAAATTATTGGAGGTGAAATAGACCCTAAAATCACAATTGATGGATCAAGCCTATTGCCCATTTTTGAACAGAAGAGTTTTGAACGACAAAAACCACTTTATTGGTTTTACCCTCCCTCTCGACCAATAGCTGTGATCAGGGAAGGACCTTGGAACCTAATTGCCGATCCCGAATTGGACATTCCTAGGGGGAATATGTTTCAGGAAGCGTATATTGGAATGATTAAGGAGACTAAATTGCAGAATTTTAGGCTTTATAATTTAAGGAATGACCCAAAACAAACTAAGGATGTTTCGGCCGAAAATCCAGAGGTATTTGAGAAAATGATAAAGGAAATGATCAAATTGAACCAGGAAATTGTAGAAGAAGCGATGGATTGGAGAGATTTTTCATGGACAAATAATTAAAAAATGAATTCAATTAGACTGAAAATGAGATTATTTAAATGGAAGAAGTTATGCTTAAGTTTCCTGTTACTAGGAAGTGCAGTAGTGCAGGCACAAACCAATAAGAAATCTGATAAGCCCAATATACTGCTCATCTTTACGGATGATCAAGGGTACCATGACGTATCCTATTATGGAACTCAGGACATTCAAACACCGCATATAGATGCCATTAGAAATGATGGTATGCAGATGGATTTTTTCTATGCCAATTCACCTGTTTGTGCTCCTACCAGGGCATCACTGATGTCTGGCCGATACCCTGATCATGTTGGTGTGCCTGGTTTGGTAAGGTCCAAACAAGCTAACAATTGGGGCTATTTAAATCCTGAAACAATTCTTTTGCCTGCAATGCTGAAAAAAGGTGGATACCATACAGCACATATAGGAAAATGGAACCTTGGATTGGAACACCCCAACCTACCCAATGACCATGGCTTCGATTACTTTCATGGTTGGTTGGAAGACATGATGGATGATTACTTGACCAAACGGAGACATGGGAAAAATTACATGCGATTGAATGAGGAAATCATCGATCCCGAGGGCCATGCCACAGATCTTTTTACCGAATGGTCAGTGAAATACATTAAAGATAGGAGTGAAGAGGAAAACCCATTTTTCCTTTATTTAGCCTACAATGCGCCTCATTTTCCAGTGCAACCGCCAAAGGCATGGGTGGAAAAAGTGAAGAAAAGAGAACCTGGTTTACCAGAGAAGCGGACCAATTTAATAGCCTTTATTGAGCATTTGGATGATGGCATCGGGCAGGTGATAAATGCCCTCAAGGAATCCGGACAATATGAAAATACACTAATTATCTTTACAAGTGATAACGGAGGCCATCTACCTGATTTGGCCAATAATGGCCCATTGCGCGATGGGAAACAAAGCATGTATGAAGGTGGGTTGAGAGTGCCTACAGCGATTTCATGGCCTACCAGAATTAAAGCAGGAAGCAACTCAGATCAAGTAAACCTATCCATGGATATTTTCCCAACCCTGATAGAAATTGCAGGTGTCTCCATGGACCATGCAATCAATGGGAGGAGTTTTTTACCGACTCTCCTTGGGGAAACCATGTCTGAAGAAGCAAGACCTTTGTATTTTGTCCGCCGAGAAGGGGGTGCGAGGTATGGAGGAAAGGCCTATCATGCCCTTAGGCTAGGGGACTGGAAATTGCTGCAAAATAGCCCTTTTCAACCAATGGAACTGTATAATCTAAAAGAAGACCCATCCGAAAAAGACAATTTAATTGCAGAAAATACGGAAGTTTTTAAAAAATTAAATGCTTATTTAATGTCTCATATTCAAGAGGGAGGCAAAGTACCTTGGCAACAGCCTGAATAACGTAAAAAATTTAAATACATCTCAGAAACGAAAAACATGAAACTTATAAATCCCAAAATAGTCTTAGGTTTAATCTTTAGTTGCTTAGTGAGCTTTATTTCACTGTCTGAGGCCAGACAAAAAGACGATCCTCCAAACATTATTGTGATATTTGCAGATGACCTGGGCTATGGCGACTTAGGGGTTTTTGGCCACCCTTCCATCAAAACACCCAATTTGGATAGAATGGCCTTTGAAGGGCAAAAGTGGACCAATTTTTATGTAGCGGCACCGGTTTGTACTCCTAGTAGAGCAGGAATTTTAACGGGAAGGTTGCCAATCCGTTCTGGAATGAGCAGTGACAAAAGAAGGGTACTTTTCCCTGACTCCAATGGTGGACTTCCTCAATCTGAGATTACCATTGCAAAGGCATTAAAAGGTAATGGTTACCAAACGGCTGCCATAGGAAAGTGGCACCTTGGGCACAAGTCTCCTTTTTTACCTACTGATCATGGTTTTGACAGTTATTTTGGCATACCATATTCAAATGACATGGATAAGGTTGACAAAACAGATCATTTTACACTTACTGAGAATGAAAAGTATGAAGGGTACAATGTTCCCCTAATGAGAGATAAGGAGATAGTGGAGCGCCCAACTGATCAGCGAACCCTTACCAAAAGATATACAGAGGAAACAGTGTCTAAAATCAAGGATTTTAAAAATGGTCCATTTTTCATTTATTTGGCACACAATCTCCCCCATATCCCATTATTTAGGTCTGCAGCATTTAAAGACCAATCTCTAGGAGGTATCTATGGGGATGTTATTGAGGAAATAGATTGGTCTGTAGGTCAGGTCCTATCTGCTCTAAAAGAAGAAGGTATCGCCGACAATACCTTAGTGGTCTTTACTTCTGACAATGGACCTTGGCACACTTTCAGAACCCATGGTGGAACGTCTGGCTTACTAAGAGGAGCTAAGGGAGGAACTTTCGAAGGGGGTATGAGAGAGCCAACTGTTTTCTGGTGGCCAGCACAAATCAAACCTGGTGTAGTTAGAGACATGGCCACTACCATGGATTTATTGCCCACCTTTTGCGCCATATCAGGGACTGAATTGCCTGATGACCGTGTTTATGATGGTTATGATATTTCTGGGCTAATCAAAGGTACCGGGAAAAGTGAGCGAGAAACTGTATTTTATTACCGAGGTCAAAGAGTATTTGCTGTAAGAAAAGGAGATTATAAAGCCCATTTCATTACTCAACTTGAATATGGAAACCCAACCGCACATCCGGTGACCTTTCCAGCGGTGGCTGTAGAGAACAAAGCCACGGTTTTAGAAACCCCATTATTGTACAATGTGAATGTAGATCCAGGGGAGCGATTTAATATTGCTGAAGACCATCCTGAGATTATCGCTGATATAAGAAAGGCATTGACCGAGCACCAGGCTGGAATTGTGCCTGTGGAAAATCAGCTAGAAAAGTATTGATAAACGAATCTTGTCATTGATAAACCCTATAAATAAATGAGAATTTTCAATACCTTTTGTTTTCTCTTCATTGTACTCATCAGTACTTCGGTGCATGCAAGTCTGGAGCAAACGAAAAAAGATCCACCCAATGTAATTTTAATAATTACAGATGACCAAGGCTATGGTGACTTTGGATTTACAGGGAACCCTCATGTAAAGACACCTGTGATCGATCAATTGGCAAAAGAAAGTGTTAGGCTAAATAATTTTTATGTTTCCCCAGTTTGCGCACCTACCAGGTCAAGTCTAATGACAGGCAGGTATTCCTTGCGTACAGGGGTCAGGGATACCTATAATGGTGGAGCAACCATGGCTACCGAAGAAATCACTCTGGCTGAAATGCTTAAAGATGCAGGCTATGAAACTGGAGCATTTGGAAAATGGCATTTGGGAGACAATTATCCTTTCCGTCCAGGTGATCAGGGTTTTGATGAATCGTTGATTCACCTTGCCGGAGGTATGGGGCAACCTGGAGATTTCACGACTTATTTTCAGAAAGACCGCAGTTATTTTGACCCTACGCTCTGGTCCAATGGCAAGCAGAAGTCATTTCAGGGTTATTGTTCAGATATATTTACCGATGAAGCGATTCGTTTTGTAGAAAATCATAGTCCGGAAAAACCATTTTTCTTGTATTTGGCTTTTAATGCGCCACACACTCCTTTGCAGGTGCCCGATGAATATTACCAAAAATACAAGGACATTGATCCGGCATCAGGCTTCGGGGGTAATGGAATGCCAATGCCTAAAATGAGTGAAAAAGACAAAGAAGATGCTAGAAAAGTCTATGCAATGGTTTCCAATATTGATGACAATATAGGGAAGCTAGTTCAGAAGTTGGAGGATATGGGCATCTCAGAGAATACCATCCTTATTTTTATGACAGACAATGGGCCGCAGCAGTTCAGGTATGTTGCTGGCATGAGAGGGAAGAAGGGGAACGTTTACCGTGGAGGAGTGCGGGTTCCGTTTCTTATCAAATTTCCCGATGGATTAAAACCAAACAAAGAGGTAAATGCTACCCTGGCGCATATTGATGTATTGCCTACTTTGGCTGAGTTATGTCAGGCAAAAGTACCTAATGACAGGGAAATAGATGGGCTTAGTTTTGTGGAATTATTAGAAGGGAAAAATAAAAATAAAGCGGCCTTTGAGGAGAGACCTTTGTTTTTTTACTGGACACGAAAGCTACCCGAATTGTATGAGAACATAGCCATTCAAAAAGGCCCATATAAATTGGTGGGGAATATTAGCTATGATGCTGCGCCAAAAGACTTCGAGTTGTTCCATTTGGAAAATGATCCCTACGAATTGGATAACATGGTAGCTAGCCATCCTGAGAAGGCAAAAGAACTAAAAAGAGCTATGGATCAAATGGTTGATGAGTTGACTAATTCACCAAACTTGATGAAGGACCATATGCCAATAATTGGAACAAAATATGAGAATCCACTAATATTGAATCGCAATGACGCTTCCGGACAAAGAGGCATCTGGACACAAGAAGATATTTATGGTTATTGGAATGTTGAAATTCTTGAGGGGAATTACAATATCCGGTATAAGTTTATTGAACCGCTGAAAAATGCAGGTAAAGTAATGCTGGAAACCAAAACACAAATCATCCAATCGCAAATGAATCAAATGCCTACCGATGTGATTGAATTGAAGAATGTTCATTTGAAGAATTACAAAGGCAGTGTTACGCCTCATTTTATGAATGGAGGAAAAAGTATTTTCCCTTTGTGGGTGGAATTTGAACGGATTGATTAAAAAGTATCAGGTTTGTTTGAAGCCCGAAATATTCAGGAGACACTCTATTACCTATTCCATCTAACTCATATAAATAATGGTTTTAATTAACCCCTTAATATGATTTTAAGGCACTAAATTCCTTCATAAAATCAAAAAAGGTCAGCATTTTAATGCTGACCTTTTTTGTACTATGTTTTATGCATTTCTAAGCATTGGCGCTTTGAGGTGCCCAATGGGAGCAGAGCATTCCAGGAGCCGCTTTCTGAGGATTGGCACAATCATCTGTTTCATACCTTAAGCAGGAATCACAGTTTCTATTGTCCTTTAATGCGGCCTTCATTTCGAAAGTATCACAGGTATAGCTATTATTGACTTTTACGCCATGAACTTTGCATACACCACTGGCATCTAAATTTTCACAGTTATTGCAGTTACTCGCTAATCTAATAGACATAATTTTCTGGTTTAAGTTTCAATATAAAAATACATTAATAGGTAGATAGAATCAATTTAAATAGCTGTAAACCAACTCTTTGTATTTAGACTTCTTAAGGATAAGTGGGAGAAAGACAATTGTTAGAGTGATATTTTTTAATGTAAGTCTTTGAATATTATCTGCATTACGATTTTTTGTGAATATTAAACGAGCAATTGGTCTTTTGATTTTTTAGAGTTAAATGAAATATTTCAATGGAGACATTCCCTCATTTCAATAGGATTGTAACTATCCATATTTTATGAAAATTCGAGGTTTAAAGATTAATCTTAGTAAGCGAGAACCTATCTGGATTAGCCAAACTAAATTCTATTGTTTAATTTTTCAAATGTGGATTTATGATTTAATAATATTTTAATAATATTATTTTAACGAATTAATTTGATGATTTGATAATTTTTCACAAAATTTATTATCCAATTTTTAATCGGTTTTAAATTTGATAGAAACTTAAGAAATTGGTTGGGTGGGATTGAGGCAAAGCCATTATAAAAAATGGATTTTCTTTTATCGACTCTTAAATAAATACATCGATTTTTTTTACATAATCCAGGAATTAGCAACAGGAGCCAATTGATAAAAAGAACTAGACTGTCTTATAAGCAGTTCAAATGATTGAGACTATAAATCCAAATAAAACTAACGTCTAATATACACCCTATGAAAAAAACTATTCCTAAAATGAGCATACATTCTATTATTTGGGTGTTTGCCCCACTTCTTTTTTTAGTAATTCTTGTTCGGCCTATTTCGGCCGCAGCAGTGGCACTAGAAAATATTGTTATGGCAGACCTTAAAGGTACTGTTGTGGATGAAACAGGAGCACCATTGCCAGGAGCTACCATTACCCTACAAGGAACTACCAAAGGTACAGTGTCAGATATTGATGGTAATTTCTCCATTGATGTACCGGAAAATGGCACCTTGGTGATATCCTTTATAGGGTATAAAACACAAGTTATCACAATTGGAAATGAAAGCATACTGAATGTGCAAATGGTTCAGGATGAATCCTCTCTCAATGAGGTATTGGTGGTAGGGTATGGTACACAGGAAAAACGAGATGTAACAGGTGCTGTATCTTCTATAAAAGGGGATAACCTGGAGAATTTACCAGTATCAGGTGCTGCACAGGCATTGCAAGGAAGGGCAGCGGGAGTCAATGTGGTAAGAAATGGTGGCGCACCTGGAAATCAGGGTTCTATTAGAATTAGAGGGACGGGAACGCTTAACAATGCAGACCCTTTAATTATCATAGATGGTGTTCCTGGCGGTAACCTTAATGACGTAAACCCAAATAATATAGCATCCATTGAGGTATTAAAAGATGCGTCTGCTTCCGCAATTTATGGAACAAGAGCGGCCAATGGCGTTGTGATTGTCACCACTAAACGTGGTGACTTCAACCAACCATTGAAAGTTGAGTTAAATGGTTACACCGGCATTTCCAATGCGATCAAGACCATCGATGTGTTGGATGCCCCGACATTGGCCAGCCTCAAAAGAGAGCGGTATACCAACGATGGATTAGCGATCAACCCCATTTGGGAAAATTCAGCTTACCAAACGCAAAAGACCAACTGGCAAGAGGAACTTCTTGGCCAAGGCACAACACAAAATGTGGATCTTACCCTTAGGGGAGGGAACAATAATTCTTCTTTTATGTTGGCGGGTGGATATTTTAAAGAAGAAGGGATGATCTCTAATTCTGACTTTAGACGTCTAAGCTTTAGAATAAATTCTGACCACAAGATCAGCGATAAGTTTAAGATAGGTCAGAACCTGCAGCTTGTTTCCGTCAATCAAAGGAGTCCTAATACCCTTTCGGCCCAAACGGGTGTCTTATGGAGCGCAATACGTTTCCATCCTGGCTTGCCTGTAATGAATCCAGATGGTTCTTATAGCTCCTCTCAAATATCTGGAGAATTTGGAGACATTAACAATCCTATTTTTACCCAAAATACCCAAGACAATAACAATACAAGCCACAAAATATTAGGCAATCTAAATGCCGAATATGAGCTAATGGAAGGGTTGAAATTTAGAGTTAATTTTGGTCTGGATGGCTTCATTAGTGATGGTTATAATTTCAATATTATTGTCAATGACCAGATAAGGGCCAGTTCTATAAATTCCCTTTCAAGAAGTTATAATGAATACTATTCAGTTTTGGCAGAATACTTTGTTTCTTATGATAAAGAATTCAATGATTTGCACAAATTTAATTTCGTAGGCGGCTATACTACTCAGACCTTTAATTCAGATGGATTCAGTGCCAGCAAAAGAGATTTTCTGGATGAATCATTTGACCAAAGGTTTTTAAGTGTGGGACAAACTTTGAATGGAATAGATGGAGGGAAATCGTATGATGCGCTTGCTTCCTATTTTGGTAGGGCTACTTACAATTATGATGAACGCTATTTGGTGACAGCCACTTTTAGAAGTGATGGGTCTTCAAAATTTGCACCAGGAAATCGCTGGGGGTATTTTCCTGCGTTTTCACTTGGTTGGAGAATCTCGGAAGAGGATTTCTTTCAAAATGTTGGCTTTATTTCCAATATGAAACTGACCGGTGGTTGGGGTAGCTTGGGCAATCAAAATGTTCCTGGTTTACAATATTTGGCCCTAATAAGTTCTGGAAGAAGGTATTCTTTTGGGGGCAATCAAACCGTAGGAGCCGCACAAACTAGAGTGCCAAACCTTGGGATTACCTGGGAAACAGCCCAAATGACAAATATTGGCTTGGATTTAGGGTTTTTAGACAATCGATTGCTAGCCAATTTCAATTACTTTATAAAAGACACCAAGGACATGCTTATAGCTCCTCCTACCATTGGATCCATAGGTACGGCACAGATACCCAACCAAAATCTTGGTGAGTTGAGAAATAAGGGACTCGAAGTGGAAGTTTTATTTAGAGAAACCCAAGGGAAACTTACCTATACCTTGAGTGGAAATGCTTCCTTTATTCAAAATGAAGTCACCAAATTGGTAGATGGTAATTTTATAGGTTCTAGATTATACGGCAGGTCTAGTCAGGAATTGTCAAGAACTTATGAGGGGTCACCAATAGCAAGTTTTTATGGGTGGAGAGCAGATGGATTATACCAAAGTTCCGAGGAAATTCAGAATGACCCTAACATTGCCAATGATCCACGAAAAACTGGCGGATTGATACAACCCGGGGATGTGAAGTTTCTGGATTTAAACAGTGACGGAATCATTGATGAGTCAGACAGGGAAATCATTGGAAATCCCCATCCTAAAGTGGTATATGGTTTAAATGCCCAGTTAGGATATGGCAATTTTGACCTAAGTTTATTTTTCCTTGGCAATGCTGGATTCGATATTTACAATGCTGACAGGATGCAAGGCATCGATCCAACTTACCCTTTCAATATGTATTCAGAGACCATCAATCGATGGAATGGTCAAGGAACAAGCAATGAAATACCTAGAATGACGACTAAAAGAGATAACCTAAACCATAGGACTTCTGACTTGTTTTTGGAAGATGGAGATTTTCTTAGGTTAAAAAATGTGGTGCTTGGTTATACTTTACCCACACCAATCACCGACAGAATTGGGATTTCAAAGGCCAGGTTTTATGTCACGGGACAAAATGTATTTGTCCTTACAGGCTACTCGGGAATGGATCCTGAGTTAGGGTATACAGATGGTAACCTGCAATTGAATGCAGATTATGCACAATATCCACAAGCCAGAAGCTGGACCATTGGTACAACGATAACTTTCTAATGTAAGAATATGAAAAATTCAATTCAACTTCTTTTTTTGCTGGTATTAATTACTACAGCTTGTGAAGACAATATACTCGATACTACGCCCTATGGACAATCTACTTCTTCACAGTTTTGGAGAAATGGAGAAGATGCAGTAGCGGCAGCGAATGCCATGTATGAGCCACTAGTGGTGGAAGACTTTTACGGACATGCTGAACACACCTTTGACATTCCTTCTGACGATCAGTTCAGGGCGGGAGATCATGGCGAGGACCAGGCAATAGAGTCTTTTACTTTTGATGCAGGTAATCCTCAATTGTATTATAGCTGGAGACACAAATATGAGGTAATCTCTAGGGCCAATGCCGTTTTAATAAATGTTCCAGATATCAACATGGATCAAACACTTAAAGACAGGACCTTAGGTGAAGCTTATTTTCTGAGAGGTTTTATGTATTGGAGGTTTGCTGTTATCTATGGCGGTGTACCTATAATTCTTGAGGAGGATGTCATCGCAAACAATTACAACAAACCCAGGTCATCATTGGAGGAAACCCATGCACAGATAGAGGCTGATTTATTAAAGGCTGCCGATCTTTTGCCCATTTCTCATGATGCGGATGATTTAGGTAGACCCAATAAAGGATCGGCCAATGGTTTGTTGGCCAAGTTGTACCTGTACCAGAAAGCCTTTGACAAAACCATTTCCTTCGGTCAGAAGGTTTTAGATGGTCCTTACCCATTAGCGGATAATTATCAGGACAATTTCCGTGTGGAAACGCAAAATAATCCTGAGGTATTGTTTTCTATACAAAGTTTGCAAGGATGGCAGGACAATACCCATATTATTTACACTACACCAAGACCTTGGGGTGGTTGGGATTTTCATGAACCTGTGCAGGATTTGATTGAAGAGTTTGAGGATGGAGATCCCAGACTGGATTATACAGTTTATAAACCTGGAGACATGGTAGATTTGGGTGGAGACAAGGGAGTGACAGAATACACCGCAGACCTTTCTTCTACAGGCTATCATTTTAGAAAATACTCTTCTTGGAATCCTCAGGGAGGGCTAAATATGAGCCACAATAATCCGATTTTAAGAACAGCAGATGTCTTGCTTATGGTGGCAGAAGCCAAAATAAGATCAGGTCAAAATGGAGATGCTGAAATCAATGCGGTCAGAGAAAGAGCAGACAGAACTGAACTTTCAAATGCCACTATGGAAGACCTGATCCATGAACGAAGAGTAGAATTAGCTGGGGAAAATCAGCGTCACCAAGATCTTATCCGTTGGGATAAAGACAATTTGGTGGATATTGTGGCCTTGTATAAAAAAGATCTGGGGCCATTAAAGCCACCGAGAAATTTTGAAAGGCCTAAACATTATCTTTTTGCCATTCCTCAAAGAGAAATTGATTTGAGTAACGGTGTGTTGAGCCAAAATCCCGGATATTAATGCTGAAAACAGGATTAATCTTTTGCTTAATTTTTGGTTTTACCCTTTCATGTGAGACCAGTTACGAACAAAAGATAATAGGTGAATGGAGATTGGATTCTGCTTATTATCACTATAACCAATTCAATTTCTCTAGCCATGGTTGGCACCAAGAGGAAACCTATAAATATTTACCCACTGGTGAGGCAATCACCAGTGCGGTAAATTCTTCTGTAAGTAACAAGTTTTCCATTGAGGACAAGCGTCTTAAGTATTTTGATAGTAATGGAAAGCTGGTAAATATCTATGATATATTATCCATTGATGGGAAAAATATGGTGCTAAGAACGGACAAAAAGCCAATTTTTAAAGGTAAAAACCAAAACAGATTTGAGGTGCGATACTTTTCCAAGATGAATTAGTGAATAATATTAACCAGGAATATTATAGGGTATTTAATCTATGCTAATCCTGTTAATAGGTTGATTTTTAGTAACTAAGGGGGTAAAAACTAAATTAAAGATGGTGCTCTTTTATTAGGGTACCATCTTTATCATAATAGATAACCTTTATAAGGTTTGGTTCAGGGTAAATATGGTTTGTATTTTGGCTTAAATATGCCGACCCTAAATAAAATTCCTTTGCCCTTAATCGACCATTTTTAAAGTAAAGCATGGCTTTTTTAGCTCCTGGTACCTCGGGCAAGGGAGTCCCCATTACTTTTTTTCCATGTAAATTGACCCATTGAGCAGGTTGGTTGTTTTTGCTGGCAATGTGAAATAGGCTCTTATTAGCATTTAGAAAAACAGATGCTACCGCCCTCACATCTCCACCCAGCCCAATTAATTGCTTTTTTACCCTTATTTTCTCATCCCCTTCAACTTCCATTAATAAACCGAAGGAGGCATCATAGGACCCAGTAATCACCTCAACTTGATGAAAATTGCCAGCCAAAAATATTTCCATCAATCCATCACCATCAAAATCACCTGTTTCAATGCCAAATACAGGTGAAATTTGGGCTATATTTGGCAATTCGATCCTTTCAAAACCTTTGTTTCCTCTATTTAAAAGGAGGGCTGTAGAAAAGGTATTAACAGTCAATGAGGTTTTAGTTTTTTCCAAGAAATCCTTTCCTAGGAGAGAGGACAGTTCAGCTTTTCCATAATTGTGGAAGTCGGGAAATTTCTTTTTTAATTTGGGGATTTGCTGGAATAGATCTTCTCTTGGGTGGATAGGAAATCTTTTCCCATTTTCAACAAAGGAAATGATTGATTCCAAGTTGCCATTCTTGTCAAAATCACCCCAATGGATCTTAAGAGGGCTTTCTACACTGGTTTTATACCTGCTATTTAAGCCGAGGTTCCCTACAATATAATCGGTCAATCCATCCTGATTTATGTCTGCTGCCGCAATACTGTTCCACCAGCCCGAACTTGCTTCTATTCCTGGTAGCCCTTCTTTCAAAACCAGTTTGCCCAATTGATTTTCAAAAAGAGTGATTTCCATCCATTCACCTACTAAGATCAAATCTGGCCAATTGTCCGCATTGTAATCAGTCCATAGTGCTGCTGTTACCATGCCTATATTCTTCAAACCAGGAGCCAGCTGATCAGCTACCTCTGTAAAATTACCATTTTCGTTTTGGAGCAATTGAGATGTCCCTGGTAATGGGTAGGAATTGGGTGTCAATCTACCACCGACGAAGAGGTCTATATCTCCATCTTTATCAAAATCAGCTCCCGTAACACAGGAGCCACTTGACGAAATATTTGGTAAGGCAGCCTGAGCTTTTTCATAATTACCCTGGCCATCATTAAAATACAATCGATCCTGATAGTGTGTTGATCCAGCTTTAAATTCATTTCCACCAGAAACTACATACAGGTCTAGGTCCCCATCTGAGTCTGCGTCAAAAAACAAAGCGCCCATGTCCTCAAAATTGCTATTGTCATCTGGAAGAGAGATTGTTTTAAATCCAGAATCCTGCAGTTGGGAAAATATCACTCCTGATTGTCCAAAAGCGCCACCGATAAAAAAATCATCCCTCTGATCCGCATTAATGTCCGCAACTGCTATTCCTGGTCCTAGTTGTGAATGTTTGTGAGGCAATAAGGGTTGTAGATTGAAATCAGCATAAAATTTTTCTTGATGATTAAAAGTGGGTAGTGTTTCTGTCAGGTCTTTTACTACTTCTTTTGGACGAAAATTGGAAGGTTTCTTTTCCATTTCCTTTTTTTCGAGAGTGATGACCTGCTTACCAGAAATATTGTACAATTGATTCACTTGTCCATCCGGCCATTGGATCAGTAGTGAATCAATTTGTGGCTTGTCTCCAAGTCCAAAATGTATGGTTTCGGTAACAGAAGAATGGTAGCCCCTTGTTAGATAATGTTCATAATATTGTACCTGGCCATTGGCATAAAGTTTTATTTTTGTTCCTAAGGCTTGTAAGTTCCCTTGGGCTCCTCGCAGTCGGATTTTTAAATACTGGTTTTTGGTGTTGCGTTGACCATTGTTTTTATAAATTAAAGCCTTGCTGTAGGTATTGTTGATGACAAGGTCCAATTGGCCATCATTGTTTAGGTCGGAAAATACCATGCCGCTGGAATACCCAGGTTTGTCGAAGCCCCAATCTATTGATACATCTTTAAATGTAAGGTCTTGGTTATTTTGAAACATGAAATTCCCAAGATAGGCGCCTTCCAATTCTTTTAGCTCTTCAAAAATTTCATTGCTGTTTAGTTGATGAAAATTTGACCTATAATCAACGAAGTCTCTATTGGTGATATCACGTGGGTAGCCATTGGTAATAAATAAATCTTTCCAACCATCATTGTCCCAATCAGCCCATAAGGGTGCCCAGCTCCAGTCTGTAGCATAAACTCCTGCCAAAAAGCTGATTTCAGAAAACTGAGGTAAATCTTCGTCATTAATTCCTCTGTTCAATTGAAGGGTATTGCGCATAAACTGGGGTTCATAGCCACTTTTAACTTCAGAAGTAAACCTGTCATGTCCCGTTTTGCCAAACATCAATTTTTGACGGTAATTTGTAGGAGGGAGCATGTCCACTTCTATAAGGTCTATTTTCCCATCATTGTTAAAATCAGCTACATCATTGCCCATTGCTGAATAACTGGTGTGTTGAAATACCTTTCCTGCCACATTTAAAAAAGTACCGTCTTTTTGGTTCAGGTACAAAATGTCATTGGAGAGGTAATCGTTGCTAACCATTATATCCGGCCAATTGTCTTCATTGAAATCAGCAATAGCCAAACCCAATCCATATCCCTCCAAGGTAATGCCACTTGCTTTTGAGACATCACTGAAAGTTCCGTCTCCATTGTTTTGGTAAAGCTTGTCGGTGTTTAGCATTTCACCGTTAATCCTCTTGGGACGAATAATATTTGGCCCTGTTTCATCAGTCATGTTATTCATCAGGTACATGTCTAGGTCTCCATCCCTGTCATAATCAAAAAAGGCAGCTTGGGTGCTAAACCCATTGTCTGCCAGGCCATAGTCTGCTGCTTTTTCAATAAACTTAAAATCCCCAACATTGATGTACAATGCGTTCTTTCTTTTTATCGCTCCATAGGGTCCTGAAAAACAGATGTAAATGTCCCTTAGGCCATCTTGATTGATATCAACAATGGCTATTCCAGTGGCCCATTTTCCCTCAGTAACTATCCCTGAACCTGGTGTTTTATTTTCAAACACAAATTCACCTTTATTGGCATAAATTTCACAATTCCCCATATTTGAGGTGAATACAAGATCATCTAGGCCATCATTGTCAAAATCTGCAGCAGCCACACCTGCTCCGTTATAAAAATATTCATAGGTAAGTATATTGAAAAATTCGTCCTCTAACAGTGTGTTTTCAAACTCAATGCCGGTATGAGAAATTGGTAAAGCTGTAAAACGGGCACTTTCTTGACATGAAATTAACCCCAATAGAATTACTATTAGGCAAGAGGTTGCAATAAGAGAGGGGCTGTTTTTCATTCACTAAATATTTGCATAAGCCGTTTACAATGAAGTAAAACTTCATTTTTTTAATGCCTAAATTTAATGATTAAGGCATGGTTTAGTTTGCTTTTTGACGGAAATATAAGGTACAATATTTGTAGCAACTGATGTTTAGCGTTATATTTAAATATTAACCACCTTAAAACCATAATTAAACATGAAATATTCAAATTTACTATTGGCTACTTTCCTTAGTAGTTGTCTGCTTTCGGGATGTAGCAGCCCTACAGAAACTGCTTCAGATGATCCTTACTTTATAGGAGATGAAGATAAAGGTGGATTGATTCTGGGTACTGGATTTCAGTCTTATGTTATTGCCGAGGATCTGGGAAGAGCCAGGCATTTGGCAGTTAGGGAAAATGGAGATATCTATGTTAACCTTCGGGAAGCAAATGACCAAGGCGGAATTGCCGCTTTAAGAGATACGGATGGAGATGGTAGGGCGGATGAAATCGAGTATTTCAGTGATTTTGGAGGTACTGGTATGGCCTTCTATGATGGAAACCTTTACGCTTCCAATGACAGCACCGTATTCAGGTATTCATTTATTGGAGACAATTTATTGCCTGAAAATGCAGAGGCTCCAGACACCATAGTTTCTGGTTTACCTGTACAAACATCCCATGCAGCCAAATCCTTCACTTTTGATGACAAAGGTTACCTCTATGTGAATATAGGTGCACCGTCCAATGCCTGTCAAGAACAAGATAGAACAAAAGGCTCACCAGCAATGGATCCATGTCCATTATTAGAAAGACATGGTGGGGTTTGGCGTTTTGATGCGTCAAAAATAGGCCAAACCCAAATGGAAGACGGCTATAGGTATTCTACAGGAATAAGAAACGCTGTTGCATTACAATTCAACCCCCTTGATGGACATGTGTATGCAGTGCAACATGGTCGTGACATGCTGAATGGTTTGTTTCCTGACATGTATACAACTGAAGAAAGCGTTGAACAACCGGCAGAAGAGATGTTCAGGTTAAGTGATGGGGCCGATTTTGGCTGGCCTTATTGTTATTTTGATGGAACGCAAAATAAGCGTTTGACGGCACCAGAATATGGAGGGGACAAGCAAAGTTCGGATAGATGTGAAGGGACTGTAGCCCCTGTTGCAACTTTCGAGGCCCATATGGCACCTAATGATCTATTGTTTTATACCGGAGATCAATTTCCGGAAAGTTATAAAGGAACGGCCCTTATTGCTTTTCATGGCTCGTGGAACAGAGCTCCTCTGGGACAAAAAGGGTACTTCGTGGCCATGCAACCTTTCGAGAATGGTGATCCTTCAGGAGAATATCAAATTCTTGCGGATGGCTTTGCCGGTGTAGATAAAATTGAAGCGCCAAGTGATGCGAAGCACAGGCCTACAGGTCTTGCTCTTGCTCCTGATGGTACGGTGATCATCTCTGATTCTGTGACAGGAAAAATCTGGCGTGTATTTTACAAAGAAGACAAGACCATGGCTTCAAAATAGTTGGAAGATGAATTTAAACCTTATTGCCTATTTCGGTTAAAAAATTAGCCTATATACTGAAGGGGACTGTTCTTAAGCACTCCCCTTTATTATGCACATTTCAATCTCATTAGCAAAAGGAATACATCAATTTTTTATCTACTCCTTAAACCCGAAATATGCAATAGACATTCTATTCCGTGCTGAAATCGCTTTAAAATCAGCCACTTCGTTGCTGTTTTCAATTTCACCATACCGGTGCTATGCTAAAATCTCCAAACAGACTGATTTTCTTGCGATTGGAACACTTCCCGTAAACACGGGACAGGCTATCACCCCTGACCATTGTCAGGGCGGAGAAATTCTATTACATAATCCGGGTTAAATCTATAAATTGGCCTCGGATTAGAAATGGAATTAACACCAATTAAAATGACTATTAAATTTTATGCCCCACTTTGGGGAAATACCCTCTCTTTTGAGTTGTTTTGTGAAAATGTCAAAGAAGCAGGGTACGATGGGGTGGAGATGGATCTTCCCTTGGAGAAAAAGCGAAGGGATAATTTACTGGCGATTCTTAAAGGTCATGAATTGGAGTTAATTGGTCAGTATTTTCAATCTTTTGAGACCAAGCCAAAAGCCCTTTTAGATGCTTATGAAAGGTACCTCAATCATTTAATAGCAGCGGCACCAGTTCTAATCAACTGTCAAACAGGAAAAGATTATTTTGATTTTGAGGACAATTTGCCACTTTTCCAACTGGCTGATAGGCTTTCAAAAGAGTCAGGTATTCCCATTACCCATGAAACACATCGTGGTAAGTGCTTGTATTCAGCACCTGTTGCCAAAAAGTATTTTGAAAACTTGCCTGACTTACGCATTTGCTTGGATATTTCCCATTGGTGCAATGTACATGAGTCCTTACTCGAGGACCAGAAAGAGGCGGTGGACCTGGCCATTTCAAGAACCGACCATATTCACAGCAGGGTAGGGCATGCAGAAGGACCACAGGTGAATGATCCTCGCGCTCCCGAATGGGAAGAGGCCTTGTCCGCTCACCTCAATTGGTGGGATAAGGTTGTGCAATTGCATAAGGCCAATAACAGGGATTTAACCATCAATACAGAGTTTGGCCCTTTTCCCTATATGCCGACACTTCCCTTTTCCGAAATACCCCTTTCCAACCAATGGGATATTAATGTTTATATGATGAATTTACTTAAGGACAGGTACAATAAATAGCCTAGTTTCTCTATTTATCCCAATCACTAAAAAACATCCCTAATATTTCTATGAAATATTATTTTTTGTAATTAAGGGTTTTGGGTGTAATTTCAACGCTGGATATCCAAAAGGTTAGACCGGTTTATATAAATACTGGGAAACTGAAAGATTCGAGTTGCAGGAATTGTACCCATTCCTGGTTTTGAAGTGGCGAAGAATAACTGATTTTAAGTCCTTTCAGTAGTTGTCTTCAGCCCAATAACTTAAATTTAATTTGAAAACCTATTAGTTAAATTGCATAACTTAGAAATGAAACACACTGATACTGTTGCCACGTATTTTTTTAAACGGCCGAAAACAAGGAATTTCTTCGGCACGCTATCCATAATATTATTAATGCTATCTGCCTGTGGTGAAGCTGAAAAGGAAAACTTGATAACTTCAGTAAATTTTGAAGAACAAAGTTTTGCCCCATTTGTGGAGCCTTCTTTTCCTTATATCACCACTTCCTTTGATGGCAGGGAGTTGGGAGCAGGTTTTCCTAAGAACAATATTTCTGGTCGCGTTTTGGCCATTAAATTAGGGAATGATGCTTATGCATGTTTCGATACGGATATGTTGCGTTGGTCGGTGGCTTGGACTGGAGAGTTTATGCCAATGGTAACCATGGCTCAGGTATCCTATGCTGATTTTCATAATAAAGGGAATCAAATCCCAAGAATAGGAGGAGTTCCTAAATTGGCTACTGGAGCTTACCCAGGTTGGTCCATTGGACAGGTGTCGGTAAAAGATCCAAGAAAACCATCACCTCACCCTGATAGTCCTGCTTGGGGTGCTATACCTGCTGAGATAGGGAGATATGGAGGCATTTACCCAGTAGAAGACAAAGTCATCCTTTCTTACACTGTAGGGAATACACTTGTTTATGAATTACCGGGAAGCCTTGTTCATGAGGGACTTCCCGTATTCAGCAGAAGATTTGCCATGGCAGCTTCTGATAAAAAGACATTCCTAATGGCTGCTGAGATCACCGATATCAGCGATGTAGAATTGGTTGACAATCAGATTTTGGTTTATCATGGGGAAAAAGTGACCGCCATGGGGTTAGCCAATGGTAGTGAAGGTGTGACGCTTTCCGTTGAAGACAATAGGTATTTGGTAGTGGAAGTTGCTGAACATGCCACTACGGTTGATTTTGAATTAATGCTTTGGAATGGGGCAGCTTCTGAAAAAGATAAATTTGCAGGAGTATTGGCTAATGAATTGTCTACTCTTCCAGATTTTGAAAACGGAACCACACCTTATTGGGAAGAAGAAGTGCTGACCAAAGGCCAGGTTTCGCCTGATACCGCAGCTTTTGTAACAGACCGATTGACCTTACCGGTTCCAAATCCTTGGAAACGAAATGTTAGAATGGTGGATGTTAGTTTTCTTAGTGATTCCGAGGCTGTCATGGTTACCTTTGAAGGGGATGTATGGAAAATAGCAGGCATAAATGAAGACTTGGATCGTTTGGTATGGACCAGAGTTGCCTCAGGACTCTATGAGCCGCAGAGTATAGAAGTTGTAAATGGTGAAATCTACGTATATGGTAAGGATGGAATCACCCGACTACATGACCTGAATGGTGATGGGGTGGCTGATTTTTATGAAAACTTCTCCAATATCATGGCACAATCCATAGAAACCCGTGAATGGGCCAGCGATATGGTGGCTGATCCAAAAGGAGGGTTTTATGTTGCCAAATTTGGTGCTTTGGATATGGGACCTGAAGCCTCTTCCCCTAAAGCCCTAATGGGTTTTAGATCAGCTTCAAATGATGATGGATCTATACTTAAAGTTTCCGCAGATGGTAGAAGTATTAGTCAGTTTGCTACTGGATTTAGAGGACCTTACCTAGGGATTCATCCTGAAAAAGGTTGGGTTACAGGTTCTGATCAACAAGGGCATTATATGCCTTCTACACCAATTATGTTGATTAGAGAGGGAGACTATTTTGGTGTTCCTGCCACAGCCCATAGAGATCCTATTCCTGAAACTACTCCTCCAATAACCTGGATTCCTCACGGTGCAGACCGTTCTGGAGTAGGTCAAATATGGGTTACGTCTGGTAAGATGGGTCCACTCAACGATCAAATGCTTCATTTGTCTTATGGCAGACCAGGATTGTTTTTGGTGAAAGTGGACAGTAGCTCTTCCATCGTACAAGGAGGAGCATCCGTGATTCCCGGCATTTTTCCGGCACCTACTATGAAGGGTACGGTTAACACTAAAGATGGTCTGGTTTATTTTGCAGGTTTCTCTCTATGGGGACACAATTCTGATGCTTTAAGTGCCTTTTTAAGATTGAGGTATACGGGTGAGGAAAGTTTATTGCCTGTAGATTATAAAGTCCGCGAAGGCGGGATATTATTAAGATTTGGTCAAGAATTAGATCAGGCTGCGGCCACAGATTTGGCAAGCTACCAAGTCAAAAGATGGAACTACTTGCGAACAGAAAAATATGGTTCAGGGCATTATCAATTGAATGGAGAAGTAGGTGAGGAAAATATGCCAGTATTGGCTGCACACCTGTCGGAAGACAAGAAAGCTATTTTTCTTGTAGTTCCAAATATTGACATTGTAATGCAAATGGAGGTAGCCTTTGACCTTAAAACAGAATCCGGAACTTCATGGACTGATAAGGTTTGGATGACTGTAAATGCAGTAAATGAAGCCAGTCTCAAGGCGGAGGGCTTTGGAAGTCTAAATCCTGCAGACCTGATCGAAAACTTTGATCCTACCTTGGTGGCAGGTAAAGAAGAAGGAAAAGCGGATGCGATCAAAGGAAAAGAAATATTCCTGAAGTACGGATGTATTGCCTGTCACGCGATTGACGACAATGTAGCGGGCAAAATAGGTCCAAGTGTAAAAGGACTGTATGGCGCCAAAAGAGAATTTAAAGATGGTACTACTGCCACTGCAGACGATGCCTATATCAAAGAGTCTATCATTGATCCGGGTGCGAAAGTAGTAAAAGGCAGAGAAGGGGAGATGCCTTCTTTCTTGGGATTGCTTTCCGATAAGGACATTGAGTCAGTTATCTTGTATTTTAAAACCTTAAAATAAATTGGTAAAGATTAGCTAAAACAGTTTGCGAAAAGCAAGTCTAGCATTTAGGATTTATCTAATTGGGAAAAACGCACATAATTAACTATGAGCGTTTTTTTTATGATAAATTTAGTAGCTCCATTACTTTTAGTAGTTTGTTGATTATCAATCGGTTCTTTAGAATAAAAAGACCTTAATTCCATAGCATTATAATTTAAAAGATTAAAGTAATAATGTGAATTGGAAGTAAAAATTGATATGAGGCCATTGTTCTACTTAATATTCCTTTGTTTGCCAACTTTAATTTTAAGTTGCCAATCTTAATAAAAATGTGGGGCTGATGCGGGACATGACCGGCACCATTTACAATCCGGAAATGCCTCCTTATGTAGGCCATTTTGAGGGAACTCGTTTGGTAATAGACCATGTAGAAAAATACAAGGCCCCTACAATGGTAAGTTCCGATTTCACTGGTGATACTGCCTTTGCTTTTAATGAGAAATAGTGTTTATAGAGCCAATGATTACTATTGTTCTTAACGCATAATATTGTCTAATGGATATTCCATTTTGGGTTTAAGGAATCAGTTTTTCATCTCCCACCAAATCCCTCCATTCTTGATAATACCCCTTCAATTTCACCAAGATTGATTCATATCCATAATTGTCTATTAGGTTATTCAATTCATAGGGATCATCGGATAAATTGAATAATAATTCATCGTTAATGTCGGTGATAATATATTTCCATTCTGGTGATCTTATCATTCGGTGACCTGTTCCAACCTTACCACCAACGCCTACGCTTTCACTGGCTATAAAATCATTTATGCTGACTGAGGGATCCTTTAGAATAGGCAAAACGGATTTTCCATGTAAATATTCTGGAATAGGTAACCCAGCTATATTTAGAATAGTAGGAAGTAGATCTGTACTAGATACTAATGCTTCAGATTCATGCACATCTATTTTGAGTTGGTCCCAATAGATAAACATGGGTATCCGAACGGACTCTTCATGCATAGTCAATTTATTTCCCAAGCCATGATTTCCTAGTAAATAGCCATTGTCCGAAAGAAAAATGAACACTGTATTATCCATATGTCCACCATCCTTTAACTGATTAATAAAATATCCAATTTGAAAATCAAGATGGGTAATGGTCGCATAATAGGCTTTTGTAAATTCTGAAATAACCTCTGTTGACCGTGGAGGTCCAGCCGGTAAATTTTTATAGTTATTTGTGTAATCTGAATCCCTGTAATAATGCTCACCAGGTAAACCTTGGTTAAATACGCTCTCTTGCTCCGGGGTGGTAAGGAAATTCTTTTCAATTGAGATATTTTCCAATGGATAAAGTTCTAACCATTCCTGCGCCGGTTTCAATGGGACGTGAGGTTGTCTTGGAGCTAACCAGATAAAGAAGGGTTGCTCGCCAAAATCCTCCTTTTCAATAAAGTTTGACACCTCTTTAAAGGCTATTTCATCATCAAAACTGTTGGACTCGTATCCGAATCTAAAGCCATAATCCTGCGGATTTCCTAAATGCGATTTGCCACTAAAATACGTGGTATAGCCTTCATCTTGTAAGAATTCTGCCATAGTGTTGTATTTATTTTCATTCACTATGTTATTAATAAAAGAATTTCTATCCAATGCTACTGTTCCATTGGTCTGTGGGTATAATCCAGTAAAAACGCTAGCCCTACTTGCCGCACAAACAGGTGTCGAAGTAAAGGCTTTATTGAAAATTAATCCTTTCTTTGCTAAGTTATCCAGGTTTGGTGTCAACACTTCCGAATTATTGTATCCTATGGCCCTGTAGGTTTGATCATCGGTGAAAATGACAACAAAATTGGGTTTGCTGTTTTCTTTTTGCCCAAAAACTATGGTTGAACAGCCAAATAAAACAAGTAGGAAGATGGAGAATTTTAACATAATGGAAAAGAAGGTTGCGAATATAAATGAATATCACCCAAATTATAAAACTATTATAATCTGGGTGAATTTACTATTTAGAAGTTTCCACAGATTTACTTTCCTCTGGAGGCTCGCAATAGGCAACAAATTTTTGTTCGATACTCCATGACGCTGGCACATTGCCAGCCAAAGGATGAGTTTTTTCAAAAATTCCGAGTAATTTCACTTGTAATTCTTGCATAATTTCTTGGTAATCGGGGTTATTGGAAAGATTTGTCGTTTCCTTCGGATCTTCCTCTACATTATACAAATGATGGGTAATACCCGCTGGACCAAAACCTGTTGCATATCCCATTCCTAAATCATTTTTACCTGTGGAAAAAATATATTTCCATTTATTAGTCCGAATCATAGCTTTATTATCGGGTAAAAACTCTGAGAATACGTAATCACGGTGTTTGTCCGTTTTTTCGGTTAGAAGGGGTACCAAACTTTTTCCGTGAATATTATTCAGCGGTTTTTCTCCTAATGCCTCAATAATTGTGGGGAATAAGTCAACAAACTCTGTCAGTTCAGATTGAATTTTTCCTTCCCCAAAAGCCTTCCCTCCTTGAATGATCAAAGGGGCTTTGACTGCTTCTTCCCACATCATGTGTTTTTCAAAGCGTTTGTGATCATTTAATAAATAGCCATGATCTCCTACATAGATTACTAATGTACTCTCTTTTAGCCCAGCTTTTTCCAAAGCATTCAAAACGAGCCCTACATTTTTGTCTAGGTATTCAACTGAAGTATAGTAAGAAGAAATGATTCCCTTTTTTTCTTCATCTGTTAATTCTTTAAACACTTCGGGAATCCAACGGTCATCCTCTTGGCTTCCACTTGGAAGGGGCATATTCTCAGGATTGTACTTGTTGGCATATTCAATGGGGAAGTTAAATGGGGAATGGGGTTCTTCAAACCCAAGCCATAAGCAAAAGCGGTCATTTTGATTGCTTTGTATAAATTCAATTGCTTTTTTTGCATAAAAAGTTCCTACATCTTCTTCGTCATAATAAGTAGAGGGTAATGCATCTGCATTTAGCCAAATGTTTGCTGGATCTTTAAATGGTTTCCACTTCGGTCTGGATTTTATTTCATCTGCAGGCTTTCTGGGAGGATTAGTCTTGATAAAATCCAGATAGTCCTTCTTTTGTATTTTATTTTCAAACCCATGATTAGATGAACTATTAAAATGATTTTTTCCAATGATTGCGGTTTTATAACCCAGTGGAGTTAAATAGTCCGCGATAGATATTTGTTCTTCAGGAAATGGAGTTGATAGTAAAGAAACCCCTGATGCATGCGGGTATTTCCCAGTAATCATTGATTGCCTTGAAGGGGAACATACAGGAGAGTTGACGTAAGCGTTACTAAATAAAACCCCATTTTTTGCCATTTCATCTAAGTTTGGTGTTTTTACAATTTTATTACCGTAAGCCCCTAATACTTTGGTACTATGATCATCTCCAATGATGAATACAACATTTCGGAACCTTTCGAAATTGTTTTCAGTATTATTTTCTGCTTTTTGTTGAGGTGAATTACAGGCATTCACCATTATTATTATTAGAATAGGAATATATATTTTCATTCTTTATTAGGTTAAGTCAACTACAATTTATTTTTAAGATATTTCCATGTTAGAATTTTGTTTAATTTCAAATGAAAATTTCTCTTAAGTATTCAATATTCCACACTTCTTTTTCTTATAGGAAAAATTTAATTTATGATAAATTAGTGATATATTTCCTTTAAGCTATCCAAACACTTAGTATGAATTTAGATTCCTATTTTACCATAAACTCCAATTAAAGACTTAAGGAAAACTTTCCTTAAGTCTTTAATTATAGGGTTGAATACCAAGGAATTCAATTTGTGAATAATAGTATTGATTTGAAATTGAATAGGTTAATTCTTTATGATGAAGACTAATAGCCAGGGTTTTGTTCAAGATTACCTATTAGGATTTCTCTTTGTGGAATTGGGAAAAGCAATCGGTTTTGGGTTACATTATAGCTTACATCCCTCAGGATTGGATGTAAAGCTTTCATGTTTTCTCCATGCTGATTCATTACTTCAATGGCACGTCCAGTCCTAACCAAATCTAACCACCTTTTATTTTCAAAAGCAAATTCTATACGTCTTTCATGAAGGATTATATCTTGTAATTCATCCTGATTTACTACACTAGAAGATGGCAAACCAGCTCTTGTCCTAACCCTATTTAAATGAACCAATGCTTCGGCAGCTTTACCTTGTTCATTGAGGGCTTCTGCAAGTAGTAAAAGTGCATCTGAGAATCTGTAAATCGGAAAATTGTCGTCAGTGTTATTTTCAACACTATGAGGATGCAAGTATTTTTTAATAAATGCATAGGAGCGTTTTTCTTCTGGTGTAATGTAATTAAGAGGACTGGTAACTTTTTCTATTACCATTGCACCAACCGGTCCAGTACCTTCAATAATTCCAATTGAAGCTTCTAATCGAGTGTCACCTTCTTCATAACTATCGATCATTTCCTGGGTAGGAGTATTCCAACCTCCAGCATTTCTGTTTTGGGATTGGATTCCTGTAATTAAACTTACATCAGCTGATAAAGGTAGAAATGGATACAAAAAATTACTATTTTGTCCTTGATTTCCTTCTTGGTATTGAATCTCGAAGATTGATTCTTTACTATTTTTGTTACTTAGGTCGAAAACAGACCCGTAGTCTGGTAGTAACTCATAGTCCATTGTCAAAATAGGTTTTAAGGCTAATTCAGCATCTGAAAATTTTTTTTGCGCCATATAAACATCAGCAAGTAAAACTTGACCAGAACCCTTTGTTGCGCGTCCATTTTGAGGGAAAGTCACTTCTGGTAGAAGTTGTATTGCATCTGATAAGTCCGATTCAATTGCAAAGTAAACTTCAGAAGTATTCGACCTTGGTAAATAGGCTTGAGTTGCCCCTTCAACTGCTTCGAGATGCAAGGAAACCCCTCCAAAGAATCTGACCAATTCAAAATACAACAAAGCCCTAATGAATTTAGACTCCCCTATTATTCGATCTTTCACTTGTTGGCTAAAGTCGGCCCCTTCAATTTTATCTAAAATCTGATTCACTCTAGCGATTCCAATATAACATGAGTTGTATTTACTGGAAATATAACTACTGGAATTGTCGTCCAAAAACCCAGCTGTATCTTCCCTTTCCAAATTAGAAACGCCGCGATTTAAATTGTTATATTCATAATGGGTATTGTCGGATCTCATTTCTCCCATTACCCAAGATGCAATGGAACCTTTTGCATCTCTGACAGAAGCATAGGCACCTATTAACGCTTGCTCAAACTGAGATTGTGTTTTGTAAAAATTTGCTGTAGTAACTGAGGCTTGTGGAGCTATTTCAATAAAGTCGTTTGAACATGAATGCAAACCAAAACAAAAGATAATATATATATAAATTAAGTTTTTCATGATTATGTTTTTTTAGGGATCAAAAATTAAGATTTAAACCTAATGCTATGGTTCTAGGTACAGGATAGGCGGTTCCATCAAAACCCAACTCTAGACTGCTTAATCCTCTTAAACTTGCCTCTGGGTTACCATAGGGATAATTAGTAATAACAAGCGCTTGTTGGACACTTACATACACCCTTGCTTTAGTGAAATAATTTTTGATATTTGGTAATGTGTAACCAAAGGTTAAATTCTTGACCGTGAGATAGGAAGCATCATGAATCCATTTACTACTGGTAAATCTCCCAAATGCAGTTGTACCTGAACGAGTGGACGCATGAAACCCTGCACCAGGATTTTCTTCAGAACGCCAACGATCTTTTACTTCTGTAATTACATTGAAATTACCGTCTAATAAGGTGTTCCATCCTCTAAAAGCAAAGATTTCTCCTCCATAAGCCCCTGACATAACAATATTTAAGTCGAAGTTTTTATAATTAAAGCTATTGTTAAATCCGAAAGTGAATTTTGGATTTGGGTTTCCTAGAAAGGTTTTGTCTTCACTATTAATTATGCCATCATCATTTAAATCTTTCATTTTGGTTGTTCCCACAGCTGAAGTTATGTGTTTAGCACTAGAGTCAAACTCCTCCTGAGTCATGTAAATTCCATCAAATACATAACCATAAAATAAAGGCATTTGTCTTCCAACCTCTGTTTTCCAATAAGAAGAAAAACCTTGTTCACCAATTCCGCCAATTGGTGTATTGTTAGTCCCTAATTGAATTACTTTATTTCGGTTAAAGGAAATATTAAAATCCGTATTCCATTTAAAATTTTCAGTTAACAGTTTATGACCTATAGAAAACTCATAGCCCCATATATTTATTTCTCCAATGTTAGATTGTATATTGGGAAAACCAGCTGCATAAGGAATATCAACTTGATATAGCATATTATCAGTGGTTTTGTTGTAATAATCAAATGTTGTATAGATCCTATCTCCTAAAAAACTTATATCAAGACCTATATCCATTCCTCTTGTGGTTTCCCAAGTTAGTAGAGAGTTTCCAATAGATACGGGGCTTCTACCTTGAGCAATACTATTTCCAATGACATAGTTTGTTGAAGATATATTTCCAAACTGTCGGTAATTCCCAATGTTAAAATTACCAGCATAGCCATATTCAGCCCTTAGTTTTAAATAGCTAAATGTAGTCGAGTTACTAAGGAAAGGCTCATCAGAAATGATCCAACCTGCTGAGGCTGCAGGAAAGGATCCCCATTGATTTTCACCACCAAATCTTGACGATCCGTCTCTTCTTATTGAAGCAGATAGTAAATATTTACCTTTGTAATTGTAATTGACTCTGCTGAAAAGAGATAAAAGAGACCATTCACCCACGTTACTACTTCCATTTTTTATTGCTGCAGCGTCTATCCATTGCACATCATCATCAGGGAAGTCAATACCTGTGAGTATTGTGTTTTCTTGAGAGAATTTTTGGGCTGAATACCCCACTAAAGCATCTATGTTGTGGTCTACATCAATAGTCCTATTGTAGTTAAGGGTGTTTTCAGTTAACCAAGAGTAGTAAAATTCGGTAGCATATTCTGCACGAGCTCTATTTGTAGGTGCATTTCCCGAAACACCATAAGTGGAGGGTTGAAACAATCTTCTGTTACTACCAAGAATATCCAATGAAATAGAACTTTTGAAGGTGAAGTTCTCCATGAAATTTAATTCTGCAAAAGCATTGGTTAATAACCTAGTAGATTTAATACGGTTAGTGGATTCCATTAAATTTCTATACCAATTAGGTTGAGTGAAGATACCTGGCCCAGAATAACTATCTACCAAAGTGCCATCTTCATTGGTGTCAAAGGGTGAGAAAATTGGGGGAGTAGATGAAGCTGCCATTACAATTGCACTACCTGAATGTCCATCTGTATTAAAATTTTGACTTCTTTGAAAGGTAGGTGCTAGGTTTACTCCGATTCTGAAATTTTCATTGAATTGATATTCATTATTGGATCGCAAGGAAAACCTTTCAAAATCTGTGTTTAAAACGGCCCCTTCTTCTTTAAAATATCCTGCGGTGGTTGAGGTACTAAAGTTGTCTTTGCCTGAGGCAATGTTTAGGTTATAACTGGCTACGGAACCATCTCTTAAGATGACATCTGACCAATCTGTACTTATCCCGTTATACTGTTCTGGATTCTGATACAGCTCAGGAATGCCTCCGGTATAACCTTCATATTTAATTTTATCCTCATATATTTCCTTCTGAAATTGGAGAAATTCTTTGGCATCCATAAATTCACTTCTTCCTTGTTGAGGAATTTGGTTGATGCCATAACTTGCTGAAAACTGTATTGTAGTTTCTCCTTTTTTCGCTCTTTTAGTAGTGATTAAAACTACTCCATTCGCTGCCCTCGATCCATATAGTGAGGCAGCAGAAGCTCCCTTTAGAACCGAAAATGTTTCGATTTCATTGGGGTTGATATTGTTAATGTCTCCTACAATAGGAAATCCATCGACAACATATAAAGGGTCATTCCCAGCGTTAATTGATGATGCACCTCTTATACGAATGGCCATACCTCCACCTGGAGTTCCAGAAGCCTGATTTATTTGAACTCCTGGAATCCTACCATGTAGTTTTTGTGCAAACTGTCCCACAGGTTGGTCTTCTAGTTGACCCGCTTCCAAAATGGCGATTGATCCTGTAACTTCTCTTTGTTTCTGGGTACCATATCCTATAACCACCACTTCATCTAACGATGACATGTCTTCAGTTAGCGTGATATTGATAATGCTCTGGTCTCCCACAGCCTTACTTTGGGATTCAAAGCCGATAAATGAAAAGACAAGTGTGGTGCCTTCAGGAACCGAAATGGAATATTTACCATCCAGATCTGTTGCTGTACCTATGGAGGTGCCAGGTACCGATACTGTTACCCCTGGAATAGGTTGCCCGTTGCTATCTACCACAGTACCACTTACGGTAACATCCACCATTATCACAGGCGAAGGTTCTTTTGCCTCTGCAAGGCGGACACTTATTTTGTCATCCACTTGTTTGAACCTCAGGCCATGTGCTTTAGCCAGGTCCACTAAAATACTTTCAAGGGATTGGCCATCGGCCTTTATGTTTACTGCTCTGGTTTTATTAAAAACTTTTTTATCATAAATAAATGAAAAATCAGTTTTTGATTTAATTTCAGAGAAAACTTCGGGAAAGGATGCTTCTTTCAGACTGATGCTCAGGTAAACTTCTTTCATGTCTAGAGAACCCTGGGCATTGATCGGAGCAGCATAGAGCAGGTTTATAAACAACAGTTGTAAAGCAATTCCATATAGGTAGTATTTACCAATCATACATAGGGCATGTAGCGTTTTTTTCATAAATTTGGGTGTTTTATTGTTAATTAATTATTGCAGTGAAACGATGGCAAATAGTTAGAGCCTGAGAAACTTTCCTATCTGCCGGAGAAGGCCCATGTATACATTGGCCTTCTCCATTTTTTACAGGTTATGTCATAAATTACTTTTTCATTTGAATGTAATGGTTACTTTTTTCTGTGCTATCTCGAAGTCGAAGCCATAGGCAAAACCTAAGCTTTCTAAAACATTGCTCAAATATTTGTCTTTAAATTCGCCTGAAATGGCTATTGTGGAAGATGGCGTGCCATTGAATCCTATTTCCACTCCATACCATCGCTCGAGTGTAATCTTAAACTCCGAGAATGAAACATCTGTAAACTTTAGGGTGCCATCCTTCCAAAGGAATGCAGTTTGTCTATCGAAGTTCCTTTTTCTCATTGGACCATGCCCCTCCATGATTACCTCTTCCCCAGGCTGGAGTAGCAACGATTCACTTTCCAATTCTTCTTTGAAAACTTTCACTTGACCAGTAGCCAATTGTACATTTACCCTGTCATTGTCATAGGAATTAATATTGAAGGAAGTTCCCAAAGCAGTGGTAACAAGGTTACCGCTAAATACCCTGAAGGGCAATAAACTATCTTTAGCCACCTCAAAAAACGATTCGCCATTTAAAAAAATGTCTCTGTCAGCTTTTCCGAAATCGTTTTTGAAGCGAATTTGACTTTCAGCATTCAAAATTACAGTGGACCCATCAGGTAAATGAATTTTGGATTTTTGACCTTTGGGATTTGATTTAGTGATCCATTTGGCTCCTTCCTGAAGCATGGCTCTGTGGTCTATCTCTTTTTCCGTGGAGTTTTTTAATTGTAAAAACCCTACAACAGACACTATTAACAAAAAAGTAATGACAGCGGCTTTTGCACCATATCGATGAATAGAATAATCATTTGATTTTTTTTGTTTTGGGTGTAGAGGAATGGTTTTTTTATTGATCCTTTGTTGTATTTTTTGGTGCAAAACCCGCTCCTTTTCTGCATTCCAGTCATTTCCTGGGAGATCTAGTTCCAAAAGAACAGCTTTGGCCTCATTGAAGACTTCAAGCTTTTCTGGATTTTCCGTTAGCCACTTGTTCCATGACAAGCCACTTTCTGCATCATTTCTCAACACCCAATTCCGGAAGGAGGTATCATCAATAAAATCATCTATGGCGTTGAAATCGTTCATTTGGGATCTTTAACAACAGAGAGCGATTTATGAGGAAAATCTCATCTCTTGATCCAGAAAATAATTAATAATTACATAAAGTATAATTTATTCAGTATTTATTTCACTTATATTAATTATATGGGGTATTATTGAATAAATAAAAATATCAGTCCGCCAATTTTAATTGATCTTCTTGAAAAAGGCAGGATTTTTTTTAATTTTTTTAAGCCTTTAAATATTAAATTGTATATCGAGGGTACTTGCACATTCATCAATTTTGAAATTTCGTCATAGGAAAGTTCTTGGATATACCTTAAATAAATGGCTTCTTTTTGCCTGAGGGGTATTTGATCAAGGGCCAGGCTGATTTTATTTCTGGATTCCAGAATTATTTGATTCTCATCAAGGATTTCTAAAAAGGACATTTCCCATTTAAATTTAGAATGTACCTCTTCTAAGGATTCTTTTTTATTAGATATCTTTACTTTCTTGATAAGCTCTCTACGAAAACAAGCAAATAAGTAAAATTTGATAGAATTTTTAATGCTTATATTCTCCTTCAAATCCCAAATATGAACAAACAAGTCTTGGATGACATCTTCTATTAAGCTTGTATCTTGAGTAAATTTGTGACCATATTTATAGAGATCTTTGGAAAAGGTCTTATAAATATAGGAAAATGCCTGTTGGTTACCGGATTTGATCAGGTACCATATTTCAACTTCCGGGAGCGAAGAAAAATCCATTTTACAGAGTATTATTTTGGGTTAAAGACTAATCGAATGAATGATTACCAAACTATATACTTAAAATTAATTAATGAGCAAAGATATTTTATATAATTGGTTTAGTTCCTTTGAATAATTAGAGTAATACTTTAAAAGATCAAAATTTTAGCAAAGGAAATTTGAATCATTACAGGTGGATGTGAAAGTAGTAAAAGGTAAAAATTCCATAGCATTTTATTTTAAAAGGTTAAAGTAATAACGTAAATTGGAAGTAAAAATTGGTATGAGGCCATTGTTCTACTTAATATTCCTTTGTTTGCCAACTTTAATTTTAAGTTGCCAATCTGCTCAGAAAGAGGAGCAAAATTCCAATGCTGTAAGTGAGGTTAAAACGGTATCAATTAACCTAAGAAAAAAAGTAAAGTCAGAGACCGAAGCTAATAGCTGGGAAACGGTTGAATATACTGAATCTTGGGACCCTAAAAGGTCGGCAATCATTGTGACCGATATGTGGGATAGGCATTGGTGTGAAAGTGCTACACAAAGAGTGGGCGCTTTAGCTCCGGTCATGGATAAAACCTTGCGAAATGCCAGGGAAATGGGAGTGACCATTATCCATGCTCCAAGTGGAACCATGGATTTTTATAAAGATGCACCGCAAAGGAAGGCAGCAATGGAAATTCCAAGTCATAAGGCTCCAGAAGGTTTTCCTATCAATGATTGGTGCTATCTGGATGAAAACAAAGAAGCTGCCCTACCCATCGATGACAGTGATGGTGGTTGCGATATGCCTTGTTCCGATGGGAAGCCTTGCGAAGAGATGACTGCTTGGTCCAGACAAATTGAATCTATTGGTATTGAGGAGAAAGACTATATCACTGACCAGGGACAGGAAGTTTATAATATTTTGGTTGAGAATAAAATCGATAATATAGTGGTGATGGGAGTACATTTAAACATGTGTGTATTGGGAAGGCCTTTTGCCATACGTCAATTGGCTAATCTAAAGAAAAATGTGGTTTTGATGAGAGACATGACAGACACCATGTACAATCCGGAAATGCCTCCTTATGTAAGTCATTTCGAAGGTACGGATTTGGTGATCGACCATGTAGAAAAATTCTGGGCACCCACCTTGGTAAGTTCGGATTTTACCGATGAGCCAGCCTTTGCCATTAATGAAAATTAGATAAAATATATGCTGTAAATATTCAGTTTATGAAAGCAATTTCCATATCAAATCAATAGCATTGACTTCACAAGGCAATTTAAAACAAAATGGAATTTACCCCAATTTCAATAAAAGAATATGTTAAAAAGCACTTGAAAAACAACCCAAGTGAAAATGAGAAAGATTTAAGGAAGCGCCTTGAAGCGGCGTTAGCAGATTATAAAGAAGGCGTTAAATGTTCCTGTGGAAATGACATTTGGGTTATAGGTGCCGCCACTGTCGGAAATAGTTGCTTTACCTGTATCACTGGAGAAAGCGACCCAAACAATGATTATGAAATTGAATCCGCAATAAAAAAGAATAAATCCGCTGGTCGAAGGCACATAGACGAAATCCCTCCTTCCGAAATAAATGGATTCTTTGATGATGATGGATATGAGATTAGTACTGATTTGATACAAAAACCATCTTTGTGCATTACCTGTGTCCATAATGACAATCCCCAAGAGGAAATACTTTGCAATTTGACACGAATTGACCAAAAAGATGCAAAGGAGTTTATTTGCTTTGGGTATAATAAAAGTAAATAAATTTTGAGAGGTTTTTTATCCAATGCTAAATTCAATCAGGGCATAGATATTCACTAGTATGTTAACAATTGACATCCTATTATGGATTGATTAAATCTATAAAAAAACGACAAAGAATATGCCTATCACTACAAGCTCTTTTCCTCCACTAAGCCTTCATAAAGTATACTTCAACTGTATTTATCGTTGGTTTTGGCTATTAGGAGGCTTGATTTTACTTTTAACTAGCAGCTGCAAACAAAAAAATCATGTTGAAAAACAGGAGGGAGGTTTGGCCATGGTTTCGGTAGACCTTTCTCAATCTCGAACCGGTAAACTGTCTGAATTTTTTGAGCCGGAAATCTCCTATATTTGGTTGGCAGATGATTCGGAGGAAGCACAACTTAATGCGGGCTTAAATCAAATAAAATTTCATGAAAATAAAATTTACATTCTTGATATTTACAATTGCAAGTGCATTTCAATTTTCAATAAGGCAGGAAAGTATATAGGAAAGATAGATGCTTATGGAGAGGGGCCCGGTGAATACCTGGACTTTGATGCTTTGACATTTGTAAATGAGGAACTGGTTTTGTTAGGGGTTTACCCTAGAAAGATAATGTGGTTTAACCTAGAAGGGGATTTTCTACGTGAATTGATCTTGAAAGATCGCTTTGGGCCGGGTGTGTTCTCTGTATTTGACAATCGCTATTATTTGTACAGCTCTGCAAGAAATTTAGGAGCGTTTTTTATCCAAACCTTGAATGAAGATTTGCAGGATACCATTAATTTCTTGCCATTCTACTCCGATAGACTTGAAAGTGAGATGTCTGGGAGAAACTATTTTCAAAAAAGCAAGCAACACCTTTATTTTGGAATGACTTTTTTAGATACAATTTTTCAATTTGAAAATCAACAAATGATTCCCATGTTTATTTTTGACTATGGAAATTATGGTCAAGACTTGGAAGAATTAAAGGGCTTGGAAATAAGAGACAGACTTAAGCTTATTAATAGCCGAGCAAAATTATACTTCCGAGGGCGATACTATGTTTCCGAAAAACAGCTTTACACCATCTTCAGTTACGAAAAGAAAGTTTACAACCTATTTTATGACCGGGAGAAATCACAAACTCATGTTATTGAAGACAAACTAATAAACGATATCGATGAAGGGCATGATCCAAAGATAATAGAATATGGTTTTGAAGCCGGGAAGGTGGGGGTAAGAATAGCTGGTAAGGACCTTTACCAAGCATTGGTAGAAAAGAATAAGCTAATGGGGCAGGTAGATTTTGAGAATTGGGCGAAAAACAAAGGTAGAAACTTTGCAAAAACAGCTTTGGCGGCAAAAGACTCTGAAAATCCGGTGCTTATTGTTTATACACTAAAGTGACCTTTTTTTCCTCTGGAGAAGTGCTACTATTGATAAAGTAAGTCGGTAAGTGGGATCAAAATAGGAAAACTGCATGGGTTAAACTATTGAATCAACAAGTATCAGACTGTGAAGTAATGTTTTGATAATCAAACGACCTTGGCGGTATTGTTGTTTTATTACAACAATACCGCCAAAATCTTTACCAGCTCCCACCGGCGCCACCACCACCGAAACTACCTCCACCAAAACCGCCGAAGCCACCGCCTCCGCCACCAAAGCTGCCTCCTCCGGAAGAAAAATCCCCGAATTTACCTCGACTCCCTCCGAGCATATTGGCAAGCAAAAGGGTGGTGAAGAAATCTACTCCGCCTCTTTTTCCTCCCATATGGTTGTTGTTGTCATTTCGGTTTCTGATCAGGGTAAGGATTACAAAGCCTACAATCAATATTAAAAAGAGGGGTAAGCCGCCGCCGGGATTGTCTGAAGAACCTAGGTCCTCTGCCTTATATTCTCCGGATGCAAGTTTAAAGATCATGTCAGTCGCCTGATCCAAACCGGTAAAATAGTTTTCTGTTCGGAAGTTGGGGATAATCATTTGATCTACAATTCTTTTTGCCAAGGCATCCGGAATTGCGCCCTCCATCCCATATCCTGTGGCTATAAATACCTTTCTATCTTTCATTGCCGCCAGAATAAGTACACCATTGTCTTTGTCTGCTCTACCGATTCCCCATTGATCGCCCAACTGAAAAGCGTAATCACTAATGTCGTATGGTCCAACAGAATTGATCAAAACGATACTTACCTCAGAAGAGGTACTGTCATTATACGCTACTAGTTTGCTTTCCAGCTGTTGAACTTCCTTGGCTGAAAGGGTTTTTGAAAAATCATTTACCAGGCGAGGAGGGTTTGGCTTTTCAGGAAAATCCCCTTGAGCCCAGCTGGCCAATGAAAGTACCAATAATAAAAAGGAAAGGAAAAGCTGTTTTTTAATCATGATGTCTTATTCAAAGGATATTTCGTCAGGGAGTTCATTGATGTCTCCTTCATGGTCATAGGGGAAATGCTGCTGTAGTTGCTTGCCTGACATTTCTATGCCTATTCTAAGCCCTTCAGTATAGGCTTTTGTCTTAAAATGAACAAGCATTTTTTCTTTGATATTTTCCCAAAAGTCTTTGGGAACTACCTGGTTAATTCCTGCATCTCCGAGAATGGCAAACTTATGGTCCACCACAGCAAGATAAAACAGCACAGCATTGCGTTGGGCTGTTTTATGCATTTTGAGTTTTTCAAACACTTCAGCAGCCCTGTCAAGCACATCACCTTTGCAGTTGTTTTCGATATGCACTTGAATTTCCCCAGAGGTTTCCTTTTCGGCATTCTTGATTGCTCCAATGATACTTTCTCGGTCTGCCTTACTAAATAATTTTTCGGCCATAAACGTCCTATTTAAAATTCTACCGTTGGGGCATTTTCTGAACCTGCTGAAGCTTCGAAATAGCCTTTGGTTTCAAATCCGTACCATCCAGCAAACATGTTGTTTGGGAAAGTCCTCAGGTTGGAGTTGTAGCTTTGCACAGATTGATTGAAATTTCTTCTTGCTACCGCAATTCTGTTTTCCGTTCCTTCCAGTTGCGCCTGCAGTTCAAGGAAGTTTTGATTGGCTTTCAAGTCAGGATACCTTTCTACAGCTACAAGAAGCCTGCTAAGTGACCCGCTCAATTGATCCTGTGCACCTTGGAATTTCGCGATGTTTTCAGGAGTAAGGTCCTCTGCCTGCAAATTAATTGAAGTCGCTTTAGCACGTGCTTCGATAACGCCGGTAAGGGTTTCTTGTTCAAAGTCTGCATAACCTTTCACAGTATTGACCAAATTTGGAATCAGGTCAGCCCTTCGTTGGTATTGGGTTTCTACTTCAGCCCATTGACCGTTGATGGTTTCTTCGGTTTGTACGAAAGTGTTGTACACGCCTACCGCTTTGGAGTAAACAATGAACCCGATCACAGCGATGATGGCTATAGGAATTAATATTTTTTTCATGGTAAGAATATTTATAAAAACAATGAAGTTATATGACGTAAATTTTGACTTGAGGTTTCCCTGAATGGGTGATTTTTCAAGAAAGTCAGTACAAAAGAAGCAGATTTCGCCAATTATGACAAGCTTTTGCTTAGAGAAAGCAAGAGCAATTCCAAGTCAAGCAGCTCACTACACTTTGGACAAGTCCAGATTATCGCTGTATCCCATAAAAACGAGCTGCGATGCGCTTTTCCCCTGCATTCCTTGTTGTGAATATCAAAGTTACCACATTAAATTTAGAAAACAGCCTAAGCCAAAATAAGGCTTTTTTTAGGATAGAAGTGGATTATAGGAAAAGGCTATGTATTAAGTGGTTAGGGGATACTTTGCCACTGGAGTATGAGCTTGTCGAAGACAGCGGAACCGAAATATTAATAACCCCACACATAGGTTGCTGAGCGGAGCCTAAGCAAGGGAAGACGATGACAATTATTACAAATGGCCACTAAAAGAATCCTTTTCTAAATTCAATTAAAATTAGAGCTTTAGAGAGATAAAGTGCTTAAGTGAAGCATTTAATATATAAATTCTTTGTGCGGCGAATATTATTATGATAGGGATCAATGGCAGAAAAAATCTTCCATCCCAATCGACGGTTGTTATTCCTACTATTAGGATATGAAGTACTAAGTAAATTAAAATGAAAAATTTTACAAAGTTATTTGTGATGACTATCTGCCAAAGAGCTAAAATATTAATTGGCAAAAGTATAATTATATTATACAGATTGTGTTTTAAAGACCAATAGGGCCGTATATGCATTAAAAAAAAGTATATTTTTTTTAAAAATAAAATGCACCAAAATTCGAAATTGAAGAATATAAAATGAATTAATCTTATTAGTGGAGGGAATTGAGGGGGCAACAGATTTAATTCTGGAACAGTATGGGTTAGACTATTGTATTCTGCCTTTTGAGGTAGGCTTAAAATATTATAGATTATTTCCCCAAACTGATAGTTTTCAATGATTTGAAAAGTTTCAATCATCATGTTGATTAGATCCCCTATCATGAAATAAACCAGGAAAAAAGTGATTATTTTGATCCTCAGATGCCATTTTGAATGTAACCAAAAATACAAATAGGCTGTGCTAGCTATAGATAGTATAATTACTATGCCTGTGGGTTTAGAAAATGTGGTTAAAATTGTAAAAAACACACTAAGCGCTATGTTCGTAACGGTGAATTTTTTTTGAATAAATGTTTTAGCCAAAAAATAAAAAGTAAATACGATATTGTTGAAATAAAAAGATTCGCATAAAATATATGAGTTCCAAATACTGATTTCAATAAATACTAAAAAAAGAACGCCTCCAATTAATGGAGCAGGAGTGGTTCCATGAAAAATTTTAATTGTTTTATATAGAAACACTAACCCAAATAGGGAATATAAGTATTGAAATAAGATTATTGAATAAGGCGCTTTTTAAATGGTATAAATAGGGCTATATTGCTAGTAAACGATGAATTAATGGAGAAGAGGTATAAGAGTCTATCAATATTCGAATTTCAGAACAGGTTCCCCGATGATAAGTCATGTTATGAATATTTGGCTAACATGAAATGGGATGATGGATATGTTTGTAAAAAGTGTAGCCATACTCACTATTGTAAAGGGATTAATGAATTTGACAGACAGTGCACCAAATGTGGTCGGCTAGAGTCCCCAAAGTCTGGCACCCTTTTTCACAATTGTAAATTCTCTCTTCTTAAAGCATTTTATATCGTTTATTATGTTTCTACGGATAAGAATGGTGTCAGTAGCGGCGAATTGAGCCGGAGACTCGAACTCAGACAAAAAACCTGCTGGCTTTTTAAGCAGAAAGTGATGAAGGCGATGGAAAGTAGCCAGAACTTCCCAATGATGGGAAAAGTAGAAGTGGACGAATCCTATGTTGGTGGTCAGGACGACAAAGCATTAGGGAGAAACGAGGGAAAAAAGAAAATCATGGTGGTGGGCATAGAAAAGGGATTAGGTGGTGTTTCCCGCTGGTACGGAAGAGTTATAGAAACCGCCTCAAAGGTGAATCTTGGAGGGTTTATGAAAGATCACATTGATAAAGATGCAGAGGTAAAAACTGATTGCTGGGCTGGCTATAAAGGTATGGAAGCCCATTTCCCAAAATTAGTCCGTGAAAAATCAGGAAAGAAGGGACAGAACTTCAAGCAGATGCATCGGGTGATTATGATGTTCAAAGCCTGGCTGAGGGGTACCCACCATTCTGTTAGGAACCTTCAACCTTACATCAACGAATATACCTACAGGTACAATCGCCATAAAATGAAAGAAGGAATTTTTGAAAATCTAATGCAAAGGATGGTGGCTTTGCCACCATATCCGTACAAAGCCTTTATTTGATATGTGCCTTATTCAATAAGATTAAATTTAGTTCATTGTATGAACCGGTAAGTGCATGTACGATAAATATTAAAATCACATATCCTATATACCAAAAATTGTGTTTTTCAATATAAAATCCATCTTCTAAATTACGAGCATAATCTAAGTACCTTGCGGAATCAGTTACGTTTTTTACTCCCAAATGATTAAAAATAAAAAATGAGACGATAAGGAATAGCACCAAAAGAATTAATAAATCACTTGCTTCCTTTTTAATTATACCCATTGCTAAAATTCCCTTAACGACCAACTTACAGTTTTTAGTTGGATTTCTATTTGTGTTTGATTGTATATTTTAACGATAGATTTTTTAAATAGCTTTGCAGTGCACTAAACTAATTTTTCATGCCTTGAGTTAGCATATTATCCCTAAAATACCAAATAATTTGGCAGTAAATATCTGTTTTTTAGCAATGATTCATGGGGAAACATTTCTTTCTAGGAATAGATACTAGGGGTTTACATGCCGGACTTTAGTATTATGTGGTGAAGTTTTGGTTTTCAATGAAATGCCAGTTTTAAGAATTCACTTTTATATCAACTCCGGTTTAAGTCTACAAATCCACTTTATCTATTTATTAATAAAAAAAATGAATTTCAAAAGCAATTTACTTTCTCGATTGACGGATTGCACATTCATTTAAAAATTATATACAGTGCTTATATTTTCTGGGGCACTACACATGCAGAGTGATTCTTGGCAGGCTCCACAGTAAGATGAATCAATAATGTCATTATTGGATTAATTGTAAAATTCAAGGGTGTTTTTGCGTGAGATTACCTCATTCATTTTAACCTGTTTTTTTTCTTTTACAACATTTGAAAAACTATAGTAAATTGATTCTATTTTTGGGGAGTATTCATAAATATCTAAGTGATCATTGACAACCATAAGTCTGCAGTTATTTATTTAGTCATATTTACATTATTATTTTTTTTTGAAATTCGTTAATTATTCCCAAGTACGAACTATATAATCACCTAAATCCCCTTAAACCTTATAATACTCCACCAATTTCCCGTCAAAACCGGATACACGGCTTATCAATTCCTGTCGTTTTTTCTCGTCAAATGCTTTAAACTTTTTGGCAAAATTTATTTTTTCGGTAAGCATATCGGCATGGTCTGCTCCGGTTACCAATACACTTATTGGAAGGGACCAGGAGAAATATATGGCTTCTTCTACTGTCAATACATTCGGTACAATGCGTGGCTTGTCACCACTGTTGAAATGGGTAGTACCCCCAAAAAAGCCACCATTGGCCAGGGTTTTCATGGCACAGGGAGCCATTCCTTTTTCCATTAGTTTTGGCATCACATTGGTAATAAAGCTCTTGTAATTCGGGTCAAAGGCATTGATGGGCATTTGGCAGGCTTCCAATTCATCCGTGCTTTCCAACATGCGCAGGTGGGCATTGTAATCCGAATGCCCTGAGAATCCGATGTGCTTTACTTTTCCGCTTTCTTTTGCCTCCAAGACATAATCCAGGACTCCATTTTTTAATCTGCTGTCCACATCCCCAGGGCTGGTCACCGCATGAATCAGCCAAAGGTCGATATAGTCTGTTTTCATCCGACTAAGGGTACCTTCCAAATGTTCTTGGGCTGTTTTACCATCTCTAGCAGTGGACTTGCTTTGAATAAAAGCTAGGTCTCTGTATTTAGGCGTAAGAAATTGACCATACCTTCTTTCCCCGGTACCAGAACCGTAGGATTCGGCATTGTCAAAAAATCGAATACCACCTTCCAGTGCGCGTTCTATGGTTTTTTCCGCTTCACTTTCCTTCATGCGAGCAATATGCGCACCACCCAATCCAAGCATGGTTACTGATAAGTCAGATTTACCAAATTTACGCTTGGGAAGCACGTCACCCAGCCTGTCCCGCATATAGGGAGTTGGAATGGCTTTTCCTTCTGCATTGATACGAGTAAGGGGCAGCATCATCCCAGCAGTCAATCCGGCCAATGATTTCAAGAAGGCTCTTCTTTGGTTATTTTGGTTATTGTTTTCCATGGTTGATTCAGTTAAAATTTTAGTTGTATCCCACTAATTATATTTATACCCGGCATCGGAAAGCCATTTTCAAGTTGATAGGCATTGTCGAGGAGATTTTTACCTGTGATGGAGGCGCTTATTTTCGGGCTTATCTGATACATGGCCCTAAGATTTATTAAAGTGTAATTTTCACTCCCCACGCTCTCTTGTAGGCTGTTGCGGAGCCCTCCGATGAGTTGCATAGAGGGGATAATGGTGAATTTTTTCACCGTAAAATCTGCCCTAAAGTTCAGGTTATGCCTGGGAGCAAATAGTATGTTTTCACTGACATGCATATAGGCATAATTGAGTACGAAACTCCCTGTGTTAGCGGCTTTATACTGTAGCTGACTTTCAAAGCCCTTGTTGGAAAAGCTACCGGTATTTCGTCCAATAGGAGGAGTGTCCATTGGGTTGATCTGTATCAAATTGTCTCCTTTGGCCATAAATGCCATAAGTTCGACTGCTAGTGTTTTATTAAGAAATAGGGCCTGAAAACCCGCTTCATTGTTCCACAATTCTTCCGGCTGCAACATTTCATTGGAAGTAGGAAAGAGAAAAAGGTCCACAACAGAAGGGCTTCGGAAGGCCTTGGAGGAGGATGCTTTCAAAGTGAGGTTTTTCCCAGCTTGGATGGCTGCTCCAAATCCGGGTAGTAACTTCCCGCCATACTGGGAGTTTTGTACCTGACGAATTCCGGCATTCAAACTCACTTTCTTTCCTAAATCTTGTTGTACATGCAGGTAAAGGTCTGTTTCGTTGACCAAATGCAGCTCTCCCAAGCCGATACGGGCAGGGGGAGGGAGGTTTTCATTGTAGGCCTTTCCTCCAAATCGCTTGTAATCTAAACCTACGGTAATGACTTGTTTTGGAACCAGACTGATGTTTTGAAAGAAGGTGACGCCTTGGTTTTGGTCTTTGGATGAAAAACCGGTTTGAAATTCATGGTCTCCAAAATTATGGAAAAACAACAAGGCTCCTGAAACATTTCCCCAGTCGTTGTTCAGGGACAGGGCAGCTCTTCCCCGCAAGAATTCTCTTCGGTCATCCTCAAGTGGGGCATTTGTAGGTCCTGGCTGGTAATAGGTAGCATCAGCCAATTGGATGTCTCCGGAAAGAGAAAGGCTGGGGGAGAGGGCATAGCTCAATTTAAGGTAGCCCGTGGTGTTTTCAAAACTGTCTCTGGCATCTGCTCTAAATCCCGCAGTACTATTGCGATTCAGAGATACCATGGAATGAAATTTACCTTGTTTGTACGAGGCATTAATGCTTCCTAGGAAGGTTCCATAGGAGCCATAGGCGGCATTGGCTGTCCCATGCCAACCTTCTTTGTGGGCTTTCCGGGTAATCAGGTTAATGGCCCCACCCATGGCATTTGAACCATAAAGCACTGATGCTGCACCGCGCTGGACTTCTACCCGCTCTATATCGGAAGCACTGTAGGCATCGGCAATTGGGTGCGCAAAAATTCCCATGTATTGAGGTTGTCCATCAATCAATACCAATACTCTGTTGTTGGGAGATCCGCTAATGCCGCGAATGCTGATATTTCCTCCTGATCCGGGACCTACACCATAGCCAGTGACACTTCTATCGTTCAATAAAAAACCAGGTACTTGGTAAGCAATAAGTGGTAATATATTATTCTCTCCTGAACGATCAATGGTTTCTCGGGAAATAGTAGATATGGAAGCAGCCACTTTCTTCTTTTGTCGCTCCACTCTGGTGCCAGTGACTACTGCTTCATCAAGCTCTAAAATCAGGCTGTCCCTTTCCTGCGCCAGCAACGATTCGCTGCAGCAAATGAGTAATGCGCAAAAGAGAATCCTAACTTTCATAAATCAATGGTTTAGCGGCAGCATGCCATGGCCAGTGAACGCAGGTTTTAATGTCTGGAAAAAGGACATGATCTGCCTTTCCTTTCAGTACAAAAGTTTTGACCGGGTAGTCCATCAATGTTTTTTTCAACAGCTCCAATGTCATTCCGCTGACCGCTACATCATCTACCAGTAGTATTCGAGATCCTTCTGGAAAGGTAGCCGGAAATAAAGCTAAAAATTCCGGAGATTCCCTATTTGGTTGATTGCAGTCATCCCTATAATTTATGGAGGCAATAAACAGTGGAAGGTCGAGTTGATGGGCCACGAGGCTTGCAGGTACAATTCCTCCTCTACCTATGCCTACGACGATATCGGTGGGGGGGAAAGGGAACCTGGATAGGGCTTTACTTATCTTAACAAAAGAAACGGGCACTTTTGTATCCATACTTGTTTGATTTTAAAGGCAGGTTTTACTTCAGGCCCTTGGGTAAAATGAATGTTTTTTAATTAGCGCCTTTTTGACTAGGGAGGTATTTCAAGCTTAAAATATTGATTACCAATAAAATCAAAATGCCTGAGGTGGCATTTCTTAGAGAAGTGATGAAAAATTGAAATGGTGCAACCTCAATCAGTGGAATTAAAATTAATAAAGCAGATGAGATTGTTTTGGCACCCAAATAGGCCAAGGGAGCAGCAATCCACTTTATCTTTCCCTGGAGCATAAGAACATAAGCCAGAATGGTGAAAAGAACCAGTTCTATTGTGAGAATACCCATTAAGCCCCATTGGGGATTGCCGGTTAAAAGGAAGTTTAAAGGTGGTGCCAAAAGGGCTACAATAAGTGCTACGGGAAGTCTGTAAGCCACTAAAGCAATAAATGGAATATAGAACATGGGTAACAAATAGGCGCCAACTGGAACACCATTAATAGAAGGGGCCAGGTGCACAAGGATTGGGAATACAATGGCTATAGGCAACAACCAGCCAGCTGTTTTCAAAGTAGACCTGTTGTCAGTTTTCAGGATTATTTGCATGATTTCTTAGGGGTTTATTACGGATCATAAATGAAGCAACCATTGAATTTGTAAAAATCAAAAGTGCCCATATTTAATCTGTTGATTTGTAGCATTAATTTAATGAATTCTTTTTGGTTCTCCAATACTGAAGAATTAATTACTGTATAATGATACCTACTTAAGCTAAGGTAGTAATGAGGGGGCATAGAATAGGTGGCAAAGTCATTGTTATGGGTAAAGTCAGGTTTGAAGTTATCTAAAAGAAACCTTAGGAAGCTAACTTTTTTACTTTAAGATTTTGACAACCGTTAAAAGGGTTGAGGTTTTGGTTCCTCTACAACCGGTTCTCGCTGCGGTTACAATACCTCCAATCATTTGGGATTTTTATTTTTATGATGTAAACAAGGTATCCGAAACGAATAGGATGTTTTTTTACTAGAGGCCTATAATACTTGGCTCCCCTCTCAAGCCTTGAACAAATGAGTACTTTCTGAATGCCCAAATTTTCCTATTTTTTGATATTGGCTATCGGACGCTTAATTCATAAAACTTCTTTAATTATTACTTTATTACGCTTGTAAACTCAAATCAAAATAAAATAATTATAATTGCAACATTGTTGCAATTATAATTATTTTATTTACTTTTGCCAAAAGTGTAAAGAAAAAACTGTGAAGGTGGAAATATTAAAATCCGTTCAATTGGCTAATTATGCCTAGGCTTTTATATTTCACTTTCCTTTTTTCAAAAAATCAATCGAATGGCACAACAAACAAAAGATTTTGAAGTAATAATTATAGGCGGGGGTTATGCAGGACTTTCTGCAGCGATGGCACTAGGACGATCTCTTAGAAAAACTTTAATAATAGATGCGGGAAAACCATGTAATCGTCAAACGCCGCATTCCCATAACTTTTTAACCCAAGACGGGAGTACGCCTCAAGAAATATTAGCAATATCTAAGAGTCAGGTTGCTAAATACAATACCGTAACTTTTTATGAGGGCTTGGTAATTACAGCGATCAGACTTTTTGAAGGGTTTGAAGTCATTACAGGCAATGGGGATGTCTTTTATGCAAAAAAGTTAGTGATTGCAACAGGAATAAAAGACATAATGCCTGGAATAGAAGGTTTTGCCCATTGCTGGGGCATATCAGTTGTGCATTGCCCATATTGTCACGGCTATGAAATAAGAAATAAAAAAACTGCCATAATGGCCAATGGGGACATTGTTATTCATCTCGCTTCATTGGTCAACAACCTAAGCAAAGACATAACGATACTTACTTCAGGTGATAAAACATTTGATGATCAACAGAGGCATAAATTAAGTATGCATGGCATTAAAATACTAGAAAAAGAGATTTCAGCAATTGAGCATGAAGCTGGATATATGAAAAACATTCAGTTTAAGGATGGAAGTAAGGAGGCATTTGATGCCGCTTATGCCGCCATTCCATTTAAACAAAATGCTATACCTGTTGATTTGGGTTGCAAACTTACAGAACACGGGCACATAGAAGTGGATCCAATGGGAAAGACTTCCGTGGATGGGGTGGTAGCCTGTGGGGATAACAGTTCTATGATCCGTTCCGTGGCCATGGCCGTATATAGTGGAAACATGGTAGGTGCTGTTATCAATCACGAGCTAACCCAGGAAGGTTTTTAATAGGATTGGAGCATTTATTGGCAATTTAAATGCTGAATTTGTTTTTTTTGGAACCTGCATGGCACTAATTTTTTTCAATTGAAATCCATGACTGACTAAAATGAATGTTTTAAAGTTTGCTTTGTTTGTTCAAGACCTTCGCCTATTTATGGGGTATTTCGGGGTCTCCTAAATAAATCGCTTTTTTGATTTTATTGTAAAGTTCTTCTTTATTAATCGGTTTGGTCATGTAATCATCCATGCCAACTTCCAAAACCCTGAACCTTGCTTTTTGTGTCACATCAGCGGTAACTGCAATAATCGGCACTTTGCTCATGGATGTACCAGCTGCTCCGACACGAATGGCCGTTGTGGCCTCGTACCCATCCATTACAGGCATTTGTAAATCCATCAAAACCACATCAAAAGGTTTGACCTTTAGCAAATCGATTGCCTCTTGCCCATTGTTTGCGATCTCAAAACTTGAGTTTTTCCAATTGCCTATTAAAACTTTCAATACCATTTGATTGAGTGCATTGTCTTCTACAATCAGTATCCTTTTGTATTCCAGATCAAATACACCTGATTTTGCGTAATCAAACGAATTGGCTCCATCTCTGTTTTTTGGAAGGGTTTTGTTTATCTGTAGGCTCACCGTAGTTCCAACCCCTTCTTCACTTTGAACCTCAATTTTGCCCTGATTTAAATCTACCAAGGCTTTTACAATACAAAGTCCCAGCCCTAAACCTCCAAATTTTCGTTTATCGTCATTCTGCCCTTGCGTAAAGGACGCGAAAAGTCTTTCCAGTTTTTTCTCTTTAATTCCAACACCGGTGTCTGTTACCTGTATATTTAACAATACTTGATCATTAGGTATCTCAATGGCTTCTACTTTGAAGCGGATTTTACCTTTTAGCGTGAATTTTAAAGCATTTTTGAGCAGGTTTTGAATTATTTGCTCCATTCTTCTTTTGTCCCCAATCAAAAGCTCCGGAAGGTTACCCACCTCTTCAAATATAAATTCGAGCCCATTGTCCTTTGCTTGTCTTTCAAAGGTGGCAGCAAGTTGATGTACCATTTTTTTCAAATCAAATGGTACTTCCTCCAACCTTAATTCCCCTTTTTCAATTTTAGAATAATCCAAAACATCATCAATGGCTCCAAGTAAACCCATGGATGAATATTGGATTACATCGAGGTTTGAAATTATTGATTCTTCCTTATTTATTTCCCTAATTGACTGTGTTAAACCTATAATGGCGTTTAAGGGTGTTCTTAATTCATGACTAATATTTGAAAGGAAATAAGATTTAATTTCATTGGATTCCTTTGATTTCTGTAAGGCAATTTCTTGAAGTTTTCCTTTTTCTGATTTTAAAAGCCTGATTCGATTAGACATGGCCAATGAGAGAAAAATTATTTCAACACCTGTACCTATTTTAGAACCGTTCTCTGTAAAAAAGGAATTAGGGATCAAACTGAAATTGTTGAAAATTAGGATGAAAAAACCTACGGTAAAACTAAAGATGGCTAAGGTGAAAAAGAAATCCAGTTTTTGGCCTTTTACAAAACTGAGTAAAACAGTAGTAATCAACACCAACAACAATAGGAAACTAAGCAAATTTACAGCAGGATAATAAATAGCCTTTCCATTGGGGATAAATACTACACAGATTAAAAGTATCACCAGGGCGCTCAGCAGAAGGTTTAAAACTTTGTTTGACCCTTTACTCCATTTCTTTACATTGGTATAAATCTGTGCATACCTGCCAAAAGCCATTGCTGAGAGGGTGCCAGTAATGAGTATGGCGTTTTTGTTGAGCCAGCCCGATGCTGGATTGATGTATTGAATGAAATAACCATCTAATGACATGTGAAGCAAAGCCACAGAAAGCACATAGACACTGTATAAAAGAAAACTTTTTTCTCCAATTCCAAAATAAAAAAAAAGGTAAACTGCTCCGGCCAATAGTAAAATCCCATAAAATAAACCGTGAAACAACTGTTTTTGATAGGAACTTTGTACCAGACTTGTTGGGGTATGTAATTCCAGTGGCAGGTTGATTACCTCTCCATCACTTTGGTAATGTACATACACTTGATAAACTTTGCCGGGTTTTAAATCGAGCGGAAAAATAATTTTCCGGTGTGCGAAGCTTCTTTCTTTAAAAGGGATCAGGTCCCCGTTGTTCAGTACTTTAAGGGGTTCTCCCTCTGTTACTAAATATAGGTCCACATGGTCTGTGATTGGTCTTCCTGTTTCCAAAAAATAATGAAGTAGGTTCTCAGATATGTTTTTAATGGAAAGCCTTAACCAATAGTTGCTTTCTGTAAAGCCAAGATTGGTAGATGGCCCTTCGATTGGTTTAAATTTGAGGGTGTTCTCCTGATCCAAAAACTCGTCAAAGGTGAAATAATTGTCCCCTACATTTGTGATTTCTGCATATTCATAAAGTGAAACAGCAAGATTTGCATGCTGATCCTTGGCCTGAAAAGGTCTTGATACATAAGAAAATGAATCAAAAGAATAAAAAAATGCAATTAGTCCTAAAAAAATGAGCTTAATAGTTTTATTCATAGTTTAAGCAATATAAATATTGGTAAAAGTACGTCTAAAAAAACTAATTAACCAATGGTATTATACCTTTACATAAAGATGCATTTTGTTGTAAGTACCATTAATTCAGTAGGATGAGGAATACCCCCATACTACTGGACTTAGGGTTCAGAAACGATAATTAGTCGGGCATGGTTATAGGTATTCCAAAATCCATAAGGAACGAAGAGGCAGGAATAAACTATACCTGAATGGGTAGGAGGAAATTGATATGTTATTTCAAATTAAACCCGAAATATGCAATAGACATTCTATTAAGTGCTGAAATCGATTTAAAATAAGCCACTTCGTTGCTGTTTGAAGATTTCACCATAGCGGTGCTATGCTAAAATCTTCAAACAATCTGATTGTCTTGCGATTGCAACACTTCCCGTAAACACGGGACAGGCTATTACGAATCCTATTATACATAATCCGGGTTAAAACAACAGTAGATTTATGGCACAGGTTTTGTTCCTTACGGTTTTTACGAAATGAAAATAAAGGTTGGAATTGCTAACATTTTTAATCTTAAAACGTAATTAAATTCACTATTATTAGATCATACATTGTAAATGATAGGCAATGGTTATTTGGGTTATATAGGTGGTGTAGTTTAAAATTTGATTCGATTGTTATGGAAACTTCTTATTTAGATTATTACAAAAGGATAATTAAAAAGGTGAGCTTTGATTTAGGTTTGTTAAAAGATGAGCTCAATAAAGCCAATCAAATCCTTACTGTGGAAGAAAAGGCCCGCTTGAAGAAGTGGATGCTTAGAAATGGACTTTATACCGAAAAACTAAGAGGAAATGCTTTTTAGTAGATTAGGTAAGTCTTTGTTCTATTAATCTTAATTCTGTGAGCACTTTATAACTCCACTATAATGATAAAAAGTAAGACCATTTGGATAAATTTGATGCGATTCCATCAGGAAATACAATGGCTAAAGAAATTTTGGGTTAAATCCATCCAAATGGAGGGAAAGCAGTTTGTCATTACAGGCCTACTTTCCCTCTATTTTTTTGTCCAGATGCATAAATTTTAGTCAGGCCATTTCATTTTTTTCGAGTAATGACTTTTATCTCCTTAGAATGAGGAAAAATGGTTGATTGGAAAGGAATTATTCCTCAATTTTACTTGAGACCATTGCGGCCAATTTCCATTTGCCTTTTACCTTGTGTAGATTTCGTACTTCATAGCTTTTGTAATCCTGTCCATCGAGTTTCATGTTTTGAACATAGATTACAAAAGCCTGATTTCCATTAACCGAAAAATCGAAATCAGAAGTTTCTAATGTAGCTTTTATTGGATTGGAATTGTTTTCCATATCCTCTTTCATAGACTTGCTAATCTCTTCCCAGCTGTCGGATCTAAAACCTGCATTTGTTACTAAAAAGGATACCTCGTTTTTAGAATCCCATTGTGCCGCCCAGGCATCATATTCTCGATTCATATAGGCAGTAGTTTCAGCAGTCAGAACATTTTTTATAGAAGCCTCTTCTTGTTTTTGAGCATAAAGGATGGTAACAAGAAACATGAGGAAAATTGTGAGTGTGGTTTTCATGGTTTTTTGTTTTAGAATTGAATTATTTCACTTATAAAATGTCCATCTGTACACATATTACCTAAAGGCTTTTAAAGACAGTTTTGATCTCAGGTTTGTAAGTTGCAATTCACTTGGTTTTTGATGCAAATAATTCCACCCTTTTTTAAGGGTTATGAGGGGGTTGGGGTTAATCTTTTTTTGAAAGTATAACCAGATTAAAGGCCAATATTTAACTTTAGGAGATTGTTTCAATTATAATATCAAATAAAATTAAATACTAAATATTTGGTAAAATTTATAATTTTATGTTATAAAATAATAATTTAACGATTATTGTTTTATAATAATAGTAATATGTAAAATAATAAGAATAAATATTATCGTAATTTATTTTTATTATTTGGGAATAGGAAAAAGTAGGTAAGGAAATAAGCAATGAAGAAAACTAATTTCCGCATTACAGATTAAAAGCAGAAGATGTAAGTATTAAAATCAGAAGAAGCACATAGTAATCAAAACAAGGTTTTTAAAATTATATAAAAAATATGTGTATTTATGTTTCTCATTGAATCCAGGTATTTTGGGATAATGAAAAGCAGTAATAGTATAAAACCTACCCACCGGTTTAATTCAGAATGAACAATTAATTAGTTCATCAAAAGTTGAAAAATGCAGAAAAAATACCCTGATCACGGTATTTTTAATCTTACCAACCTTCGTACCTTTGAATCAGGTGATAAATAAACTTTTCAAAATGGAATTTTTCCATTGTAAATGGTGGGTAATCGTTAAACTATTTTTTTACCCACTATTTTAATTCTTTCCTCCGCACTGTAGATATTAAAACTTTCATTTTTTAAAAATCCGACCAAAGTCATTTGTTTTTCCTTGGCAAGTGCCACAGCAAGATGTGTAGGAGGGCCAAAAGCAAGTAAAATGGAAATGCCTGCATTAATGGCCTTTTGTGCCATCTCGTAGCTTACACGTCCACTTAACAAGACTATCTTTTCTTTACTCAGTTCAATATTGGCTTGCATACTTGCCCCGATAAGTTTGTCCAAAGCATTGTGTCGTCCAATATCTTCCCTTAACAATAAGAGTTTACCATTCTGATCATACAATGCAGCGGCATGCAGTCCCCCGGTATATTTGAAAGCTGTTTGAGAGGATTGTAGGTTTTCAGGAATGGATAAGATCGTTTCCGGATCTATTTGCCATTGTTTATTAAGTGGTAAAGCTCCATTTTCACATTTCACGGCTTCAATTGCCGTTTTTCCACACACCCCACAACTGGAGTTGGTATAAAAGTTTCTGCCTAGTTTCTTGAGGTCTATAGGATGTCCTTTTACGAATTGAACAATCAGTACATTTCCTTTTTCTTCTGGTTTTACTTTTTGGCAATACCTTATCAACAGAATATCGCTGTGGTTTCTGATGATTCCTTCTGCAAATAAAAAGCCAGTAACTAGGTCAAAATCATTTCCTGGGCTGCGCATGGTTACCAACAAATCTTTTTTATGCCATTCTCCATTTTGCTCAAACTCAAGTCGAATTTGTAAGGGCTCTTCTACTGCTAGCAGGTCCTGTAGTTCAGTGAAGTCTGGTTTATTGTACCTGTGAATACTGCTGAAACTTACTAGGCTATCTGTTGCTTTCATTATCCAATTTTTCCAAAAATACTTCTATATATTTTGAGGCAGGGCAATGGCTTTCTTCTGAATTATTCCCCAAAGCCACCAACACATTTCCCTCAGGAAAATAAACGGATAGGCAACCTTGGGAAATGTCATAAGGGACTACCTGAAAACCTTCAAGTACCCGTTTTTCACCCTCAAAAACACTTGTCAACCGCACCAGATCACCGGCTTTACACCCATATTGGCACATGTCTTTTTCATTCATCATGACCACTTCCCGGCTATTGCTTATCCCTCTATAACGGTCATCATAGCCATAAATGGTGGTGTTAAATTGGTCGTGACTTCTTACGGTCATGAGTATAAAGGGAGTTTCAGGATTTCTGGCTTTGTTAAGTGGATTTATTGTTAGTCGGGCTTTCTTGTCCGCTGTATTAAAATCTCTTTCTCTGGCACCATTGGGAAGGTAAAAGCCTCCTGCTTTTTTTACCCTTTCGTTGTAGGCCTCAAACCCTGGAATGACCTCCTCAATTTTATCCCTTATTAGTTCGTAATTTTCTTTCATACCTTCCCAGTCAGTGGTATTGTTTTTACCTAATACCGCTCGGGCCATGTCACAAACAATGGCTACCTCGCTTTTGAGCTCTGGTGAAGCTGGTGGCAGGTCCCCATGTGACATTCTAACTCGTCCTGCAGTGTCCTCAGTACTGACAAACTGAGGGCCATGGCTGCTAATGTCTTCTTCTGTTCTGCCTAGGCAGGGTAAGATTAGGGCTGTTTTTCCATGAATAAGGTGGCTTCTATTTAGTTTGGTAGAAACATGCAGGGTAAGCGAACATTGTTTTAAGCCATCAAAGACTTTCTCCGTATCAGGAGCTGCCAATGCGAAATTACCACCCATCCCCATAAAAACTTTGCCTTTACCATTAGCCATGGCCTGAATAGCGCCCACAGCATGAACACCTTCTTTTTTAGGAGGTTGAAAGTCAAAGGCTTTTCCCAACCGCTGCATAAAGCGTTCTGGCATTTTTTCCCATATTCCCATGGTTCGGTCACCCTGAACATTGGAGTGCCCTCTTACCGGTAGAGTGCCAGCCCCTGGTTTTCCTATAGCTCCCTTCAACAAAAGGATATTTACGATTTCTCTTATGGTGTTTTCTGCATTTCTATGTTGGGTAATGCCCATCGCCCAGGCGATGATAATGTTTTTCTTTTCTATAAGAAGATTGGCAGCTTCCTTAATTTGATTTTCAGGAACGCCACTTTCCAAGATTAACTGGTCCAATTTGCATTTTTCAATATTCGCGCAAAGCTCTTGATAGCCAGTGGTTTTTTCTGAGATAAATGCATGATCAAATACTTTTCCAGGATTTTGTTTTTCTGCTTCTAAAAGCATTTTAAGCAAGGCTTTCAACAAAGGTAGGTCCCCGTTGACTTTTACCTGTAAGTGAAGGTCATGTATAGATGTAGGTTTTCCAATCCACTCCCAAGGTTTTTGCGGATGGCGAAATTGCAATAAGCCTGTTTCCGGCAAAGGATTCACTGAAATGATCTTTCCTCCCTTGTTTTTCAATTCCTCCATTGCCGTAAGCATTCTGGGTGCATTGGTCCCAGGGTTTTGCCCCATCACTATCAATAAATCTGCTTTTGGAATATCATTTAGCACTACGGAAGCTTTACCAATTCCTAGGGTATCAGTTAGGGCTTTACCTGATGCTTCATGGCACATATTAGAACAATCAGGGAGATTGTTGGTGCCGAATTGCCTTACAAAACACTGGTAGAGAAAAGCGGCTTCATTGCTAGTTCGGCCTGAAGTATAGAAAATGGCTTGGTCAGGTGTGTCAAGGGCATTGAGTTCTGTGGCAATCAGGTCAAAGGCAGCTTTCCAAGTAATAGGTGTGTAATGCGTATCCTTCTCTTTTAATACCATAGGTCGAGTGAGCCTACCTTGCTTTTCCAGCCAATGATCTGATTTCTCCAATAAATCCTCAATGCTGTTTTGCTCGAAAAAGGAATCGTCAATGCTTTTTGAACTTCCTTCCCAAGCTACAGCTTTGGCACCATTTTCACAATATTCTGCGATTTTGGAGACTTTATCTGCATCAGGATCTGGCCAGGCACAGCTCGGACAATCAAAGCCATTGGGTTGGTTAAGTTTAAAAAGGGTTTTCACTCCTTTTCCTATATGGGTCTCCTCCCAGATTCTATAGGCAACGGTCTGTATGGATTTTAGCCCGGCGGCTGTTTCTGCTGGGGGACTGATTTTAACTTTTCTTTTTGGAAGTATAGGCATTTTTGAAAATCTCAGAGGAGTTTGAAATTTATTTATTACAAGGTAAAAAGAATTATAATTTTAAGCTAAAAGGAAGTGGATTGTTCAAAAAGCGGCTATTTTTCTTTCATGACTTTATTATATGCTGGGTCTATAATTTGATCTACACTTCCATTTATTATTAAAGGATTTTACCGCCCAATAAAAGTATGTTTTTATTTACATGATTAACCTTTATATTTAAATTGCTTTAACCTGAATTTTGTCAAATATAAATACACCCAATGTCTCCAAAAAATATTTTACTCTACTGTCTTATTTTTACCGGTTTATTTCAGTCCTGTGGAACGGATGTACAGGAGAAGAAACCCTACAATATTTTATTTATTGCCATTGATGACCTAAGGCCCGAACTGGGTATTTATGGAAATGAAATCATCAAGACGCCCAATTTGGATGCCATAGGTAATTCAGGGACAATTTTTGAAAATCACTACGTTCAGGTGCCTACCTGTGGTGCTTCCCGTTGTAGTATACTTACAGGAATGCTTCCAAGTAGTCGAGCGCATCTAAAAAATTCTGCCATTGAAAAAATGATGGCCGATGTGCCTGAAGGAGAACGACCGGAAAGTTTTGTTCATCACCTGAAAAGGAATGGTTATTATACAGTTGGCATTGGCAAAATCAGTCATTCAATAGAAGGTCTTGTTTATGGTTATGAAGAAAGCCCCGAAGGAGCAAAGGCGGAAATGCCTTACAGTTGGGATGAGATGCTTTTTGATGCAGGAAAGTGGGGGAATGGCTGGAATGCTTTTTTCGGCTATGCAGATGGCTCAAACAGGCAAGGTAAAAAGAAACAGGTGAAACCATACGAGGCAGGAGATGTATCTGATGAAGGTTATCCAGATGGACTTTCTACTCAATTGGCCATAAAAAAACTTAGAGAATTGGCGGATAAAGAAGAGCCGTTTTTTATGGGCTTGGGTTTATTTAAACCTCACTTGCCATTTACTTCTCCCAAAAAGTATTGGGACTTGTACGATAGGGATGAAATTCCTTTATCAGGGGCTCCGGATATTCCCGAAAATATTGATTTGAGCAGTTTACAAAGAAATGGTGAGTTTAATCAGTATGCTCTGGGAGAAGAAAAAGCCAGTCTAGAGCAGCCCTTATCAGATGAGTATGCCAGAAAGCTTAGGCATGCATATTATGCAGCAGTAAGTTACAGTGATGCCTTGGTAGGTAAAGTTATGCAGGAGCTAGATGAGTTGGGCTTGTCCGATAATACCATTGTTGTAGTGTGGGGCGATCATGGATGGCATCTTGGAGACCAAAGAGTATGGGGTAAACATACCATTTTTGAAACTGCGTTAAGAAGTCCCTTAATAATAAAGGTCCCGGGTCAGGAAGCCCGCAGAATTTCTTCGGATATGCCTGTCAGCAGTATTGACCTTTACCCGACCTTAATGGAACTAACAGACATTCCTACCAATTTCCAATTGGATGGGCAAAGTCTGATGCCATTGATTAAAGAGGGGAAAGACGAGAGCAGAGAAGCCTTGGCCTTTAGTTACTTTAATAATGGTATTTCAATGCGAACAGACAAGTATCGCTTGATGAAATATTTTAGAGAGGAAACGCCGAAAATTGAATTGTACGACCATATCAATGATCCTTTGGAGAAAAAAAATATAGCAGCTGAGCAGCCTGAATTGGTTGAGCAGCTCTTGGTTCAACTAGAAAAAGGAGACACTGGACTGTATTCAGAGAAGAACAATTAATCATAAAAGCCAAAATGAAATTTATTCAAAATAGTTTACCCAATTATACACTGCTTTCGGCCATTTTTTTAATAGCTGCAGTATCTTGCGCCAGTAGCAAGGAAGAAGAAGTCCTTGAAAAGCCAAATATCATTTATATTCTTGCTGATGACCTTGGCTATGGAGACCTGAGCTTTCTAGGTCAGACTAAATTCAAAACCCCAAATATTGATAAATTGGCGGCTGAGGGAATGGTTTTTACCCAGCATTACGCAGGCACCACTGTTTGCGCACCCTCCCGTTCTGCACTGATGACGGGATTACATACAGGCCATACTCAGGTAAGAGGTAACAGGGGTTTAAACGGAGGCCAATTCCCATTAAAAGAAGGAACACAAACCTTGGCTACTTTATTGAAAGAAGCTGGATATGCAACCGGTGCTTTCGGGAAATGGGGTTTGGGTTATCCAGGATCAGAGGGAGAACCACTCAATCAGGGTTTTGATGTGTTTTTCGGTTTTAACAGTCAGACAATTGCTCATAATTATTATCCTAGAGAGTTATGGGACAATGATAAAATTGTAAAACTTGAAGGCAATCAGGGGACGGAACAAGGGCAATATGCACCTAACCTTATTCAGGAAAAAAGATTGGCCTTTATTGAGAAGAATAAAGATACTCCTTTCTTTATGTTTGTCCCTACTATTGTTCCACATGCAGAACTTTTTGCTCCAGAAGAATACATGGAAAAATTCCTCACCAAAACAAATCCTGAACCACCTTATCAATATGAAAGCAAACTGGGACCTGAAACTTATTATGATGGGTTAGACGATCCCGAACATCCACGATATAAGGCGGGTGGTTACGGATCACAGGCTTATCCTCACGCTGCTTTTGCCGCCATGGTCACCTTATTGGATGATCATGTTGGTCAGATCGTAAGCAAATTGGAGGAATTAAATCTTGTGGAAAACACTATTGTTATTTTTACTTCAGATAACGGTCCACATCTTGAAGGAGGAGCAGATCCGGATTTTTTCAATAGCAATGGCCCTTTTCAGGGATACAAAAGAGACTTGTATGAGGGTGGGATTCATGTGCCAATGATTGTAAGTTGGCCTACAAAAGTCAAAAAAGGAAGTGAAACTGACCATGTTAGTGCTTTTTGGGACATTTTGCCTACATTTTCTGATATTGTAGGAATTGAAACGGTAGGGACTTTGGATGGAATCTCATTCCTTCCCACCCTTTTAGGCACCGACAGCCAACCTACTCATTCCCACCTTTACTGGGAGTTTCATGAAAAGGGAGGAAAACAGGCAATAAGAAAAGGTAAATGGAAAGGAATAAAGTTAAATGTTTTTGAAGGAAATGAAACGATTCAGCTTTATGACCTAGAGCAAGATCCAGGGGAGACTAAAGACTTGGCCAGGGAATACCCTGAAGTAGTAGAAGAAATAAAAGGCTTAATGCAAAGTTCCAGGACAGAGGATTCTGAGTGGCCATTTGAAGAGAAAATTGAAAGGGATGTTAAGAACAACTAAAAGTTTTCTGGTTTTAATTTGTCTAGCAGTAGTCTTTTCTTGTTCACAGGAAAACAATAACTCTAAAGCAAAAGATTACCGTACATGGGAGCATTATCGTGCTTCAAAAACAGCGGCTCAGTTTTCAGGTTTGGATCAAATAAACAAGGAGAATGTTCATTTTTTGCAGCCAGCATGGACTTTTCATACGGGTGACAGTAAGGAGAGAACACCCATGGAATGCAATCCAATGATTATAGGGAAGGTCATGTACGTGAGTTCTCCCCAGCTTGATTTGATAGCATTAGACGCTGAAAAGGGAACAGAGCTTTGGCGTTTTGACCCTGAGCTTTACAGTCAGTCAGGAGGAGTAAATAGAGGTTTTTTTCACTATAAGGAAGGGGAGCGCATTCGCATTTTTATGGCAGTTGGCCATTATCTTTTTGCTATAGATGGTGAATCGGGAGAATTGGTCTCTGAATTTGGGGAAGAAGGGAAGCTAGATTTGCGTAAAAACCTCGGTGTTGATCCGGAAAGCCTTTCTATTTCTCTTAGTACACCTGGGGTAGTGTTTGGAGATTTGCTAATTATTGGTTCAGCAACAGGGGAGGGTTATGATGCTTCTCCCGGACATATTAGGGCATACAATGCCAAAACGGGTGCTTTTGAATGGATATTTCATACCATTCCAAAAGAAGGTGAGGTTGGATATGATACTTGGCGTTGGCAGGAAGGAGAAAACTATGGGGGAACAAATAACTGGGGAGGATTGAGTTTGGATGAGGAACAAGGTTGGGTGTATGTTTCCACAGGATCTCCAGCCTATGATTTTTATGGAGGAAACAGGATAGGAGAAAATCTTTTTGGGAATTCTATCGTAGCCTTGGATGCTAGAACAGGGGAAAGGAAATGGCATTATCAGGCAGTTACCCATGATATTTGGGATTATGACTTGCCTTGTGCGGCCACTTTGGTGGATCTGCCTACTGAAAATGGTACAGTGAAAGCGCTGGTACAACCAACTAAAATGGGAGAGCTGATAATATTGGACAGGATAACGGGAGAATCCTTAATGGATATGGAAGTAAAAAATGCACCTCCTTCCTATGTGCCCGGAGAAGTAGCACATCCCACCCAAAAGTTTAATCAAGGAATTACCGTTGTGAGACAAGGCTTGGACAGTACAAGTTTGACAAATATTTCTGCTGAAGCCAATGCTTATGCGAAAAATGAATTTAAAAAATACCGCAACGAAGGTATGTACACTCCCCCGAGTCTGGAGGGAACAATCACCAATCCAGCCACAAGAGGAGGAATGATTTGGGGAGGGGCCTCCTATGACCCTGTCAACCAAATGCTCTATGTCAATGCGAATGAAATACCCATGATTTTACAGTTACGTAATATTTCTGAAAATCAAGATGGTAACGGTTTGAATGGAATGCTACCTGGGAGAAGTACTTATCTTTCCAATTGCTCCAACTGTCATGGTGCAGACTTACAAGGCCTAACGGATGCATTTCCTTCCCTGAAAAACATAAAAGACAGGCATTCACGAGAATCTTTGGCTAAGATAATTACTCAGGGGAATGGTTTGATGCCAGCATTTCAAGGTTTCAATAAAGAAAAGTTAAATGCGTTATTGGATTACTTGCTTGAAGTAGAGCCTGTATCGGATCCTATCCATGATATCAAAGAGGAAGCAGGAGCCACAGACAGGTATGTTTTACAAGGCTTTCGACTTTTTACAGATGAGGAAGGTTTTCCAGCAAGTATGCCACCTTGGGGTACTTTGAATGCCATTGATTTAACAACAAATACCATTAAATGGAAGGTGCCCTTGGGTGAATATCCTAAATTAAAAGAAAGGGGAGTAGCACCTACCGGAACACAGAATTTTGGGGGTTGTGTAGCCACTGCCGGTGGACTGGTTTTTATGGGAGGGACACCTGATGAAATGTTCAGGGCTTTTGATGTTTCCACGGGAGAAATCCTTTGGGAATACAAACTTCCATTTGGAGGGTATGCAGTTCCTTCAATTTTTGAAGTCGAGGGGAGGCAATATGTAGTCATTGCAGCTGGTGGAGCGAATAGGTTGGGCACTCCTGCGGGTGATGCTTATGTGGCATTTGCCTTGCCTGAAAATTAAAAATTATTGTAAACAAAATAAGATCCCTCCTTTTGCTAAGTACTTTTTTTTGAGTCTAGTTTGAAGTAGGTGTTTTGTTTCATGTTTATGGTGTAATTTATTAAACCCGAAATATGCAATAGACATTCTATTACGTGCTGAAATCGCTTTAAAATCAGCCACTTCGTTGCTGTTTTCAATTTCACCATAGCGGTGCTATGCTAAAATCTCCAAACAGTCTGATTTTCTTGCGATTGCAACACTT